>NZ_CP108086.1:4856090-5159596 GCF_036186745.1 Microbispora hainanensis | reverse complement strand
TCGGCTGCCCTCGCCTGGAGCACCTTGGAGTCGAACCCCTGGAGCTGGACCAGCCGGCCGGCGAACAGCGACAGCACGATCGCCATCACGACCAGCGCCGCCCGCAGCCGCCGGGCGGGGTTGCCCAGCCGGAGCACGGCGGGCGGACGCGGCGGGCCGGGCGGGCCCGAGGGACGCTGGGGACCCGGCGGGCGCGGCGGCGCGCCTCCGGTTCGGGGACGCCCGCCGCCGGTGCCACCCGTCCCACCGGACGCGCCGGGTCCGGACGCCCGTGATGCGGACGGCCGTGCAGTGGACGGTCGCGGCGCGGACGGGCTCGCCGCGGACGGGCTCGCCGCGGACGGACGTGGTACGGACGGGCGCGGCGCGCCGGTCCTGCCCGGGGCGCCCGCCTTCGACGACGCGCCGTCTCCGGTCGTTCTCGATGTCCCCGACGTCCCCGGGGCACCGGGCCTGCCGGGAGCGCCGGACCTGCCGGTGGACTTTCCCGGGGCATCGGGTTTTCCTGAAGCGCCGGGTTTTCCGGTGGCCCCGGCCTTGCCTGGGACACCGGGCCTTCCCGTGACGCCGGGCTTTCCCGCGGCGCCCTGCTTTCCCGTGCCGGATTTTCCTGCGGTGCCCTGCTTTCCTGTGGCGCCGGGACGCGGATCGCCGCCGTTCGCCGCACGTGGACGGCCGGAGGCGCCGGACGCGCCTCCCCGCGCACCGTGACCCGACGTCCCGTGACCCGACGTACCGTGACCCGACGCGCCGTGTCCTGACGTACTGGGCCCCGACGCGCCGTGTCCTGACGTACTGGGCCCCGACGTACTGGGCCCCGACGCGCCGTGCCCCGGCATGCCGGTATGCGGCCGGGCGGGTCGCCGCCCGGCCGACTCGCCGCCGCGGCCGTTCCTGATGTCGTCGCGCGCGCCGTCCGCCCGGCCGCCGCCCTGCCTGCCTCCGCCTTCCGGAGCGCCGCCGGTGCGGCCGCGCCGGGGCGAGCCGCCCGTCGCGTCGTCGCGTCCGGGGTCGGCGGGACGACCGAGCCTCGGCGGCCCGTCCTGGCGGGGCGGCCGCCCCGGGGAGCCCGGGCTCCTCCTGTCACCGCCCGGGCCCTGGCCACCGCCTCGCCCGCTGGGACCCCCGCGGCCGGGACCCGGGTTCCGGCCGCTGTCTCTCACCGGTCCGTGCCCTCCTTCTGGGCCTGCTCCCGCGCCGCCGCGCCGCCGCCCGCGTCGAGGAACTTCGGCGCGGACTTGTCGGGCTCGAGGCCCTGCGCCGCGGCCTGCTCCTTCACCGCGTTGGGCTGCGTCCACTGGCGGAGCTGGTTCTCCTGCTCCGCTGCCTGCTCGTGCAGCTCGTCGATGCTCGACTGCAGGTCGCTCAGCCTGAACGAGTCCTTCGAGAGGACCACGTTCAGCAGCAGGAGGGTCACCAGGCCACCGCACATGAGGCCCACGACGAGCAGCACGAAGGGCGCGCGCGGCGGCCGCCGGAACGCCCGCCGCGCCATTGTGGCACGTGAGGTCGCCGCCGGCCGGGTTTCCGCACCACCGCGCCCGACGCGCCGCGGCGCGGGCACTACCTCGGTGAGACTCCTGGCCTCGCGGGACGGTGCGGGGCGGGTCGCCGTACGGGATGCGGCGGAGCGGGACGCGGCGGTGCCGGAAGCCGCCGTGCCGGACGTGGCGGGGGCGGTCGTACGCACCCGGGAACCGTCGCGCTTCGGGGCCGCGACGGATCCCGCGGACGCCGCCGCCTCACCGGGGCGCGCGTCCGTACGAGCCCTGCGGGGAGCCGGGACCGCCTCACGGCGGGGCCGGCCGTCCGCGCCCGGCCGGGACGCCGGGGCGGCCTCGCGACCGCGGCTCTGCGCGCCGCCGCGGGGAGCCGGGACGGCCTCGCGCGCGCGGTCGTCGCCGGGCGCGCCGGGGCGGACGCGGCGCTTGTCCGGAGCGGCGACGGCCTCGCCCGCCGGCGCGGCTGTCCGGCCCGGCGTGCGGCCGGGCACGCGGGGCGGCGCGGCCGTACGCCCGGCCGCCCTCCTGCTCTCCTGCTCTGTCCTCATCCCTCGCGGATCCTCTCTGCCGCCCGCAAGCGGGCCGAGGCCGCCCGCGGGTTGCGGGCCACCTCCTCGTCGTCCGGGAGCTCCGCTCCCCTCGTCAGAAGGCGGAACCGGGGCTGGTGAGCCTCCAGGGGGACCGGCAGCCCGGGTGGGCTGGTGTCCCTGGTTCGCGCCGCGAGGACCTGCTTGGTGAGCCGGTCCTCAAGGGAGTGGTAGGCGAGCACGACCACGCGCCCGCCCAGCGCCAGCGCGTCCAGTGCGGCGGGGAGCGCCTGTTCGAGCGCCGACAGCTCGCCGTTCACCTCGATGCGCAACGCCTGGAACGTTCTCTTCGCCGGGTTGCCCCCGGTCCGCCTCGTGGCGGCGGGTATCGCCGCGCGGACCAGGTCGGCAAGCCGTTTCGTGCTGGTGATGGGGTCCTTGGCGCGCTCTTTGACGATGAGGCTCGCGACGCGTGCCGCGAAGCGCTCCTCGCCGTAGTCGCGCAGGATGCGTGTGAGGTCCGCGGCGGAGTAGGTGTTCACCACACGCTCGGCGGTGAGCTCCTGCTCGCGGTCCATCCGCATGTCGAGGGGGGCGTCATAGGAATAGGCGAAACCGCGCTCGGCCTCGTCGAGCTGAGGGGATGACACGCCGAGGTCGAACAGCGCGGCGTCCACACGGGGCCGTCCGGCGTCACGGAGCACGTCGGCCAGTTCGTCGGAGACGGCGCGCACCAGAGTGATCCGGTCCGCGTACGGCGCGAGCCGGGCGGTGGAACGCTCGATGGCGGTGGGGTCGCGGTCGATGCCGATGAGGTGGAGGGAGGGGTGGGCGGCCAGAAGCGCCTCGGCGTGCCCGCCGAGACCGAGGTTGGCGTCCACGGCCACCGGCTCCGGTCCGGACAACGCCGGAGCGAGCAACTCCAGCACGCGATCGAGCATGACCGGAACGTGACCACCCGGGTGACCGGGCTCTTGCGACAACGCTTCCAACCCCCATTTACGCCGCAGTACTCGCGGATTCGCGGCTGTGCCGCCGGTGACTACCCAACGGACCCCCACCCATGCCGGTTCCCGGAGAACCGACCCGTCCGGCCAGGTCCCCATCCGCGTCGCCGGCCGTGGCGTCTGACACCGGGGAAGGTGCATCAGCTGCCACATGGGAGCGGGTGGAGACCTCGCCGAACGTCACCGACGGGTCAATTGATCAAAAGAAAGGACCGATCTACAGAATCCCGGGCAGCACCTCCTCCGACAGATCGGAGAATGCCTGTTCCTGGGCCTCCAGGTAGGTGTCCCATGCCTGGGCGTCCCAGATCTCCAGTCGCGTGTTGGCGCCGATCACGACGCAGTCACGTTCCAGACCGGCGTAACGCCGCAGCGTCTGGGGAATCGTGATGCGTCCCTGCTTGTCCGGCACCTCGTCGGACGCGCTGGCGAAGAAGACACGGCTGTAGTCGCGGACCGCCTTCGCCGTCACCGGAGCGGTACGCAGGGCCTCGGTGATGCGCTGGAACTCCTCTACGGGGAAGACGTAGAGGCAGCGCTCCTGGCCTTTGGTGATCACCAGACCCTCCGCCAGCTCCTCGCGATACTTCGCCGGCAGGAACAGCCGTCCTTTGTCGTCGAGGCGCGGGTGGTGGGTGCCAAGGAACACCGGACCCACCTCCTGTGCCTTGTGGAGCGCTCAGCGCTATAGCCCCTGCCCTCCACTGCGCACCACCATACTCCACTTCTCCCCACCGTCAACCGATTCTGGCCGTGTCGGCATTCAAAATCGACGGCGTTTTCGCAGGTGAAATGGGGTGGGTCGGGGTGGGGCGCCGCGGCGCCCCCCGCCCCGCGCACGGGCGTGTCGGCACCCCGGAAACCCCGGCGCGTACGGGGTTCCCGGGGGCGGCAGGAGAGGGGTGGGGGAACCGGGTGGAGGGAAGTGGAGCGCGCCAGGCTTCAGGTGCCATGAGCCGCCGCACGGGACGCCGGTGGACGTCGCGGGATGGCGCGGGAAGTCGCGGGATGGCGCGGGAAGTCGCGAAAAGTCACGGGATGTCACGGGATTCGGACGAACGCGCCACGCGACCGTGAAGAGACGCCACAACACTGTGGGCAGTTCACCCGGATTTCCGGACAAAGTCGCTCGAGAACCAGAGGGGACATAGGGTCAGTACACAGAATGGAAAAGGAACGTATAACGCCCCATTCTCGGGGACGCACCCTCATGGAGGCCTGGTGGCAGTAACTCCCGACGTCACCGATGCTTCAGCTCGGCTCGAGGATCTCATCGACACCGCCCACCGGATCCGCGCCTCGATCGAATCGGTGATCGAAGGCAAGAGCGACGTCGTCCGTCTTACTCTCACCGTGCTCCTGGCGGAGGGCCACCTGCTGATCGAGGACGTGCCCGGTGTGGGCAAGACGATGCTCGCCAAGGCTCTGGCGCGCTCCATCGACTGCCCGGTCAAGCGCGTCCAGTTCACCCCCGACCTGCTGCCGAGCGACATCACCGGGGTCAGCGCGTACAACCAGCAGACGCGTGAGTTCGAGTTCAAGCCCGGACCGGTCTTCGCCAACATCGTCGTCGGCGACGAGATCAACCGCGCCTCCCCCAAGACGCAGTCCGCCCTCCTGGAGTGCATGGAGGAGCACCAGGTCACGGTCGACGGCGTGACCTACGCGCTGGAGGCGCCGTTCATGGTCATCGCGACGCAGAACCCGATCGAGATGGAGGGCACCTATCCCCTCCCCGAGGCGCAGCGCGACCGATTCACCGCCAAGATCGCCATGGGATACCCGGAGCCTGCCGCCGAGCTGGAGATGCTGGACGTGCACGGCGCCTCGCAGCCGCTGGACAAGATGGAACCGGTCGCGACCACGGCGGAGGTGGCCGCGCTGATCGAGGCCGTCCGCGCGGTCTACGTCTCCCAGCCGGTCAAGCGCTACGCGGTCGACATGGTCGCGGCCACCCGGCACTCCCCCGACCTGCGGCTCGGCGCCTCCCCGCGCGCCACCCTTCATCTGGTGCGCAGCGCGCGGGCCCACGCCGCGCTGTCCGGCCGCGACTACGTGATCCCGGACGACCTGCAGGAGCTGGCCGTCCCCGTGCTGGCGCACCGCCTGATGCCGAGCCTGGAGGCGCAGGGGCAGCGCCGCCACCCCGAACAGCTCGTCGGCGAGCTGGTGCGGCGCGTCCCGGTGCCCGACGCCAAATAGCGGACGCGAGTGGGCCGGATGTGAGCGAGCCGGATGTGGGCGAGCCGGGTGCGAGTGAACAGGGTGCGAGTGAACAGGGTGCGAGCGAGCAGGGCGCCGGTAAGCGGGGCACCGGTAAGCGGGGCACCGGTAAGCGGGGCACCGGTAAGCAGGGCGCGCGCCCGGCGATGTGACAGTGAGCAAGTGACGGAGGGCCCATGATCGGGCTGAAGGCTCTGACCCCGCGAGGACGCTCGTTCCTCGCGTCCGGCGTGGCGGCCCTGCTGTGCGCCCTCGTCCTCGGCGAGCAGGACCTGCTGCGCGTGTCCGTGCTGATCATCGCGATGCCGTTGCTCGCCTCGATGGTCGTGGCCCGCACGCGCTATCGGCTGGCCTGCGCCAGACGGCTCACCCCGGCGCGGGTGCAGGCCGGCGAGCAGACCACGGTCACCCTGCGGCTGGAGAACGTCACCCGGCTGCCCACCGGGCTGCTGCTGGTGGAGGACACCCTGCAGTACGCGCTGGGGACCCGGCCGAGGTTCGTCCTCGATCGGATGGAGTCCCGCGGCGTCCGGGAGATCGACTACAAGGTGAGCTCGGACCTGCGCGGGCGCTTCCCGATCGGGCCGCTCTCGGTGCGAATCGCCGACCCGTTCGGGCTGGTCGAGCTGACCCGCTCGTTCACCATCACCGACACGCTCGTGGTCACGCCCGAGGTGGTGCCGCTGCCGCCGGCGCGTCTTTCCGGGGAGTACAGCGGCGGCGGCGACAGCCGTACGCGGTCGGTCGCGGCGGCGGGCGACGACGACGTGGCGCCGCGCGAGTATCGCCAGGGCGACGACCTGCGCCGCGTCCACTGGCGCTCGACGGCGCGGCACGGCGAGCTGATGGTCAGGCGCGAGGAGCAGGAGTGGCAGAGCCGGGGCGCGCTGCTGCTCGACACCCGCAGGCACGCCCACCGGGGGGAGGGGCCGCGCTCGTCGTTCGAGGTCGCGGTCTCCGCCGCCGCGTCCATCGGCGTGCACCTGTCCGCGGAGGGGCTCGCCCTGCGCCTGGTCACCGACCAGGGCGCGGGACACGTGGTGGACACCGGCCAGTCGTGGTCGCTGCTCGACACGCTCTCGGTCATCCGGCAGAGCACGGCGCGCTCGCTGGAGCACGGCATCGGCGCGCTGCGTCAGGGCGGCGGCGAGGGCCTGATCATCGCGGTCCTCGGGGGGCTCGATCCGGAGGAGGCCCGGGCGCTCGCCCAGCTCCGCCACTCGGGCGTGACCGCCGTCGCGATCCTGCTCGACCTCGCCTCCTGGGACCGCGCGTCCGGGCACGGGGCTTCCTGGGACGCCGTCGCCGAGGAGAACGCGCGGGCCGCTCGATCGGTCCTGACCGGCGCCGGGTGGCGGGTGCTCGACCTGCCCGCCGGCACGCCGCTCGCCGACGTGTGGCCGCAGGCCGGAAACAAGAGGAGCGCGGCCTGAGCCGGCCGCACCGGCGGGACGGAAGGTAGGAAGCAATGAAACTGCCGGTTGCGGCGGGGCTGGCCACGGCGGCCGTCACGATCACGCTCTATCCGCTCTTCGAGGGCGGCACCTGGTTCTGGTCCTGCATGGGGGCGATCCTGGTCGTCACCGTGACCGGCACGGTGGCCTCCCGTCTGGGCGCCCGCCCATGGGTGGCGCCCGCCGTGACGCCCGTGACGGTCCTGATCTACCTGACGCTCGTCTTCACGCCCGACGAGGCGTGGCTGCGGATCATCCCCACCAAGGACTCGGTCATCCGGCTCGCCAAGCTGATCGCCTCCGGATATGACGGCATCCAGCAGTACGCCGCCCCGGTGCCGGACCGTCCCGGCATCGTGCTGCTCACCACGGCGGGTGTGGCGCTGATCGCCCTGCTCGTGGACGTCTTCGCGGTGCGGCTGCGCCGGGCGGCGCTGGCCGGGCTGCCGATGCTCGCCCTGTTCACCGTGCCCGCGGCGGTCATCACCGACCCGATCGGGTGGATCGCGTTCGTCGTCGCGGCGTTCGGCTACATCGGCCTGCTCGTCGCCGACGGGCGCGAGCGGCTGAGCCGCTGGGGCCGGGCCGTCGTGGTGCGGCGTTCATCCGACGCCTCGCGCGGCTCCGCCCCCGACACCGAGCGGCTCGCCCTGTCGGGCAAGCGCATCGGCGTGACGGCGATCGCGCTGGCCGTGCTGGTGCCCGCGCTGCTGCCGGCCCTCTCCCCCGATCCGCTGTTCGGCTTCGGCGTCGGCAACGGCCTCGGCGGGGGCGGCGGCAACATCGGCATCCCCGACGCCATCGCCAAGCTCGGCGGCCAGCTCAGGCAGCAGCGCAACGCGACCGTGCTCACCTACACCAGCAGCGACGACGTGCCGCGTTATCTGCGGATCTTCTCGCTCGACATCTTCGACGGGACGAAGTGGACGCTGGCCCCGCTGCGCGGACGCCCGGAAGACCGCGTGTCGGAGGGGCCGCTGCCGCCCGCTCCCGGGCTGCGGCCCGGGGTGACGGTGAAGCGCGCCGAGATGTGGGTCAAGATGAGCGATGAGATCGACACGCTCCACTTCCTGCCGCTGCCCTACCCGGCCAGGCAGGTCGAGGCCGACGGCGACTGGCGCGCCGACCGGGCCTCGCTCATGGTCTTCTCCACCGAGGACGAGGCGGCCGGGCTCGACTACCGGGTGATGACCGAGGAGCCCGAGCCCACCCTGACCGAGCTGCGCACGGCGGTGACCCTCCCGGACAGCGACCGCTACCTGCAGCTGCCCGAAGGACTCGACCCGCGGGTGACCGCCCTCACCCATCGCATCACCGCCGACGCCGCCTCGCCGTACGAGGCCGCGGTCAAGCTGCAGGAGTGGTTCACCCAGGACGGCCGGTTCACCTACGACGTGCGCGCGTCCGGATCGGGCGCGCAGGCGCTGTCCCGGTTCCTGCTGCGTGACCGCACCGGCTACTGCGAGCAGTTCGCCGGGGCGATGGCCGTGATGGCGCGTCTGCTCAACATCCCGGCGCGGGTGTCGATCGGATACACCGGCGGCACCAAGATCGGCAACGAGTGGACGGTCCGCACCCACGACGCCCACGCGTGGCCGGAGCTGTTCTTCGACGGGATCGGCTGGCTGCGGTTCGAGCCCACCCCCACCGGCGCCACCGGGCAGGGCACGGCCCAGGTGCCGCTCTACTCGCTGCCTGTCACGCCGACGGACGGCCCTACGGCGAACCCGTCCGACGGGCCGTCGTCGAGCGCGGAGGACGACGCCGGGCAGAGCGCCGGACCGGCCCGGCCGAACCCGCGCCAGCTCGACCGCGACCTCGACGGCACGGCCACCGCGGCCGACCCCGGCATGCCCGTGCCCGTCGAGATCGGCATCGGCGTCGCCGCCGCGCTCGCGCTGCTGTTGCTGCCCGCCGCCGCGCGGGTCCTGGTGCGACGTCGTCGCCTTCGCCTGGTCACGCGTACGGCGGCGGGAGGCCACGCGGCCTGGGCCGAGCTGCGCGACATGCTCACGGACCTGGGGATGGCCGGGGAGCCGAGCGAGACGCCGCGCGCGCTCGGCCGCCGGATCGGCGAGCGGTACGCGCTCGGGCCGCAGGCCGCCGAGGCGCTCACCCGCGTCGTCACGTCGGAGGAACGGCTCAGGTACGCCCCCACGCCCTCGGCGTCGGGGCCCGTCCCGGCGGACCTGCGCCGGATCAGGCGCGATCTGGCGTCGAAGGCCTCACGGTGGCGGCGTCTCGGGGCCGCGCTCGCCCCGATGTCCGTGCTGCTGCGGGTGCGGGCGGCCGGCGAGGGCGCGCTCGACGTCTTCGACCGGCTGGAGGGGCTGCGGCCCCGGCTCTGGCGGGCGCGGCCCGGCGGAACGCGGGCGGCCGCCACGCCGGAACGCCCGGACGGCACCCGGGCCGACGACACCGCGAAGGAGCGGACCCTCACCGGCGCCCGCCGCTGATCGCCCTGCCCCCGGCGGCCACTGGCCGGGGGTGCCGTTCCCTTTTGGGGCGGACGGGGGAAAGCGCGCGGCAGGCGAGCACCCGCGGGCAGGGCGGGGCGAAAGCACCGATCAGCGCGGAGGCGCGCCGCGGGCGAGCCGGGGGCGCGGGGCGCCGCAGACGACTCGGTGGGCCCGGGAAGCGGGCCCACCGGCGGTGGCTCAGGTCGTGATGGGGATCAGTGCTCGTCGTGGCGACGGCGCCAGCGCTCCTCCATGCGCTCCATGAAGCTCTGGCGCTGGGGACGGCGGCCGCGGCCGCGGGCCGTCGGCGGGGAGTCACCGAACCCGTTCATGCGCTTCCAGCTCGACAGGCCCCACAGGCAGGTTGCCAGCATGACCACGAAGCCGGCGGCACCGAGCCAGATCTGGGCCGCGACGGCGCCGACCATCAGCAGGACCACGCCGAGTGCGAAGCCTATGGAGGCCTTCACCAGGCGGCGCTTGTAGTGGCTGCGCGGATCGCTGATCCGTACGGTGTTCGCCCACTTCGGGTCCTCGGCATAGAGGGCCTGCTCGATCTGGTCGAGCAAGCGCTGCTCGTGCTCAGACAGCGGCACGGCGCCTCCCAAGGACGGCCCCATTCAGGGGAAGACGGCAACGGACGACACGGGGTGTCCGAACCTCGCGGTCGGTTATCCCCAGAATACGAGGCCTCAGACGTAGGCGAAAGAAAACGTCCAACGCGGTCCAAACCGGAGGTGACGTCATAGACCTATTGGACCAAACGGACGCCGAACAAGCGATGCCGGTTTCACCGCGTCCGGACCGAAGCGGCGGGCCGCCCGGTCCATGGCCTGTTCGGCCTCCCGCCAGCCGGTCTCCCGCTCCCCCAGGCCGAGCTGACGCGTCGCCGCGGCGGCCGGGATCAGGTTCTCCACACGCACGCCGACCAGCCGCAACCGCACCCGCTCCAGCCCGGCGGCCTCGTAGAGCTCGCATGATGTGTCGAAAATCTCCTTCGCGACGTCGGTCGCCTCGCGCAGCGTACGCGACCGGGTGATGGTCGTGAAGTCGGATCGTCGGAGTTTGACGCTGACCGTGCGGCCGACATGCCCACCGGCCCGCAGGCGCGCGGCGACCCGCTCCGACAGCCGCAGCAGCTCACGCCTGATCGTCTCAGGGTCGTCGACGTCGTGCGGGAACGTCTCCTCGTTGCCGATGCTCTTGTCGGGCGCGTGCGGCACCACCCGGCGGTCGTCGCGTCCCCAGGCGAGGGCCGCCAGGTGCGCGCCGACGGCGCCGAACTCACGCTGGAGCGTCGCCACCGGCACCTGGGCCAGGTCGCCCACGGTGCGGATGCCGAGCCGTACGAGGGCCTGCTCGGTGCGCTCTCCCACGCCCCACAGGGCGGCGACGGGCAGCGGGTGCAGGAACTCCACGACGCGGTCGGCCGGGACCACGAGCAGGCCGTCCGGCTTGCACTGGCGCGAGGCGAGCTTGGCCACGAACTTCGTGCTCGCCACCCCCACCGAGCAGGTGATGCCGAACCGCTCGGCCACCTGGGCGCGGATCATGCGGGCGATGGCCGCGGGGCTGCCGAGCCTGCGGCGGGCCCCGCCCACGTCGAGGAACGCCTCGTCGGACGCGATCGGCTCGACTTCCGGGGTGATCGACTGGAAGATCTCCATCACGCCGCGGGACACCTCGGCGTACTTCGCGTGGCGGGGCGGGATGACCGTGGCCTGCGGGCAGATGCGCCGGGCCCGGGTCATCGGCATCGCCGAGTGGACCCCGAACCTGCGGGCCTCGTAGGTGGCGCTCAGCACGACCCCGCGCGCGCCGGTGGCGCCGACGATGACCGGGGTGCCCCGCAGCTCCGGACGGTCGAGCAGCTCGACGCTGGCGTAGAAGGCGTCCATGTCCACATGGAGGATGGGGCAGCCGCTGTCGTCGGCCGGGCCGTCCGGCGGTGGCGACGGATCCCGAGGCAGCAGCTGATTCCGGGACATGAGGTCACCCTACCCGACCACCACGCTATCCGAACATCTTTTCTACTGACGATAGGCGATGACGTGGATCTGGGTGGCGATGTCGCGGAGCACGGGATGGGTGGCCGCCGCCCGCTCCAGCGCCACGAGGCCCTCGGGGTCGCTCTCGGCCAGCATGCCCGGCACGAGGTCGGCGAAGATCCGCACGCCCTGCACCTCGCCGACGGTGAACCCGGCGCCGGACAGCAGCTCGCCCAGCGTCTCACGGGAGAAGCGGCGCGGCGTGGGGTCGCGGTCGCCCCAGCGGCCCGCCGGGTCGGACAGCACCCGGCGCGCCTCGTCGAAGTGGCCGGCCAGCGAGCGGTGGACGGCCGCGGCGACCGAGTTGGCGGCCAGCACGCTCACCACGCCGCCGGGCCGCAGGATGCCGCCGACCGCGCCCAGCGCACCCGCCGGGTCCTCGACGTACTCCAGCACGCTGTGACACAGCACCAGGTCGGCGCTGCCGGGCGCCAGCAGGTCGCCGAGGTCGGCGGCGTCGCCCTGCAGGCCCTTCACGCCGACGCCCGTCTCGGCGGCGCGGCGCTCCAGTGCGGCCAGCGAGTCGGGGGTCGAGTCGACCACCGTCACGGTGTGCCCGAGCGTGGCCAGCGGCACGGCGAAACCGCCCGTGCCACCGCCGGCGTCGACGATGTCGAGCGTCTCGCGCCCGGTGGCGGCCGTCCGCTCGGCCAGGAGCGCGCGCAGCGCCTCCCAGACGACGGCGCGGCGTGTGGCGTCACGCACTTGCGGCCTCCCTGTCGGGCCTCTCGGAGCTGTCGGCCTCCCGGACCGCCTTGGCCGCCCGGGATGCCGGGCCGCCGGTCGGGCCGAGGGACCGTGGGATCAGAGCGAAAGCGAGGGCTTGAGCTGCTTGAAGCGGGCCAGCAGCCCGTTGACGAACTGCGGCGACTCGTCGGTCGACAGCTCCGCGGCCAGATGCACCCACTCGCTGATGACCACGCCCTCCGGAACCTCCTCCGACCACAGCATCTCGTAGGTCCCGCCGCGCAGGACGTTGCGGTCCACGGCCGGCATGCGCTCCAGGGTCCAGCCCTCGGCGTACGTCGAGATCAGCTCGTCGATGCGGTCCAGATGCCGGACCACGCCCTCGACGATGAAGGAGGTGTACTCGTTGACCGGCGGGTCGGCCCGCTCAACCCGCTCGGCGAGCACGTTGAGCGGGCTCAGCTGCCGGGCCTCGGCCTCGAAGAGAATGTCCAGCGCGCGGCGGCGGGCCTTCCCCCGAGCCGACACGTCAGGCCCGACCGAGGTACTCGCCGGTGCGAGTGTCGACCTTGACCTTCTCGCCGGTCGTGATGAAGAGCGGGACCTTGATCTCGGCACCGGTCTCCAGGGTGGCGGGCTTGGTGCCGCCGGTGGAGCGGTCGCCCTGCAGGCCCGGCTCGGTGTGCGAGATCGTCAGCTCGACGGCCGCCGGGAGGTCGACGTACAGCGGGTTGCCCTCGTTGAACGCGACGGTCGCGGTCGTGTTCTCCAGCATGTAGTTGGCCGCGGTGCCCACCACGTCGCGCGGGACGTTGACCATGTCGTAGGTCTCGGTGTCCATGAACACGAAGTCGTCGCCGTCGAGGTAGGAGTACTGCATGTCGCGCTTGTCGACGTTCGCCACGTCGACCTTCACGCCGGCGTTGAAGGTCTTGTCCACGACCTTGCCGGACAGGATGTTCTTGAGCTTGGTGCGGACGAACGCGCCGCCCTTACCCGGCTTGACGTGCTGGAACTCGACAACGGTCCACAGCTCCCCACCGTCGAGCTTGAGCACGAGTCCGTTCTTCAGGTCGTTCGTCGTCGCCACGTAGCGTCTCCCGCGTGCGGCTGCCCTACAGGACGAGCAGCTCCTTGGTCGTCAGTGTGAGAAGCTCCGGCCCGTCAGCACGCGTCACAAGCGTGTCCTCGATGCGCACACCGCCCCTGCCCGGAAGATAGACCCCCGGCTCGACGGTGATCGGAACTCGATCCTCTAGTCTACCGGTCTTGCCAGGGCCCAGGAACGGCAGCTCGTGGATCTCCAGGCCGACTCCGTGACCCAGCCCGTGACCGAACCGCTCGGCGTGACCCGCCTCGGCGATCACGTCGCGCGCGGCGGCGTCCACCTCGTGCGCCGTCGCCCCCGCCCGTACGGCGTGGCGGCCCGCGCGCTGGGCCTGCCGTACGAGGTCGTGGAGGTCGCGCTGCCAGGCGGCGGGCGGACCCACCGCGACCGTGCGGGTCATGTCCGCGTGATAACCGTCATAACGGGCGCCGAAGTCCATGGTCACCAGGTCGCCCCGCTCGACCGGCCGGTCGGAGGGCGAGTGGTGCGGGATCGAGCCGTTGGGGCCGCTCGCCACGATGGAGTCGAAGGCCGGCTTGTCGGCGCCGAGCTCGACCATCGCGGCCTCCAGCCACCGGGCGATCTGCCGCTCGGTGACGCCGGGGGCGATGCGCTCCACGACCAGCGAGAACGCCTCGTCGGTGATCGCGCAGGCGCGGCGCAGCGCGGCGATCTCCCCTTCGTCCTTCACGGACCTGACGGCCTCCACGAGGCCGCCGGCCGGATGGAGGGCGGCATGCTCGGCGGCCAGCCGCTGGAACAGCCCCACCGGCATGTGGTCGGCCTCCACCGCGATCCGCGCCGCGGCGGGCACGCGGCCGAGCAGGGCCCCCGCGACGTCACGCTCCTGCGTCACCTCGATGCCCGAGCACACCGCCTGTGCCGTCTCCAGGTAACGCGAGTCGGTGGCGAGCGCGGCCTCACCCGTCGCAGTGACGAGCACGGCGGCGTTGGAGCTGCTCAGGCCGGTCAGGTAGCGGACGTTGACCGGCCAGGTGACCAGGGCGGCGGCCGCGTCGTGCTCGGGGAGCGCCGCGGCCAGCCGCGCGCGGCGGGATTCGTACGTCACGTCCCGGACTTTACGCCCACCCGGCGGCACTCACACGCCGCGGCCGAGGAGGCCGCGGGGCCCGAGCCCACCGAGATCGTCGAGCGGGGCGGGCCGCCAGGCGTGCGGGCAGGGACGACCTTGCAACGTATGCCGCTCACGCGAGGTGACCCGCCCGGCATGCACCCGTGCCGTCCACGCGGGTGAGCCGTGGCGGCGCGGCGCGGGCCGCCCAGGCGACGCGGGCGGCCCAGACGCTCACGAGGCGCGGGCAGGTCAGGCGGCGCGGGCGGCTCAGGCGGCCATGTCCTTGATCTTCTCGATGAGCTTGACGCGCTCCTCATGCGTGGGGGCCATGGGTGCGACGTTGAGCGTGGTGACCCCGGCCTCGCGCAGCGCGGCCAGCCGCTCCCGCACGTGGCCCTCCGAGCCGACCAGGGACACCCGCTCCAGCAGCTCCCTGGGCACCAGCGCCTCGGCCTCCTTCTTCCTGCCCTCCAGGTAGAGGTCCTGGATCTGCTCGGCCTCCTTCTCGTAGCCGTAGCGGCGGGCGAGGTCGTTGTAGAAGTTCCTGCCCTTGGCGCCCATGCCGCCGATGTAGAGGGCGGCCATGGAACGGCCCAGCTCAAGCACGCCCTCGACATCGTCGCCGATCGCGAGCACGGCCTGCGCGATCACGTCCAGCTCGCCGAGAGCGGGGTCCCTGCGCTCGCGGCCGGCGGCCAGCGAGGGGCCCCACACCTCGCCTGCCTTCTCCGGCATGTAGAAGATCGGCTCCCAGCCCTCGGCCAGCTCGGCGGCGAGCTCCACGTTCTTCGGCCCGATGGCGGCGATCACGATCGGGACGCGCTCGCGCACCGGGTGGTTGATCAGCTTGAGCGGCTTGCCGAGGCCGGTGCCGCCCTCCAGGGGCAGCGTGTAGTGCTTGCCGGAATACTCCAGCCGCTCGCGCCGCCACACCTTGCGGCAGATCTCGATCACCTCGCGGGTGCGGCCGAGCGGCGCGGTGTACGGCACGCCGTGGAAGCCCTCGATCACCTGCGGGCCGGAGGCGCCGATGCCGAGGGTGAACCGCCCGTCGGAGACGTAGTCGAGGCCGGCGGCCGTCATGGCCAGCAGGGCCGGCGTGCGGGAGTAGATCGGCAGGATGCCCGAGGCGATCTGCAGCCGCTCGGTCCTCGCCGCGATGTAACCGAGCTGGCTGACGGCGTCGAAGCTGTACGCCTCGGCCACGAACACGATGTCGAGCCCGGCCTTCTCGTAGTCGGCCAGCTCGGCGACGGTCTCCTTGAAGCCCCCCGAGTAGTTGAGGGCCATACCGATCCGCATCCGCTTCGTCCTTCCGCGCGTGAACCCGCCAGTAACCGAATGATGTTCCACACTCGGGTCCCAAGGCTAGCCAGCCGGAAGGGCCGTGACCACCGTCAGGCGCGGCGGCCGACGCCTCCGAGCACCGGCAGGAAGCCGCCGCGCAACGGCAGCGCGTCGAGCTCGGGGCGCCACTCGTTCAGCGGCACCGTGCCCGGCTCGACCAAGTCGAAGCCGTCGAAGAACCGGGCGATCCGCGCCGCCGGCCTGGCCTCGAAGGGCGCGTTGGCCCTGCCGTACACGCCGCCCGCGGCGGCCATCGCCTCCGGAACGGGGTCGGAGCAGGCGTGCGAGATGACGATGTGGCTTCCG
Organism: Microbispora hainanensis; assembly: GCF_036186745.1. Classification (NCBI taxonomy): domain Bacteria; kingdom Bacillati; phylum Actinomycetota; class Actinomycetes; order Streptosporangiales; family Streptosporangiaceae; genus Microbispora; species Microbispora hainanensis. Next base: position 5,143,853 of record NZ_CP108086.1, on the reverse strand, counting down.
GAGGGAAGCACTTCGCGGTAGGCCGCCACGATCCCCTCCGGGTCCTCCTCGTCCGGCACGAAGTGGAGGCAGGCCACCAGCAGCAGCGCGACGGGCCGGTCGAAGGCGATACCGGCCGCCGACGCCGCGGCGACGATCTCCTCGGGCCCGCGCAGGTCGCCCTCCAGGAAGCGCACCCGCGGATCGCCCTCCAGCAGTGCCCGCGCGTGCGCCGCCACCACCGCGTCGTTGTCCACGTACGTCACGAGCGAGTCGGGCGCGTGCTCCAGCGCGATCTCGTGGACGTTGCCCTGCGTCGGCAGCCCGGCGCCCAGGTCGAGGAACTGGCGGATGCCGCACTCGGCCGCCAGGTAGCGCACGGCCCGGCCGAGGAACGCGCGGTTCTCCCGCACGGCCTCCCGTACGTGCCCCTCGGACAGCTCGATGATCCGCTCGGCCGCCGCCCGGTCGGCCGGGAAATGGTTCTTGCCGCCCAGGTAGTAGTCGTACATGCGGGCGACGTTGGGCTGAGTGACGTCGAACCCGGGCGCCTGCTCCGTCATGACAACGCTCCCTGCTCCGCCGGACTGCTTTTGCGATCATTGTGACGGAGCTCACCATCGGCGGCGAATCGGGCAAATCACTCCTTGCTGAGTCGCCGCAGGTCATCCGGGGTGTCGATATCCGCAGGAGCGCCCACGTCGTCGCAGGGCACGGCCGTCACCAGCTCCGGGTGCGCGCGCAGGAAGGGCCGCGCGCCCACGTCGCCCTCGGCGAGCGCGGCCACCTCCGCCAGGTGCTCGCGCGCGACGAGCACCGGGTTGCGCGGCGCTCCGCCGTACGCCGCGACGGCGACACGGGCGCCCGCCTCGAACGCGGCGATCAGCCGGCGCACCGCCTCGGGCCGCACCAGCGGCTGGTCGGCCAGCGCGATCACCACGGCGGGGGCGGACGGCGGCAGCGCGCGCAGCCCGGCCCGCAGCGACGACCCCATGCCGGACGCCCACCCGGGATTGCGCACGACGACCGCGCCCGCGACCGGCACGTCGGCGGCCCCGAGCACGATCAGCACCGGGCGGCACCCGCCCTCGGCCAGCAGCCGCACCCCGCGGTCGGCCAGCCGCTCCCCCTCGAACTCCACCAGCGCCTTCGGCATGCCGAGCCGGCTGCCGCCCCCGGCGGCCAGCAGCAGCCCCGCGACCGCCGCGCCGCTCACCGCGGCTCGCCGTGGATGCGCCCCGACGTCTCGCTGAGCGGCCTGCCGGTGCCGCCCCAGCGAAGCCGGATCAGCTCGGCCGCGATCGACACGGCCGTCTCCTCCGGCGTACGCGCCCCGAGGTCGAGCCCGATCGGCGACCTCAGCCGGGCCAGCTCGTCCTCGGTCAGGCCCGCCTCGCGCAGCCGCGCCAGCCGGTCCTCGTGCGTGCGCCGCGACCCCATCGCCCCGACGTACGCCGCGGGGGTGCGCAGCGCCACCTCCAGCAGCGGCACGTCGAACTTCGGGTCGTGGGTGAGCACGCAGATCACGGTGCGCTCGTCGACCTCGACGCCGGACAGATAGTCGTGCGGCCAGGCCACCACGACCTCGTCGGCCTCGGGGAACCGCTTGGCCGTGGCGAAGACCGGCCGCGCGTCGCACACGACCACGTGGTAGCCGAGGAAGCGCCCGATCCGCGCCACGGCAGCGGCGAAGTCGATCGCGCCGAAGACCAGCATGCGCGGCGGCGGCGCGAACGACTGCACGAACACCCGCAGGTCGTCCAGCCGCCGCTCGCCCTCGGGGCCGTAGCGCCGCACGCCGGTCAGGCCCTGCGCGAGCATGCCGCGCACGTCGTCGTCCACCGCGTCGTCGAGCCGGGCCGAGCCGAGCGAGCCCGCCGCCCGGTCCGGCCAGACCACGCGCCGCGCCCCCACGCGTCCGGGGCCCGCGACGATCGTGGCCACGGCGACCGGACGCCGCGCGGCGACGTCCGCGGCGACCTCTCCGAGCTGCGGATAGTCCTGTCTGGAGACCGGCTCCACGAACACGTCGATGATCCCGCCGCAGGTGAGGCCGACCGCGAAGGCGTCGTCGTCGCTCACGCCGTACCGCTCCAGCACCGGCGTCCCGGTCGCGACGACCTGCGCGGCGAGCTCGTAGACCGCTCCCTCGACGCAGCCGCCCGACACGCTGCCGGCCGCTTCGCCGTCGAGGACGGCCATGGCCGCGCCGGGCGGGCGCGGCGCGCTGCGGAAGGTCTCGACGACGGTGGCGAGGCCGAACCGCCGCCCCTGCTCCCACCAGCGCAGCACCTGGTCGAGCACGTCACGCATCGGCCCCTCCCCTCCCCCCGGCCCGCACGGGCCGGTCGCCGGCCAGCAGCGCGGCCAGCTCCTCGTACGCGGCCAGGCTGTGCCCCGCGACGAAGTCCGTCACATAGGGCAGCGCCGCGCGGATGCCCGCGGTGAGCGGCCGGTACGCCGGGTCGCCCTTGTGCGGGTTGACCCACACGACGCGGCGGGCCAGCCGGGACAGCCGGGCCATCTGCACGCCCAGCAGGCCCGCCTCGCCCCGCTCCCAGCCGTCGGAGGCGATCACGACGATCGCGCCCCGGGGATCGGGCAGGCGCAGCAGCGCCCGCACCTCCTCCCCCAGCCGGGTGCCGCCGCTCCAGTCCGGGATGGCCGCCGAGCACTCGTCCATGGCGTGGCCGGGGTCGCGATGGCGCAGCGCGGCGGTGATCCTGGTGAGCCGGGTGCCGATGCTGAACACCTCGGTCGCCCGCGGCTCCGCGCGCACCAGCGCGTGGGCGAAGCGCAGCAGCGTGTCGGCGTAGGCGGCCATCGAGCCGCTGACGTCCACGAGCATGACGACCCGCCGCGGCCGTTCCCGGCGCACGCGGCGGCGCAGCCGCGCCGGTTCCCCGCCGTGCCGAAGGATCTCCCTGACCGTGCGCCGCGCGTCGATCGCGCCGCCGTGGGGCGACGGGCGGTGGCGGCGCGTCCTGCGCGGCTGCCGCGCACCGCGCAGCAGCGCGAGCAGGCGGTGCACCTGCCGCCGCTCGGCCTCGCTCATCCGCGCCACGTCCCGGTGCCGCAGCACCTCGATCTCGCTCGCCGTGGCCGGGGGCGCGCCCTGCTCGTCACCCTGCTCGCCCGTCGTTTCCCGCTCCCTTCCGCCGTACGGCGACGCCACCGGGCGGGTCACGGACACGGTCATCGCGCGTACGCGGTGCGGCGGGGCGGAGGCGGCGGAGAAGTAGGCCGCGAAGCAGTGGTCGTAGCGCGCCAGGTCGTCGGGCCCGGCGCACAGGGTGAGACGGCCGGCCCAGTAGACGTCCCGCCCGTCGGCGGCGTCGAGGTGGCCGAGCGCGGCCAGGAAGGTCCGCGTGCGATGGTGGTCGGCCGCGACCCCCGCGGCCCGCAGCGTGCGGACGAACCCGGTCAGCACCGCGACCGGTTCGGGGCCGCCGGGCGGCGCGAGCGGGCCCGTGCGGCGGCCGGTCACGGGGGCGTCGTCAGCCACGGCCGCCGTCCGGCGTGAGCAGCCCCCGGGCGCGGACGGTCTCCTGGTCCTCCCGGTGCTTGAGCACCGCGCCCAGCGTCGCGGCGGCCAGGGCCGGATCGAGCTCGACCGCGCCGAGCGTGAGCAGCGCCTCGGCCCAGTCGAGGGTCTCGGCGATGCCCGGCGGCTTGACCAGGCCCGCCTCGCGCATCCGGCCCGCCGTCCGCGCCACGTCGGCCGCGAGCCGCTCCGCGCATCCGGGCAGGCGCCGCCGCAGGATCGCCACCTCCCGGTCGAACCCGGGGTGCTCCAGCCAGTGATACAGACAGCGCCGTTTGAGGGCGTCGTGCACCTCGCGGGTGCGGTTGGAGGTCAGGACGACGACCGGCGGGGTCGCCGCGCGGATCGTCCCGATCTCCGGCACCGAGATCGTGAAGTCGGACAGCACCTCCAGCAGGAACGCCTCGAACTCGTCGTCGGCCCGGTCGATCTCGTCCACCAGCAGCACGCTGGGCTGGGTCTCCAGTGCCCGCAGCAGCGGCCTCGCGATGAGGAACCGCCGGCCGTAGATCTCGCCCTCCAGCGCGGCGACGTCGGCCGCGCCCGCCGCCTCGGCCGCCTTGAGATGCAGAAGCTGCCGGGGGAAGTCCCAGTCGTACAACGCCTGCGCCGCGTCGAGCCCCTCGTGGCACTGCAACCTGATCAGCGGCGCGCCGAGGATCGCCGCCAGCGTCTTGGCCAGCTCGGTCTTGCCGACGCCCGCCTCGCCTTCCAGGAACAGCGGTCTGCCCATCTTCAGGGCGAGGTAGGCCGCGGTCGTCACGCCCTCGTCGGCCAGGTAGTCATGGTGGTCGAGCAACTCCGCCAGCGTCGCCGGCGCGTCGAGGTCCGAGATCGTGGTCGTCCGCCGCAGCACACGGCCAGGCTACGTGGCGGCGTTCCGCGAGGCTCTGGCCGATTCCACCAAAGCCGGACGGGCCGGGTGGGGTCGCGTCACCACGATCGCACAGACCCGTCCGGTCCTACTCCGGATCAGTGCCGAGCACGGCGTCCAGCAGGCCGGGGAAGCGGTCGTCGAGGTCCTCCCTGCGCAGGCTCACGTATCGCTGCCTGCCCTCGGGCACGTTGCGGACGACACCGGCCTCACGGAGGGTCTTCAGGTGGTGCGACAGCGTCGACTTCGGCACCTCTCCTCCCGTGGGCTGGCACGCGGCCACCTCCAGCGGCCCCTGCGCGAGCCGCCGTACGAGCGCCAGCCGCGAAGGGTCGCTGAGCGCGAACAGCACGTCGGTCAGCACCAGGCTCGCGGCGTCGGGGTGGGGCAGGTCCCGGGTTCCAGGCATAGTTCGATAATAGTTGAACTATCGCGCGCCGCGCCGTACGGCGTGACGACCCGGAACGCACCGCCACCCCGGCCTCGTCCTCCTCATGGCCGCCCGGGAGCGTACGGCCCGAGCCGGCTCAGCGCTCGCCGCGCAGGGCTTCGGCGGAGTAGCCCGCGATCTCCTGGTATCGCTGGGAGATCGCGGCCAGCTCCTCCACCTTGATCACGTCGTCGATGGACTCGAACGGCCGGTCGCCGGTCCCCTGCCACACCTCGCGGATGATCACGTCCGGCGGCATGCTCCGGTTGGCCAGCACGACCTGCGCCGTCACGGGCCACGTTCGACGCCGAGGTGGTGCACAACTTCCGCGACATCGGCGCCTCCATCGCGTCCGGCTACCCGGTGGACGGGATGATCGTGATCCCGTGCAGCGTCAAGACGCTCGGCGCAATCGCCTCGGGCGTGTCGGAGAACCTGCTGGTGCGGGCCGCCGACGTGACCCTCAAGGAACGCCGGCGGCTCGTGCTGTGCGTGCGCGAGACGCCGCTGCACCTGGGACACCTGTGGGCGATGGTCACCGCGACCGAGATCGGCGCGATCATCGCACCCCCGATGCCTGCCTTCTACTCCAATCCGGAGTCGCTGGACGACGTGGTGGACCACATCGTGGCCCGGGCGCTGTCGCTGATCGGCGTGCACGTGCCCGCCGCGCCACCGTGGCAGGGCACCCCCGCCTCGGCGACGCGTACCGGCGATCAGGAGCGGCCCGGCGACGCGGACCCGGCGACCGTGCTGGGACGTCCCGCCTGGTAGGCCGCCCGCCCATTGGTTCGGCAGAGGCCCGGACGAGCGGGTGGTCCCGCAGCGCTCAGGCCCGGCACCGTTCAGATCAGGCACCGTTCAGGTCCGGCAGCGCTTAGGTCCGCGGCACCGTTCAGGTCCGGCAGCGCTTAGGTCCGCGGCACCGTTCAGGTCCGGCAGCGCTTAGGTCCGCGGCACCGTTCAGGTCAGGCACCGTTCAGGTCAGGCACCGTTTAGGTTCGGCGCATGACCGATGATCGGAGCCTGCCCCGGCCCGGCTGCCTCAGCGGCTCGCCCGCCGGGCGGGCGCTGGCCGCCGAGCTGGAGGCCCGCTGGGCCGAACCGCACCGGCGCTATCACACAACGGCCCACCTGCGGGCGGTCCTGGCCGCGATCGAGCCGCTCGCCGCCCAGGCCCGGGACGCCGACGCCGTACGGCTGGCCGCGTGGTTCCACGACGCCGTCTACGAGGGGCGGCCCGGGTGGGACGAGGAGCGCAGCGCCCAGCTCGCCCAGGCCCGGCTGCCCGCCTGCGGCCTGCCCGCGGAGCGGGTGCGCGAGGTGGCCCGGCTCGTACGGCTCACGGCGGGGCACGCCTACGAGCCCGGCGACGTGAACGCGGCCGTCCTGTGCGACGCCGATCTGGCGATCCTCGCGGCGCCGCCCGGCGCCTACGAGGCGTACGCGAGAGCCGTACGCGAGGAGTATCGGCACGTGCCGGACGAGGCGTTCCGGATCGGACGTGCCGGGGTGCTGCGGGAGTTGCTCGGCAAGCCCCGCCTGTTCGGCACTCCGGTGGGCAGGGACCTGTGGGAGGCGCGGGCCCGCGAGAACGTCGCCGCCGAGCTGGCCGCGCTCTGACCAGCGCACGCACACGGCGGGTCGCCGGCCGACGCCTTTACGATGTAGATCAAGCGCGGGTCTTCGGGCGGCGCAGGCCGGACGCGCGCAGGCGGCGCACCAGCTCCTGGCTGCCGACGGGCTCGGCACCGAGGAACACGGCCCGGTCGTAGACCGTCTCCGGCACGTCGTAGTGGTCCCGGTCGAAGGCGCGCTCTGGCACGCCGAGCAGGCGGGCGAAGTCGTGCAGCTCCTCCAGCGAGGAGTCGCTGACCAGATGGGACCACAGCAGGCCCCGGGGTCCCGGCCAGTTCGGCCGGTCGATCAGCACCGCCATGCGCCCCTCCCCCGGGCCCGTCGCACGACCCGCGGCGGCGGAGCACCCGACCGCGCTGCGGGTCCGGGGGTCGTCCCCCGTGTCGTCCCGGGTGAGCATAGTGCGCGGCCCCGACCGGCATCCCGCCGCCCGCCCCCCGGGATACGGCAGCCGACGCCGCGACCGAGGAACCCCGATCGGATCCGGAATCAGAGCGAATTCGCAGGGGAATCGGCGCGGAATTCGGAGCGCGTCCGGCCGGACCCGGCTCGAATTCGGACCGGAATCAGCGCGGACCCGATGCGGGCCCAGCGCGGATTCCGGGCGAATTCAGCGCGGCTCAAGGGCGGATTCCAGGCGGGATGACAGATCGCCGGATAACGCGCCGGCAACCCCCGTGGACCGCCCCAGCGGGGATCGCCGTCCTAGCACTTCCCCGCAACGCGCTTACATTTGGGACAGCATTTGAACTTGCGGTGGTTTGTGCATCGATAAGTGCACCTGGGCGGCTTCGGGTTCGTGTAGGCATCGCCGGGAGCCGCCCGCGTGACGGTCGCGTCACCCACGCCCGCCGATGCGGGAGACGCCGTGGCCGGCCAGAGCGCGATCGTGCCGAGCAGCGCCGAGCCGACGATGATGCTCAATCGCCCACCTCGCATGACCTTTCCCCTCTCCATTAAGCCGCGACGCGGCGGTTTGGGCTATTTCTCCCTCATTGTCCAAATTTGCTACGAGAGGCGTCCAGCCCGTCGCCCGCCATCGCGCATGATCCAGGGAAAATCCGATGCGAATCCGGATGCGGCGATTGGCAGGGATCGACGAATGAGGGGCCGGTTCGGCTCCGGCATGGCCCCCGGTTTCCACCGACGTGGGATCTACGTCTGCACGATGGACCTCACCGGGCCGGGCCCGATTCCCCGGCGGCTTCGCCCGCACGTCCCGCGCTTTCGCCATGCCGACCGTGCGGCGGCCGCAAAATGTCCGTCCGGCCACGGCATGGAAAGCGCCCCGACCCGGCAAAGACCCGCATAGTCCCCGTCTGGGCGGCAACCGTCGGGAGCCAGGGTCACAGGAGGCAGGGGTCACGGGAGAAGACGATGGCTGCACGAACTGTCCGGTCCGTTACCGCGCTCGCGGCGGCGGCCGTGCTGACGGCGGCGCTGCTCGCCGGCTGCGGCGGCGGCACGACCACCGTCGTCCCGGTGTCCGGCGGCGCGGCCAGCCCGGTGGCCGGGGGTGCCGCCGTGGCCGGCCCGGCGGCGGTCGCCACGCCGACCGCCGCCGAGACCGAGGACGACTCGCCATGCCCGACCGGCGGCAACGTCAAGAAGTTCGCCAAGACGCGGTTCGCACTGCACGCGGGTCTCGCACTCGGCGCCTTCCACCGCTACATCTACAAACCGCTACGCAGCGGCGGCTTCAAGGCCGGGGCCGACAAGCGCAAGCGCACGATCGCCAAGGCCGCGATCGCCGGCGTCTTCGCCCTGCACCAGCTGAAGGTCGCCAAGCGCTTCGCCAGGGCCAATCCGACCCTGTGCAGGGCCGTCGAGGGCGTCAGCTCCCGTTTCAAGACGCTGGCAGGCAAACTGCACGACGGCACCGCCACGCCGGCCGACATCGCCGCAGGCAAGAGCTCGATCGACGGCCTGCAGCGCGACGCGTTGCGGACCGGCTACAAGTTCAAGGAGCAGAACGTCACCATCCCCGGGTGAGCCGCGGATGACGATGCCGCCGGCGCGCGCCGGTCAGCCCGTACGTGAACGTCTGCGGTGCCGCGCGCAGCAGACCGTGGTGGTCGACGCCGTTCATCCAGTCCTGTTCCATCAGCCGGGCATAGGCCGCCCGCTCGTCCTCGGTCATCTCCGGCAGGTCCTTCTCGGCGGGGAAGCCGAGACCGCTGATGATGTAGACGCCGACGACGTTGTCCGGCGCCGCCTTGGCCAGCTCCGGGGCGACGTAGGCCCCGAAGTCCCGGCCCTGCGTGCCGTAGCGCTCAGGTGGCACGCCGGCTCGGCGCCGCCGCGGGGAGCGTCGAGCCGATCGACGACCACAGCTGCCGCCTGCGCGGGTGGGCCGACACCCTGGAGTGGCTCGCGTCGCGTCTGCTCATGCTCGGCTGCGCGTTCGAGGTGCACGAGCCGCCGGAACTGCGGGCGTATCTGCGCGAGCTGAGCGCCCGTGCCGCTCGCGCCGCGACACCCGGCGATTAACCCATTGACTTGGTAGGAAATGTGGGCAACGCTGGTGGCGAACCCTTCGTCGTCAACAGCGAGGTGTGTCCATGTCCGTCGTCGAACTCCAGGGCGAGTTAGGAGGCGAGTTAGGAGGCGCGGTCCGGGCGGATCCCCGGCCGCGTCCCCGCTCCGCCACGGCCCGCGGCCCGCGGAGGGGGTGGCACAGGTGGATCAGTCCCCTCGTCGTCGTGCTGCTGTGGCAGCTCGCCAGCACGCTCGGGCTGCTGCCCGCCCGGTTGCTCGCCGCCCCGTCGCAGATCGCCGTGACCGCGCTCGACCTGGTGGGCTCGGGGACGCTGCCCACGGCGATCGCGGTGTCCCTCGAACGGGTGCTCCTCGGCTTCGCCGCCGGCGCGGTCGCGGGCGTCGGCCTCGCGCTGGTCGCCGGGCTGAGCCGGGCGGGTGAAAACGCCGTCGACCCGCTCATGCAGATGCTCCGGGCCCTGCCGTTCTTCGGCCTGATCCCGCTGTTCATCCTCTGGTTCGGGATCGGGGAGACGCCCAAGGTGCTGCTGGTGGCGCTCGCCGTCTCCTTCCCGCTCTACCTCAACACGTTCTCGGGCATCCGGGGCGTGGACGGCAAGCTCGCCGAGGTCGCCCGTACGCTGCGGCTCGGCCGGGCCGCGCTCGTACGGCACATCGTGCTGCCCGGCGCGCTCCCCCAGACGCTCGTCGGGCTGCGGCAGAGCCTCGGAGTGGCCTGGCTGGCGCTGATCGTGGCCGAGCAGGTCAACGCCGACGCCGGCCTCGGCTACATGATCAACGACGCGCGGGAGTTCCTGCGTACCGACGTGATCGTGGTCGGCCTTCTCGTCTACAGCGCGCTCGGCCTGCTCACCGACGCCCTGGTCCGGCTCCTGGAAAGGAGGGCGCTGGTATGGCGGCGCGAGTTCCTGTCCCGGTGAGCGGCCCGGTGAGCGGCCCGGTGAGCGGCCCGGTGAGCGGCCCGGTGAGCGGCCCGGTGAACAGCACAGTGAACAGCACCGTGAACAGCGCGGTGACCGGCGCGGCGGACACCCCCGTGAACGGCACGGTGACCGGCGCTGCGGACGCCCCGGTGAACGGCACGGCAAGCGGCACGGCGGTGGCCACCGTACGCGGGCTCACCCGGCGTTTCGGCGACCGCACCGTGCTCGACGCCCTCGACCTCACGATCGGACGCGGCGAGTTCGTCGCGCTCCTCGGCCGCAGCGGCTCGGGCAAATCCACGCTGCTGCGCGCGCTCGCCGGCCTGGACGAGGAGGTCGAGGGCCGCCTGGAGGTGGACGGCTCGGTGGCCGTGGCCTTCCAGGAGCCCCGGCTGGTGCCGTGGAAGCGGGTGCGCGACAACCTCACGCTGGGCCTCGACGCGCCCGACCCGGCCGCCCGGGCGGAGGCGGCACTGGCCGAGGTGGGCCTGACCGACCGCGCGCGAGCCTGGCCGCTGACCTTGTCCGGCGGCGAGGCGCAGCGGGCGAGCCTGGCCCGCGCGCTCGTCCGCGAGCCGAGGCTGCTGCTGCTCGACGAGCCGTTCAGCGCGCTCGACGCGCTGACCCGGATCACCGTGCACCGCCTGGTGCTCGACCTGTGGGCGGCGCACGGCCCGGCCGTGCTGCTGGTGACCCACGACGTGGACGAGGCGCTGCTGCTGGCCGACCGGATCCTGGTGCTCGACGGCGGACGCCTCGCCCACGAGTGGGCCGTCACCGCGCCGCGCCCCCGGCACCGCGACCACCCCGACCTGCTCACCCTGCGCGCGGCCCTGCTGTCCGCGCTGGGCGTCACCCCGGAGGGACCCGCATGACCAGGAGACCGCTCGCCGCGCTGCTGATCGTCCTGGCGGCCGTCACGGCCTGCTCCTCGACGGGACAAAGCACGTCAGGAGGGAACGACGGGCAGGCCACGGGCCGCGTCACCCTCCGGGTCGGCGACCAGAAGGCCGGCTCGGAGGCCCTGCTCAAGGCCGCGGGGCTGCTCGACGGCACCTCCTACGCGATCACGTTCTCGCAGTTCACCTCGGGGCCGCCGCTGCTGGAGGCGGTCAACGCCGGGGCGGTCGACATCGGCGGCGTCGGCAACACCCCGCCCGTCTTCGCCGCCGCCGCGGGCTCGAAGATCAAGATCGTCGCCGCGTACCGGCAGAGCGCCAAGGGGTCGGCGATCCTCGTCCCCAGCGGGTCCGCGATCACCTCTCCGGCCCAGCTCAAGGGCAAGAAGGTCGCGGTGGCCAAGGGTAGCTCCGCCCACTACCACCTGCTGGCCGTCCTGAAGAAGGAGGGCCTGTCGTTCAAGGACATCCAGCCGCAGTATCTCCAGCCCGCCGACGCCCTGGCGGCGTTCTCGTCCGGCACCGTCGACGCCTGGGCCATCTGGGACCCCTTCACCTCGCAGGCCGAGATCCAGCACAAGGCGCGGCTGCTGGTCGACGGCGCGGGCATCGTCAACGGGCTGAACTTCCAGGTGGCCGCTCCCGCCGCGCTCGACGACCCGGGCAGGCGGGCCGCGATCGACGACTTCCTCACCCGTCTCGCCAAGGCGCGGAACTGGGCCGCCGGCCATCTGGACGAGTGGGCGAAGGTGTGGGCGCAGGAGACGGGCCTGCCGGTCGAGGTGGCGAACGCCGCCGTCGCCAACGCCGTGGCCACCCCGATCGTGATCGACGACGCGGTCGTCGCCTCGGAACAGGAGATCGCCGACGCGTTCACCGCCGAGGGCCTCGTGCCGGGCGCCATCACCTTCTCCCAGTTCGTCGACGACCGCTTCAACGACGTCGTCAGGAAGGCGCAGCAATGAGATTCCACTGGTTCCTGCCCACCTCGGGCGACGGCCGCTCCATCACCGGCGGCGGCCACGGCCTGGCGCGCCGGCACGGCCAGGCGAGGGCCGCCGTGTCCCGGCCGCCGACGGTCGACTACCTGGCACAGGTGGCCCGCGCGGCCGAACAGGCCGGGTTCGAGGCGGTGCTCACCCCCACGGGCACCTACTGCGAGGACGCCTGGCTGGTCACCGCCGCGCTCACCCAGGTGACGACCCGGCTGAAGTTCCTGGTCGCGTTCCGGCCGGGGGCGCTGTCCCCGACGCTCGCGGCGCAGATGGCCGCCACCTACCAGCGGATCTCCGGCGGCCGGCTGCTGCTGAACGTGGTGACCGGTGGTGAGGCGGCCGAGCAGCGGCGGTTCGGCGACCACCTGGGCAAGGACGAGCGGTACGCGCGGACCTCCGAGTTCCTGTCGATCGTGCGCGGCGCCTGGGACGGTCCGTTCGACTTCAGAGGCAACTATTACGAGGTCGAGGGGGCGACGGTCGCCGAGCGGCCCGACCCCGTGCCCGAGCTGTACTTCGGCGGCTCCTCGGCCGCCGCGGGCCCGGTCGCGGCCCGGCACGTGGACGTCTATCTCACCTGGGGCGAGCCGCCGTCCCAGGTCGCGGCCAAGCTCGACTGGATGCGCGAGCTGGCCGCCGCCGAGGGCCGCACGCTGCGCTTCGGCATCCGGCTGCACGTGATAACCAGGGACACCTCCAAGGAGGCGTGGGCGGAGGCCGGGCGGCTGCTCGACCAGATCTCCCCCGAGGACATCGCGTCGGCGCGGGCGATCCTGTCCCGCAGCGAGTCGGTCGGCCAGCAGCGGATGCTCGCCCTTCACGAGGGCTTCCGCGGCGGCAGGGCCAGGGACCTGGAGATCCACCCCGGACTGTGGGCGGGGGTCGGCCTGGTGCGCGGCGGCGCGGGCACCGCGCTCGTCGGCAGCCACGCCGAGGTCGCCGATCTCGTGGAGGAGTACGCCTCACTCGGCGTGGAGGAGTTCGTCCTGTCGGGCTATCCGCACCTGGAGGAGGCCTTCTGGTTCGGCGAGGGCGTGCTGCCCGAGCTGCGCCGCCGCGGTGTGCTCGGCGCCGGCGAGCCCGTACGGCTCAGCGCCTGACGGCGTCACCCGCCGCGGCTCCATGGCCGTGGCAGGAGGCCCGTGACAGAGGCCCTGTGACAGGAGGCCCCGTGACGGAAGGTCTCGTCACAAGCGGTCAGGAGCCCCGCCGTCCAACGGGCGGTCCGGCCCCCGTCGCCGTCAGAGGCGGTCGGGGGCCTCGCCGCGTTCGCGGATCAGGGCGGTGAGCTGGGCCACCGCCCGCCGCGATCGTTTCCGCTCGGTGCTCTGGATGCCCATCGCCCCCAGGCTGACCCCGTTCGCGAGGTCCAGCTTGGGCCAGGGGTCGCCCTCCACCATGGTGACGTCCAGCACCTCGGCCCACTCGAAGCGGTGGACCCGCAGGGCGTTCACCACCGTGATCCCCTTCTCGTCGGCCGTGACCCGCAGGCGGCCGAGCAGGTGGAGCACGCACGCCACCGCCACGCCGAACACCACCATGCCCACCCGGTCCGGCAGCCCGAACTGCTCGGGCAGGCCGACGGCGAGCAGGATCGAGCCGATCACCATCACCGCCGCCATGCCGTACGCGATGATCGTCGTGATGCGGGGACGCCACGTGACGGGCAGCGGCGGCGCGCTCTCAGGCATGACGACCCCCGCGAGCCGGCACGGCGAGGCGGCGTACGGCGTCCCCGGCCTGCGGGACCGTGGGCGGATACTGCGTGATCACCAGTCAAGTCTTCCCGGCTCGGCGCTGCGGATGCGAGGGCCGCGGCTTCGAGGCTGTGGCTTCAAGGCTGTGGCTTCAAGGCTGGGGCTTCGAGGCCGCGGCTTCGCGGACTGCGGTTCAGGTGACCGGGCGAGGTCGGCCGGCGAGGCCGCGGAGGAGGAGGGCGGTCTCCAGGGCGGCGATCGTCGCCTCATACCCCTTGTCCTCCTTGCTGCCCGGCACGCCGGACCGGTCAACCGCTTGATCAAGGGTGTCACAGGTGAGCACCCCGTTGCCCACCGGGGTCGACTCGTCGAGCGAGACCCTGGTCAGTCCCGCGGTCACCGAGTCGCAGACGTAGTCGAAGTGGGCCGTCTCCCCCCGGATCACCACGCCGAGCGCGACGACGGCGTCGCAACGCCGTGCCAGGGCCTGCGCGACCACCGGGATCTCCAGCGACCCGGCCACACGGGCCGTGACGACGGCCGCGCCGCTGTCGCGCGCCGCCTGCTCCGCCCGCGCGAGCAACTGGTCGGTGATCTTCTCGTGCCACCGGGCCGCGACGATGCCGACGGTCAGCCCGCCCGCGTCCACCGCCGCCGCGTCCGGTCGTCCGACGCCGCTCATGAGGCCTCCTTGCCGAAGTGTTCGCCGTGGATGTCGCGGGGCACGTCGCCCGAGATCTCGTGACCGAGCCGGTCACGCTTGGCGGTCAGATACTTCTCGTTGTAGGGGTTCATCGCCACCGGCATGGGCTCGCGGCCCAGGACCTTGATGCCGTACCCGTCCATGCCCCGCACCTTGGCCGGGTTGTTGGTCAGCAGCCGCACCGACTTCACGCCGAGGTCGGCGAGCATCTGCCCGGCGTTGGAGAACTCCCGGGCGTCCACCGGAAGCCCCAGCTCCAGGTTGGCGTCGACGGTGTCGCTGCCGTTGTCCTGCAGGCTGTAGGCCCGCAGCTTGGCCAGCAGGCCGATGCCGCGTCCCTCGTGGCCGCGCAGGTAGACGATCACGCCGCGCCCGTTCTCGGCGATCATGCGCATGGCGGTGTCGAGCTGCACGCCGCAGTCGCAGCGCAGCGAGCCGAGCACGTCGCCGGTGAGGCATTCCGAGTGCGCCCGGACGAGCACGTTCTCGCCGTCCTCGATGTCGCCGTACACCAGCGCGACGTGCTCGCCGCCGTCGAGCGCGCTGGCGTAGCCGTACGCCCGCCAGACGCCGTAGCGGTTGGGGATGCGCGTCTCGGCGACCCTGGTGACCATGCTCTCGGACCTGCGGCGGTGCTCGATGAGCTGCTCGATCGACACGAGCGCGAGGTCGTGCTCGTCGGCGAACTCGCGCAGGCGGGGCAGGCGGGCCATCGTGCCGTCGTCGTTGACAATCTCGGCGAGCGCGCCGGCCGGGGTCAGCCCGGCGAGCCTGGCGAGGTCGACCGACGCCTCGGTGTGCCCGGGCCGCGCCAGCACGCCGCCCTCGCGGTAACGCAGCGGGAAGATGTGCCCCGGCCGGACCAGCTCGTACGGCTCGGTGGCCGAGTCGCACAGCGTCCTGATCGTCTTGGCCCGGTCGGCGGCGGAGATGCCCGTGGTCACCCCGTCCCTGGCGTCCACGCTGATCGTGTACGCGGTGCGCAGGCGTTCGCGGTTGTCCTGCACCATCAGCGGCAGGCCGAGCCGGTCGAGCGTGGCGCCCTCCATGCCGACGCAGATGACGCCGCTCGTGTAGCGGATCATGAAGGCGACCAGCTCCGGCGTGGCCTTCGACGCCGCGAAGATGAGGTCGCCCTCGTTCTCACGGTTCTCGTTGTCCACCACCACGACGGGCTTGCCGTCCCTGATGTCGTTGACGGCCCGCTCGATCGGATCCAGCCTGATCCCGCTCATGGGACGCCTTCCCTCACTCATGCGGTCACCGCCCGCAACCCGCGCGACTGGCGCAGCCAGTCACGGAACCCGATCATCACCATCACGAAGAACAGTCCGTAGACGAGGCCGGAGACCACCAGCCCGGAGCTGAACGCCAGCGGAACCCCCACGAGGTCCACGGCGACCCAGATGATCCAGAAGTCGACCAGCGCCTTGCCCTGCGCCCAGGTCGCCACCGCGCTGCCGACGAAGATGTAGGCGTCCGGCCACGGCGCCCAGGAGATGTTCCAGCCCCGGGAGTTGAGGAAGGTGAACAGCAGCGCGACCGCGACCGTCCCGGCGATCATGACGGCCACGAGCGCCCCGCGCTCCCGGACGCGCGCCGAGCGGATCGGCAGCTCCGCGCCGCCGCGGGTGCCGCGCGACCACTTCACCCAGCCGTAGACCGCGAGGATGCCGAACAGCGCCTGCTTGAGCGCGTTGCCGGTGATGTGCGCGCTGAACGACGCCACGAACAGCAGCACGGAGCCGACGAGCTGCACCGGCCAGGTCCAGATCGTCTTCTTGATCGCGAGCCACACCGTGCCCAGCGCGCACACGTTGCCCACCAGGTCGGTCCACAGGACGTGCTGCCCCAAGACGTCGAACCCGGCCTCCGTCCAGCTCATGCCGAGGCCCCCTTGGCGGTCGCCGCGGTGAGCTTCTCGACATACTTGGCGATCACGTCGACCTCGAGGTTGACCGGCTCGCCCGGCTGCTTGCGGCCGAGCGTGGTGAGGTCGAGGGTGGTGGGGATCAGGCTGACGGAGAAGGTGTCGTCCGTCACGGCGGCCACGGTGAGGCTGACGCCGTCCACCGCGATCGAGCCCTTCTCGACGACATAGCGGGCGAGGTTCGCGGGCAGCGAGAGCCGCACGACCTCCCAGTGCTCGCCGGGCTCGCGCGACAGCACCTCCCCGGTCCCGTCCACGTGGCCCTGCACGATGTGCCCGCCGAGCCGCTGGTCGGCGCGTACGGCACGCTCCAGGTTGACCCGTGAGCCGGGGCGCAGCGCCCCGAGCGACGACCGGTCGAGGGTCTCCTTCATCACGTCGGCGGTGAAGGAGTCCCCCTCCGCGCCGGCCACCGTGAGGCAGACGCCGTTGACGGCGATCGAGTCGCCGTGCCGGGCGTCGGCGGTGACGAGCGGGCCGCGCACCGTGAGGCGCGCGGAGTCGCCCAGCGGTTCGAGTGCCACGACCTCGCCGAGCTCCTCGACGATTCCGGTGAACATTCAGCTCTCCTTAGGGGACTGCGGGGCGGAGGACTTGGGCCGCAGGACCAGCCTCAGGTCCGGCCCGACAGGGGTGACGCCGGCGAACTCCAGCCGGTGGATCTCGGTGATCGTGGAGGCGCCCGCGGGGCCGAGCGCGGCCGCCCCCGCACCCAGCAGGGCCGGGGCGAGGTAGCCGACGACCCGGTCGACCAGGCCCTCCCGGAGGAAGGCGCCGGCGAGGACGGGCCCGCCTTCGATCAGCACGCTCACGACCTGCCTGCCGTGCAACTCGGCCAGGAGGGCGCGCAGGTCGATCCCGCCGGGGACGCGCGGGAGCCGTACGGCGTGGGGGGACAGATGGGCGGGGACGGCCGCGTCCTCGGCCACGGCGACCAGCGTGGGGGCCTCGCCGTCCAGGACGCGGGCGGCGGCCGGGGTGCGGGCGCCGGAGTCCACGACCACGCGCAGCACGGGCGCCTCGCGGAGCGGGGCGGGGACGCGGGCGGTGAGCCGGGGGTCGTCGGCGAGCACGGTGCCGATCCCGGCGATCACGGCGTCGCTCTCGGCCCGCAGCCGGTGCACGTCGGCCCTGGCCTCGGGCGAGGTGATCCACTGGCTGGTGCCGTCCTCTGCCGCCGAGCGGCCGTCCACGGTGGCGGCGAACTTCCAGGTCACGTACGGCCGGCCGGCCCGGACGTAGGTCAGCCAGGCGGCGTTGACCTCCTCGGCCTCGGCGGTCAGCACGCCCTCGTCCACCACCACGCCGTGCTCCCGCAGGACGGCGGCGCCGCCCGCGGCCTTCGGGTTGGGATCGGAGACGGCGACGACGACCCGGGCCACGCCCGCCTTGAGGAGGGCGGCGGAGCAGGGGCCGGTCCTGCCGGTGTGGTTGCAGGGCTCCAGCGTCACGTAGGCCGTGCCGCCCCTGGCCCGTTCGCCGGCCTCGCGCAGCGCCACGACCTCGGCGTGCGGCCCTCCGGCGTAGGCGTGGAAGCCCTCGCCCGCGACCTCGCCCGACGGATCGAGGATCACACAGCCGACGACGGGGTTGGGACTGGTGCCGCCCAGTCCCCGGGCGGCGAGCGCGATCGCGCGCCGCATGTGAAGGATGTCCCGTGAGGTCACCCCGGTCTTCCTCTCGCCGTTGTCTACGGCGGGCCCCGGGGTTGTTCGGGATGCGGCCTCGCATCATCTGCACGGACGGCCTCGCTCCGGCGCGGCCACACGGCCGCCCGGCGGCACCACGACCGCCCGTTCGCGCGCTTCCTCCCATCCGGACTTTCACCGTCGGTCCTGGAATCTCACCAGGTCCACCGGCCGATGGCTTCGGCCGGGTCGCGGACTTCACCCCTGGGGGCAGGGATGTCACCGCCGGTTCGGAATTACACCGACCCCGGAGCACGCTGCTCTGCTACCCGTCAGTGTAGCCGTGCCCGGCTCGTGGCCCGAAGGTGGGATTGGGGTGATCTGCGGCACACGCTTAGCAGTTGCGTTTCGTCTCAGCGGTGTGCGAGTTGTGTCACAAAGCTGTGACACAAAAGGATTTGTGTAATAAGTAGTGTTCCGCGCCACGTATAACGAGGTCAATGCGGTCGCAGGACACAAGGTGATTTACTTTGCACAACGAAGCAAGCAAGCGGCGAACTACCCGCCTCAAGTGATTGACCCCCGCAAAATTAGTTGCCAGGGTTCCCTATAGTCGGATCTCTTCCGATCGTTAATGGTCCATCCGGGAGCACCGCACCATGACGTTCCCCTCCTCGACCGCGACCGACGCCGGCGCGGAGTCCGCGGACGCCGCGGACGCCGCGGGCACGGCCGGTTCCGGTCCCGCCGTCGTCGGCCGCTCGCCCGGCCAGCTCATGTGGCGCCGCTTCCGGCGCGACAAAACGGGCGTGGCATCGGCCATCATCGTGCTCGCGTTCTTCCTGATCGCGTTGCTGGCTCCCGTGATCTCCGCGCTGTACGGCAAGGATCCGTACACGACCTACGGGCAGAACCAGCCCGGCCTGCTGAACGACTTCGGCTACCCGATCGCGCCCAACGGCGGCATCAGCGGCGACTTCTGGTTCGGCCTGGAGCCCGGCCTGGGTCGCGACGTGTTCACGCAGCTCGTGTACGGCATCCGCACCTCGCTGAGCATCGCCCTCGTCGTGACGGTGATCACCACCATCATCGGCGTCGCGATGGGCATCACCTCCGGCTACCTCGGCGGCAAGACCGACTACGTGATCGGGCGGGTCATCGACACGCTGCTCGCCTTCCCCTCGCAGCTCTTCCTGATCGTGTTCCTGCCGGTCGTCGAGGCCGCGATCGTGCTGCCCGAGGAGGAGACGCCCGTCTGGCTGCGCTACGTGTCCATCTGCGTCGTCCTCACCGTCCTCGGCTGGGCCACGATCGCCCGGTTGCTCCGCGCACAGGTGCTGTCGCTGCGGGCGCGCGAGTTCGTCGAGGCCGCCCGCGTCACCGGCGCGTCGCCGTTCAGGGTGATCTTCAAAGAGCTTCTGCCCAACCTCTGGACTCCGATCATCATCCAGTCCACGCTCGCGCTCCCGCTGTACGTGGGCGCCGAGGCCGGTCTCGGCTTCCTGGGCGTCGGCATGACGGAGCCCACCCCCGACTGGGGCCGGATGTTCCAGGTGGGAGTGAACGTCTACCACTCCGACGTGACCTACCTCCTGTTCCCCGGCGTCTCGATGCTGATCTTCGTGGTCGCCTTCAACCTGCTCGGGGACTCCATTCGCGACGCCTTCGACCCCAAGACAAAGCGCTGACCACACGCGCTCTCCCCCATAGGAAGGACCACATGAGATCGCATAGCAGGCGGATCGCCTCGATGACGGCCGTGCTCGCGGTGGGCGCGCTCGCCCTCGCCGGCTGCGCCAAGGGCGGGGGCGGCGCGGCACCCCAGGGCGCTGCGGGCACCTCGCAGAAGCCGCTGGAGAACAAGGCCGTCAGCGCCATCTCGGTCGGCACCGCGGCCGACTCCACCGGCCCCGCCCCCGAGGTTCCGGGCGCCAAGTCCGGCGGCACGGTCTACATGATCGACCGGGACGACTTCAGCCACCTGGACCCGGGCCGCGTCTACGTGAACTACAACTCCTCGGTGTCCCACCTGTTCACCCGCCAGCTCACCGCGTACAAGCACGACGACTCGGGCAACATCAAGCTCGTCGGCGACCTGGCGACCGACACCGGCACCACCACCGACAACGGCAAGACGTGGAAGTTCACGCTCAAGGACGGCCTGAAGTGGGAGGACGGCTCGCCGATCACCTCCGCTGACATCAAGTACAGCTTCGAGCGCCTGTTCGCCGACTTCATCACCGAGGGCCCGGACTACGCCGAGACGTGGCTGGTCCCGGACCCGAAGAAGCCGTTCCGCGACCAGTACAAGGGCCCGTACGACGGCAAGGAGCTCGACACGATCGAGACTCCGGAC
Source organism: Microbispora hainanensis (assembly GCF_036186745.1). NCBI lineage: Bacteria > Bacillati > Actinomycetota > Actinomycetes > Streptosporangiales > Streptosporangiaceae > Microbispora > Microbispora hainanensis. The sequence goes on along the minus strand of NZ_CP108086.1, from coordinate 5,123,758 downwards.
GACAAGACGGTGGTCTTCCACCTCAACGGGGAACACCCGGACTTCAACTTCACCGTGGCCATGACCGGCTACGGCGCCGTGCCCAAGGCGCACGACACGAAGCAGAAGTACGACAAGCAGCCGTTCTCCTCGGGTCCGTACAAGATCGTGAGCCACATCACGGACAAGTCGCTGGACCTGGAGCGCAACCCGAACTGGGACCCGAAGACCGACCCCATCCGGCACGCGTACCCGGACAAGTTCCACATGGAGTTCGGCCTGCAGGCGCAGCAGACCACCGAGCGCTTCATGGCCGACACCGGCACCGACAAGCAGGCGTTCACCTTCCACAACCCGGTCGCCCCCGAGCGGGTCCAGGAGGTGCTGGGCAACCCCGAGCTGATGAAGCGGTCGCTGCAGGGCCTGACGCCGTTCACGACCTTCTACAACATCAACACCAAGCGGATCACCGACGTCAACGTCCGCAAGGCCATCATCACGGCCTGGCCGTCCAAGCAGATCCAGCAGCTCGAGGGCGGCGAGATCGCGGCCGGCAAGATCGCCACGACGGTCATGAGCCCGACGGTCCTCGGCTACGAGCAGTTCGACCTGTACAACAAGCTCGCCAAGCCCGAGGGCGACCCCGAGGCGGCCAAGGCGCTGCTCGCCAAGTCGGGCACCCCGAACCCGACCGTCGTCTACGCCTACAACCAGACGCCGGTCCAGGAGAAGGTCACCGTCGCCATCAAGGAGGCGCTGACCAAGGCCGGCTTCAACGTGGTGGCCAAGCCCCTCAACCCGACGACGTACTACGACGCCATCGGCCCGGTGGACAACAAGTACGACATCTACTGGGGCGGCTGGGCGGCCGACTGGCCGACCGGATCGACCGCGATCCAGCCGCAGTACGACGGCCGGCTGATCTCCGACAACCAGCCGAACTACACGCACCTCAACGTGCCGGAGATCAACGACGCCATCGACAAGGCCAACGCGATCAGCGACCCGGTCGAGGCCGGCAAGGCGTGGGCCGCGATCGACCGGCAGATCATGGACCAGGCCGCGATCGTCCCCGAGTTCTACCAGACCTACTTCGGTCTGTACGGCTCGGGCCTCGGCGGGGTCAAGTTCGACCCGATCGAGGGTGAGCAGTCGGCCCTCGACATCTACGTGAAGTAGCAGCAACCAGGGTCCGCCGCCCCTTCGCCGGGGCGGCGGGCCCCAGGCCCGTCCCGCCCGCAGGAGCAAGTGCGAGACCATGACCAGCTATCTGGTACGCCGCGTCGCCGGCGCCCTCGTGATCCTGATGATCATCAGCGCGATCACGTTCTACCTCTTCTACGCCGTCCCGCGTGACCCTGCCCGGGCGTTCTGCGGCAAGATCTGCCAGCCCGAGACACTGGCGCTGATCCGGCACAACCTGGGCATGGACGAGCCGCTCTTCGTGCAGTACTGGCACTGGCTGGCGGGCATCTTCACCGGCCGCGAGTTCGTCCAGTTCGGCGAGTGCCCGGCGCCCTGCCTCGGCTACTCCTTCGCCACCCAGGAGCCCGTCTTCGGCGCCATCGTCGACCGCTTCCCGGTGACGCTGTCGCTCACCCTGGGCGCGTCGGTGGTCATCCTGGCGTTCGGCATCATGACCGGCATGATCGCGGCCTGGAAGGTCGGGCAGCCGCTCGACAAGATCGCGAGCGCCTCGTCGGTCGTCGGAGCCTCGCTCCAGATCTACTTCGTCGGGCCGCTGCTGGCGTTCTACCTCGTGGACACCCTGCAGCTGATCCCCCGCCCGTCGTACGTGCCGATCACCGAGAACCCGTTGGACTGGTTCACCCACCTGCTGCTGCCGTGGGTGGTGTTGTCGATCATCTTCACCGCCAACTACACCCGCATGACCCGTTCGCAGATGGTCGAGCAGCTCACCGAGGACTACGTCCGTACGGCCCGCGCCAAGGGCATGTCGAACAAGGCGGTCTTCTTCCGCTTCGCCTGGCGCGGCGCGATGATCCCCATCGTCACGATCTTCGGTGTCGACCTCGCAACGCTCCTGGGCGGCGCGATCATCACCGAGCAGACGTTCAGCCTCCACGGCATCGGCGAGCTCGCCGTACGCGCCGTGCAGAACACCGACCTGCCGATGCTGCTCGGCGTGACCATCGTGGGCGCGGCGGCGATCGTCCTGCTGAACATCGTGGTGGACGTGCTCTACGCGTTCATCGACCCGCGGGTCCGCCTGACCTGAGCCCGCCCTACCAACGCCCTACCAAGTCGAACCGGGAACTGGAGCAGCAAGTGACCACCGTGTCGTGGAGCAGCGAGCCGGGGACCTCGCGCGGCCCCGGGCCGTTCCTGTCCGTCCGCGACCTGAGCGTCGAGTTCAGCACCGAGGACGGCATCGTGCACGCCGTCGACGGCCTGTCCTTCGATCTGGAGAAGGGCACCACGCTCGGCATCGTCGGCGAGTCCGGATCGGGCAAGTCGGTGACCAACCTCGCCATCCTCGGCCTGCACGACCCCGCACACACGAAGATCAGCGGGGAGATCTGGCTGGAGGACCAGGAGCTGATCTCGGCGGACCGCACCACGATGGAGCAGCTCCGCGGCAACCGCGTCGCGATGATCTTCCAGGACCCGCTGACCGCGCTGTCGCCGTTCCACACGATCGGCCGGCAGATCGGCGAGGTCTACCGCAAGCACAAGGGCGCGAGCAAGAAGGAGGCCCGCGACCGGGCCATCGAGATGCTCCGCCGGGTGGGCATCCCGCAGCCGGAGCGTCGCGTGGACAGCTACCCGCACGAGTTCTCCGGCGGCATGCGCCAGCGCGCGATGATCGCGATGGCGCTGGTGTGCGACCCCGACCTGCTCATCGCCGACGAGCCGACGACCGCGCTCGACGTGACCGTGCAGGCGCAGATCCTCGACCTGCTCAAGGAACTCCAGCAGCAGTTCGGCACCGCGATCATCCTGATCACCCACGACCTCGGCGTGGTGGCCGGCACCGCCGACAACGTCATGGTCATGTACGCCGGGCGGGCAGCCGAGCGCGGCACCGTCCGCGAGGTGCTGCGCGAGCCGCAGCACCCCTACACGTGGGGCCTGTTGTCGTCGATGCCGCGCCTGAACGCGCCCGTCGACGTCCCGCTGATGCCGGTGCGCGGCACTCCCCCGAGCCTGCTGAACCCGCCGTCCGGCTGCCCCTTCCACCCGCGCTGCGACTACACGAAGCTCGCCGGGCCGGAGCTGTGCTTCGGCCAGCGGCCGTCGATCTCCCCGGAGACCGGGCACGGCGACGCCTGCTACCTCACGCTGGAGCAGAAGAGGGAGCTCCGCACCGCGAAGACCGAGGACCACGCATGAACGAGACGCTGCTGGAGCTCAAGGACCTGGTCAAGCACTTCCCCGTGCGGGGCGGTGCGCTGATCAAGCGCCAGGTGGGGGCCGTCCACGCCGTGGACGGCATCGACCTCACGGTCGGCGAGGGCGAGACCGTCGGCCTGGTGGGCGAGTCGGGCTGCGGCAAGTCCACCAGCGGCCGCCTGGCGGCGCGCCTCCTCGAACCCACCTCCGGCAAGATCCTCTATCGGGGCCAGGACATCAGCCACCACTCGCGCCGGCAGCTCAAGCCGATCCGGTCCGAGATCCAGATGATCTTCCAGGATCCCTACAGCTCGCTCAACCCGCGCCACACCGTCGGCACGATCATCCGCGGGCCGATGGAGGTCAACGACATCAACCCGCCCGGCGGGCGCAAGAAGCGGGTCCAGGAACTGCTGGAGATCGTCGGCCTCAACCCCGAGCACTACAACCGCTTCCCGCACGAGTTCTCCGGCGGCCAGCGGCAGCGCATCGGGATCGCCCGGGCCCTGGCGCTCGACCCCAAGCTCATCATCGCCGACGAGCCGGTCTCGGCACTGGACGTCTCCATCCAGGCCCAGGTGGTCAACCTGCTGCAGCAACTGCAGCGCGACCTCGGCATCGCGTTCCTGTTCATCGCGCACGACCTCGCGATCGTCCGGCACTTCTCGCAGCGCGTCGCCGTCATGTACCTCGGCAAGATCGTCGAGGTGGGCGACCGCGAGTCGATCTACGAGCGGCCCCGGCATCCGTACACGCACGCCCTGCTGTCGGCCGTGCCGGAGCCGGACGTGTCGAGCGAGCCGCGCGAGCGCATCCGCCTGGCCGGCGACGTCCCGTCGCCGATCAACCCGCCGTCCGGCTGCCGGTTCCGCACGCGCTGCTGGAAGGCCCAGGACAAGTGCGCCACCGAGGTGCCGCCCCTGGTCAGGCTCAGCGGCAACCGCGAGGGTCACCTGACCGCCTGCCACTTCCCCGAGGCGCCCACCACGCAGGGCGAGGACGTGGTCCTCGACCCCGCCCTCGCCTGACGCTTCCCGGCACGCGCGACGGGCGCGGCCCCCTCGGGGGTCGCGCCCGTCGTCGTTTCGTCCGATGTACGCCCGCTGCCCTGCCGTACGGATGCGGCACCGGCGGCGTGGCCCGGTGGTCGGCGCCGCTGTCCCCCGGGGACGCCCGAAGCGGTGACGGCCACCGCCGTCAGCCGCCCTGCGGCGCAGGATTCCGGCCCCGGAGGCGCCGACGCGCAGGTGCCTGCCGTGTGCTCGGCGACGGGCCGGGCGGGGCCGTTCAGGCGGGCGGGGCCGTTCAGGCGGGCGGGGGCGTTCAGGCGGGCGGGGCGGCCCGTTCGGCGAGGCTCCTGAGCTCCTGGACGGCGCGGGCGGGGTCGTCGGAGCCGTAGACGGCGTTGCCCGCCACGAAGACGTCGGCCCCGGCCTCGGCACAGCGCTCGATCGTCTCCGCGGAGACACCGCCGTCGACCTGGAGCCACACCTCGCCGCCGTACTTGTCGATCAGCGCCCGGGCCCGCGACAGCTTCGGCAGCACGATGTCGAGGAAGCGCTGCCCGCCGAAGCCCGGCTCGACGGTCATGACGAGCATCATGTCGATCTCGGGCAGCAGGTCCTCGTACCCCTCGACGGCGGTCGCCGGGTTCAACGCCAGACCTGCCCTGGCCCCGGCGGCGCGGATCGCCCGCAGCGTGCGCACGGCGGCCTTGGCCGCCTCGGCGTGGATCGTCACACTGGCCGCGCCCGCCTCCGCGTAGTCCGGCGCCCATCGATCCGGGTCCTGGATCATGAGGTGGCAGTCGATCGGCGTCGAGGTGGTCTTCAGCAGCGACTCGACGACCGGCAGGCCGAGCGTCAGGTTCGGCACGAAGTGATAGTCCATGACGTCGACGTGGAGCCAGTCGGCGACGTCCTTGACGCGTGCGGCCTCGTCGGCGAGGCGGGCGAAGTCCGCGGACAGGATGCTGGGCGAGATCTGAACGGCCATAGTGCCTGCAGTCTATTTCGCCGGGACCTCCGTCCCGCTCCTTCCCCCGGCAACCCCGGCGACCCCGACGACCCCGACGACCCCGACGACCCCGACGGCCCCGACGACCCCGACGACCCCGACGGCCCCGTCGTCCCCGATGGCAGGGCGCGGGTGCCCGCTCAGGCTTCGGCGGCGAGCTGCCGCCGATGCGCGGGCGGGCCGGTGGAGTCGCCGCTCCGCCGATAGTCGGTGAGGTCGCGCAGGCGCCGGATCGGTGAGGCCAGCAGCACCAGCGGAATGCAGACGGCCGGGACGACGAAGATCAGCAACGTGATCCGGCCGCCGAGCATCCCGGCGACCGCTCCGGCGACCAGGCCTCCGACCGGGATCGCGCCCCAGGAGACGAAGCGCACCGTGGCCATCACCCGGGACAGCAGGCCGGGCGGGCTGGCGATCTGCCGATAGGTGCGGGTCACCACGCTGAACGTCACGATGCCGGCGGCGAACACCACGTTGCCCACGGCGAAGGCGGCGAAGCCCGGCCAGCCGGCGCCGAGGGGAATGACGAGCGCCCCGGCGACCGCGGCGAAGCCGGCGACGATCAGGGCCCGGGCGGTGCCGAGCCTGGCCGTGACCCGGTTCGTCAGGGCCGCGCCGATCAGCGAGCCGACGCCGTCCGCCGCCAGCAGCAGGCCGACGAGGCCGGGCGCGGCGTGCAGCTCGCGTACGAGATACAACGCGTAGAGCGCCTGCTGTGCCCCGCAGACCGCGTTGGCCGCGGTGGCGGCCCACATGCACGGGCCCATGACCGGGTGGCGCGCGACGAAACGCCAGCCTTCGCCGATCATCTCGCGCATCGGCGGCCAGCGGTCGGGGGCCTGTGCGCGGCGTTCCGGCAGGGTCCGCAGCAGCAGGGCCGAGACGAGGTAGCCGGCCGCGTCGACGAGGAGGGTGGGCACCGCCCCGAGCACCTGGACGACGATGCCGCCCGCCGACGGCCCGCCGAGCTGGGTGGCGGCATGGGTGCCCGACGTCAGGCTGTTGCGCGACTGCAACTGCTCCCTGCTCACGATCGACGGCAGAAAGGTCGAGTTGGCGACGTCGAAGACGACGTTCGCGAAGCTCGTCACGAGGGCCACGATCACGAGCTGGGCGACCGTCAGCCGGTCGGACCACCAGGCCAGCGGGATGGAGACGATCGCCGCCGCACGGGCCAGGTCGGCGCCGACCTGCACCCGTCGCATGGGGAGCCGCTGCACCACCACCCCGGCGGGCAGGCCGATCACGATCCAGGCGACGTAACCGGCGGCGGCGATCAGGCCCATCTCGAACGCGGAGGCGTCGAGCACCGTCAGGGCCGTCAGCGGCAGCGCCACCGCGCCGACCGCCGAGCCGACCGCGCTGACCGTGCCGGCCGTCCACCACCGCCAGAAGACGGCCGCCCCGCCTCCGCTGTCCATTCCCATCCCCGCGCCTCTCCTCAGTCAGTTCCAATCTGAAACGCACTATACTGGAGCGCGTGAAGCGCGCGGATCTACCCGACTCCGACTGCGGTATCGCGCAGGCCCTCGGCGTGATCGGCGACTGGTGGACGTTCCTGATCGTTCGCGACATCGCGGGCGGCATCACCCGCTTCGACGGTCTTCAGCGTGAGCTCGGCGTCAGCCGCCGGGCGCTGGCCGAACGCCTGGCCGGGCTCGTCGACCACGGGGTGCTGGAGAAGCGGCCCTATTCCGAGCACCCGCCGCGTTACGACTACGTGCTGACCGCGAAGGGCGAGGGCCTGCTGCCGGCGCTCATCGCACTGCAGGACTGGGGCACCAGGCATGTGATGGGCGACGGGGCGCTGACCGCGACCAGCGAGGACGGGTCCGCCGAAAGCCGCCGCGTGCACGATCTGGTCGGCCGGAAGGTGCCGGACGTCGTGCTGGATCGCCACGACGGCGAGCCGGTCACGCCCGTCGCGCCGGGCGTCTGGACCGTGCTGTTCTTCTTCCCCGGTGCCTTCGCCCCGGGCACCCAGGGCTACCCGCCCGGCTGGACCGACATCCCGGGGACGAAGGGATGCACCCTGGAGGCGCTCACCTACGCGTCACGGCATGCCGGCTTCGAGGCGGCAGGCGCCGCGGTCCGGGGCGTGAGCACGCAGCGGCCCGACCAGCTGGCCGCCTTCGTCGAGCATGCGACGTTGCCCTATCCCCTGCTGTCCGACCAGGACAGCAGGCTCGCCGCAGGGCTGCTGCTGCCGACCTTCCGGACGGCCGGCGTCGACCGCTTCAAGCGCCTCACGCTGCTGGCCGACCCCGGCGGGATCATCCGGGCGGTGCAGTTCCCGATCAACGATCCGGCCGGTTCCGTGGACGAGATGCTCGCCCTCGTCCGCGATCGATGACATCCACCGCCGCCCGCAATCAGCCGCGCGTACGCGGGCCGATGACTGCGGCCCGCGCGCCGGCCGCCTGACGCGCGCCTGCGCTTCACCGTCGCCCGGGAGACGCCCGGCTCCGCGGGTGGTCTCCTCCGCGGGTGGTCTCTGTGGGTGGTCTCCTCTGTGGGCGGTTGCGGCTGTGGGCGGTTCGGCTGTGGGCCGTTGCGGCGGGACCGTCAGGTGCGGCGCAGCAGCGCGAGGAACATCGCGTCCGTGCCGTGCCGGTGCGGCCAGAACTGCGCGTACGGGCCGTCGCCGAGACCGGGCACCTCCGGCAGGAACGCGCGGGCGTCCAGCACCTCCACGCGGTCGCGCACGTCCTCCACCATCGCGCGGGTCTCGGCCAGGTGCGGCGAGCAGGTGACGTACGCAACGACACCGCCCGGCCGGACGGCCTCCAGCGCCGAGCCGAGCAGCCGCCGCTGCAGCGCGGTCAGCTCGGGGATGCTCCGGGGGTCGCGCCGCCAGCGGGCCTCCGGACGCCTGCGCAGGGCGCCGAGCCCGGTGCAGGGGGCGTCGAGCATCACCCGGTCGAACACGCCCGGCCGCCAGGCGGGCCGGGTGCCGTCCGCCGTGATCACCTTCGCCTCGCGGGTGGTGCCCCACACCAGCCGAGCCCGGTGATACTGCACGTCGGCGCCGAGCAGCCGGGCGCCGCGCTGGGCCGCCACCGCGTCGAGCAGCCCGGCCTTGCCGCCCGGGCCCGCGCACATGTCCAGCCAGGTGAAGTCCTGGTCGAGCGGCACACGGGTCAGCGCGAGCGCCACGAGCTGGCTGGCCTCGTCCTGCACCGCGGCCCGCGCCTCCCCCACCGCGGGAAGCGAGCCCGGGTCGCCCTCCGGCAGATAGGCGGCGTACGGCGAGTAGGCGGCCCGCTCGGCGCCCGCCGCGACCAGCTCGTCCACCGTGGCCCGGCCCGGCCGCGCCACCAGCGCCACGCGGGGCCGCTCGTTGTCGGCCTCCAGCAGCGCGGCCGTCTCGTCCACGTCGCCGCCGACCGCGTCGCGCAGGGCGGTGACGATCCAGCGCGGGTGGCTGTAGGCGATCGCCAGGTTGCCGATCGGGTCCTGGTCACGCGGCGGTGCGACGATCTCCAGCCACTGCTCCAGCGTGCGGCCCGCGACCTTGCGCAGCACGGCGTTGGCGTAGCGGGACGGGCCCGGCCCGACACGCAGCCGCACGAGGTCGATGGTCGCGCTGACCGCCGCGTGGGGCGGGATCCGGGTGCGCAGAAGCTGGTGGACGCCGAGCCGCACCGCGTCGAGCAGCGGCGGGTCCACCTCCTCCGGCGGCCGGTCGCTGCACGCGGCGATGACCTCGTCGTAGGTCCCCAGGCCGCGCAGCGTGCCGTACGCCAGCTCGGTGGCGAGGGCCGCGTCACGGCCGGTGATCCGCCGCTGCCGCAGCAGGGTCGGCATGAGCAGGTTGGCGTACGCGTCGCGCTCGTCGACGGCCCGCATCAGGTCGTAGGCGGCGTTGCGCGCCTCGTCGCGGGGCGGGCGTCCGCGGCCCTGCCTCGGCTGCCCGGCCTTCGCCGCGTGCGCGGCCTGCCCGCCGCGTCCCGGCCTGCCGCCGCGTCCCGGGCGGGCCTGTCCTGAGTCGCCTCCCGGGCCGCCGCCCTGGCCGCTCCCCTGGCCACGCCGTGCGCCGCCGCCCTGCCCTCTGCCCTGCTTCACGGTGTCACCCTCGACCCTGCCACAACCACTGCCACGACCACTGCCACGACCACTGCCACGACCCTGTTCACCCTGAGATGCCGCCGCTCTTACTCCGCCCTCCGCGGCCCTGTCATCTTCGGCGCTGTCACCTTAGACACCGCCCCGTTCGATGGAGGCACGTGCGGCGCTACCGCCCTCGGTCCTGTCCCTCACCGATCCGCCGGCCCTAGTTCCGCCGGCCCTAGTTCCGCCGGCCCGGTCGGCCAGCCCTGGTTCCGGCCACCGGGACGGTTCCGGCTCGGCGGCGGATTCCACTGCCTGCCGGGCGTCTCCCGGAACGATGCCGGGGCCGTGGCGGGCGGGGCCGTTCAGACCAGGGTCTCACCATCCGCGAACCGGACGCCGCGCCCCCATTCGGCCGCGGTCATCTGGCGCTTGCCCTGCGGCTGCACCTCGCCGAGCTCCACCGGGTGGGTGCCGGTCCCGACGAGGACGGACTTCCGCGTGGCCGCGATCTCGCCGGGGGCGAGCTTGCCCGCGTCGGGCGCGAGCCGCACCGGCCCGATCTTGACCCGCTGGCCGCGGAACTCGGCCCACGCGCCGGGAGCCGGAGTGCAGGCCCGCACCAGCCGGTCGACCCGCATCGCGGGCGCGGTCCAGTCGATCCTGGCGTCCTCGACCGTGATCTTCGGGGCCAGGCTGACGCCGTCCGCGGGCTGCGGGCGCGCCTCCAGCGTGCCGTCCTCTACCCCGTCGAGCGTGGCGAGCAGCAGCCCCGCGCCGGCGTCCGCGAGCCGGGCCAGCAGTGCCCCGCTCGTGTCGCCGGGCCGGATCCGCTCGGTGAGCACGCCGAACACCGGCCCCGCGTCCAGCTCCTTCACGATGCGGAAGGTCGAGGCGCCGGTGACGTCGTCGCCGTGCAGCACGGCGTGCTGCACGGGCGCCGCGCCGCGCCAGGCGGGCAGCACGGAGAAGTGCAGGTTGATCCACCCCTGCGGGGGGATGTCGAGCGCCGCCTGCGGCAGCAGGGCGCCGTACGCGACCACGGGGCAGCAGTCGGGGCCGATCGCCCTCAGCCGGTCGAGGAACTCCGGGTCTCCGGCCTTCGCCGGCTTGAGCACCTCGATCCCCGACTCCTCGGCGAGCTGCGCCACCGGGCTGGGATGCACCTTGCGGCCACGGCCGGACTGCGCATCGGGCCGGGTCACCACGGCCGCCACCTCGTGACGGGGCGAGTCCAGCAGGGCGCGCAGCGACGGGAGCGCGGTGTCGGGCGTGCCGGCGAAGACCAGGCGCACTACAGGGCCCTTCCCTGCGTGGCGTGCGGCGAGACCTTCACCACCGGCGCCGACAGGCCGCTCCACTCGGCCTCGCGGATCGCCTTCATCGCGAGCTTGCGCTGCTTGGGGTCGAGGCGGTCGATGAACAGCACGCCGTCGAGGTGGTCGGTCTCGTGCTGGAAGCAGCGCGCCATGAGGTCGGTGCCCTCGATCGTCACCGGCTCGCCGTGCATGTTATAGCCCTTGGCCACCGCTCTGATCGCGCGGGGCGTCGGGAAGGTCAGGCCGGGGAAGGACAGGCAGCCCTCCTCGCCCTCCTCGTCGATCTCGCCGCCGAGGTCGAGATCGGGGTTGATGAGGTGCCCGAGCTGCTCGTCGACGTAGTAGGTGAACACGCGCAGGCCGACGCCGATCTGCGGCGCGGCCAGGCCGGCGCCCGGCGCGTCCATCATGGTGTCGGTCAGGTCCTTGACGAGCTTGCGCAGTTCCTTGTCGAAGTCGACCACCGGCTCGGCAGGGGTGCGCAGCACCGGGTCGCCGAACAGGCGGATCGGCTGAATGGCCAAGGGTTGACTCCGTTCACGTCACGTACACGAGGAGGATCACCCCAGTCTACGGGCGCGAACGCACCTTCATCGCCGTCTTCCTGGCGGTCTTCGCGATCAGCGGGTCGGGGTGGTGCCTGCCGAGCATCTCCAGCACCGCGAGAGCGTCGGGGTGGTCGACCCGGCCCATCTGGGGCACCAGCGTCAGCAGGTCCTCCCCGAGGAGGTCGAAGTGGGCCACCGAGTCGACCGGGGCGCCGATGTAGAGCAGGGCGGCGAGGGTGTCCACCGCCACCCAGGCCCCGTCGCCCTCGCCGAGAGCCGGCGCCTCCAGATCGCGTACGCCCAGCCAGGCGGCGGCGTAGCGCCACATCATCGGCTCGTCCAGGGCCTCCCGTACGGCCTGCGCGGCCTCCGGGCCCAGCTCCTCCAGCACGGTCCCTGCGGTGCCGCGCTGGGCGGCGTTGCCCGACGCGGCGATCTTGATGAGCTCGCGCGCCGCGTCCTCGGGCACCCGGCGCTCCAGCCACAGCGTGGCGGCGCTGGCGGAGGCCCGGCCGGTCAGCATGGCGTCGATGAGGTCGGCGGCGCCCAGCTCGGCGAGCGCGGCCACCTCGCCGAGCGACGGCGCGTCGTGGCCCTCCCTGAGCAGGTCGCGGCGCACGGCCCACACGCCCGGCTGGGTGAGCCGGACGAGCTCCCCGGTCAGCTCGATCAGCCCGCAGTACTCCAGCAGCGCCATGGCCGCCGCCAGCTCCCCCGGCAGCGTCATCCGCAGCCGCCGCAGGTCCGCCGGCCGCGCCTCGCAGCCCACCTCGTGGGCCTGGAGGATGCCGCCGGCCAGGGCGGCGAGCGGCATGCCCTCACGCACCGAGTAGATCGTGGCGAGGATCTCGGTCAGGTGCTCGTCGATGACCGCCGACCCGGTCAGGCCCTCCTCGGTGCGGTCGAGCACGTCCATGACCACGCCGTCCCAGAACTCCATCGGGTCGGGCACGCCGGGCCCGGGGCGGGCGCCCTGCCGGGTGACCTCCACGAGGCGGCCGTTGACCGCGACCACCCACAGCAGGCGCAGCCTGGCGGCCTCCAGGCCCAGCTCGGCGACGACCGCCTCGGCCTCGGCGGGGTGCGGCAGCCCCTGCTCGGTGACCTCGCACACACCCCGGGGAGAGGCCGCGCAGCGGGCCCCGACCCACTCGGCCACGCGGCGGGCGTCCCGCACGAGCGGGACCTCCCGAACCGCGAGGACGAGCTGCTCGTCGGGGGCGATGTCGACCGGCGGAAAGGTGAGCACGTCGCTGTCGGCCATTCCAGCAACTTACTGCACAGCAGTCACCTGATGCCCCGCGAACGAGCCTTGAAAGCCGCTTTCCGGGCGGCTTTGGCGGCGGCCTGGTCCGTCAGCGTGCTGCCGAGCAGTTCGAGAACCTCGACCACGTCGGGGTGATCCACCCGCCACATGTCCTCGATCAGATGGGCGGGCGGCCCCGAGGCGGCGATGTTCTCCGCGAAGCCCTCCGGGTCCGCCTCGGCGGCGGGCAGCGCGAGCGCGAGCATGTCGACGCTCACCCACAGGACCTCCTCGGGGGTGAGCGCGGGCGCGTCCAGGCCCCGCGAGGAGAGCCAGTGGATGGCGTGCGGGCGCAGCTCGGCGTCGTCCAGGTAGGACCGCACGACCGGCGCCGCCTCGACGCCCAGCCGGTCGACGATGGTCACGGCGACCCCGCGCACCTCCGCCGGGGCGCCGGCCACGGCGGCGAGCAGCTCCGCCGCCGCCTGCTCCGGGGTGCGCCGCGACAGCCACTCGGCGATGTCCCGCTCGGCCGCCTCGTCGGTCGTGCCGTCGCCGATCAGCCCGGCGATCAGCCCGCTCGCGTCGCCCTCGGCCGGGGCGGGCGCGAGCGGCGCGTCCAGGCCCATGCCTGCGTACAGCTCCCGCAGGCCCCACAGGGCGTGCGCGGTCAGGGCCAGGCCGTCCTCGGTGCGCTGGACCGTTCCCGCGTACACCAGCGTGGCCAGCGCCTCGTCGAGCCGCCCGACGGGCCGACCCGCGGCCACCTCGCGCAGGTAGTCGGCGAGCGCGTCCACCGGGACGGGCGACTGCAGCCGATAGAGCAGGTCGTGGATCTGGGACATCCCCTCGTCCACGACCGCCTCCCCGGTCAGCGGCACGGTCCTCTCCACGAGGAACTCCAGCGCCGACCGCCACAAATCGAGCAGCTCGTCCTCGCCGCGCGCGTCCAGCTCGCGGAAGTCCTCCGCGACCACGACGGCCGTGCCGTCGAGCCGGGCCAGGCCCAGATCGAGCGCGAGCCGCCACGCCGGCTCCGGGCACTCGACGCCGAGCTCGGCCGTGCACGCCCGCGCGTCCCTGACCCGCATGGACCGGCGCTTGGTCACCGTGCGGCCGCCGTCCGCCAGCCAGGTCACCACCCGGTGGGCGTCGCGCAGCAGCGGCACCTCGCGTACGGCCCGCGCCACCTCCTCGCGCGGCGCGAGCCGTACGGGCGGCAGGGGCGCGCAGCCGGGGCAGTCGCACTCGCCGCCGTCGGCCGCCTCCTCCGCCCGCGCGGACTGGGCCGCGTCGAGCTCCAGGTCGTCGGGTCCGATGGCGCTGAACAGGCTCTTGGCCATGCCGAACTTGGACGTGTCGGCCAGCGCCTGCGGCATCTCGGGCTCGATGCGGTCGATGGTCTCCCGCATCCGGACGGCCGTCTTGCTGCCGATCTCGCCCGTGTCCAGCAGGAACTCGACCAGTGTCCGCGCCGCGGCGACCGTCTCCGGCGCGCTCTCCGGCGGCGCGATGACCTTGCGCGGATAGATCTCCAGCAGGAGCTCCTCGAAGGTGCCCGGCCGGAAATCGCCCAGTTCGTTCACCTCCAGGTAGTCGCTGGCGTAGTCGCACAGCAGACGTACCTCGTCGACGTCGACCTCGACGTTCCGCTCGCGCCCCCAGGCACGCAGGCCGTCGATGGCCCGGTTCACCCATTCGATCGACACAGAGGCACGCTAACGGCTCCCTTAGTGCGAGGCGAATCGGTCAGATGAGGTCGAGCGGATCAATGTTCACACGGACCACGTCCGGAGCCTTGCGCGCGGAGCGCACACCGGAGGCCCCCTTGAGCGCCCGGGCCAGCGCGGACCCGAGATAGCGCGGCACCCGGACCATCGCCCGCTCCAGCCCGCCGTCCACCGGCACCGGCCCCAGCACCTGCGCTCCGGGAGGCAGCCCGGCGGACGTCAGCGTCGCCCTGACCGCCGCTGCCGGGCCGGTCAGCGTCGCCATCCGGACGGCCGGGGGAAAACCCAGCTCGGCCCGCTCGTCGAGCTCGCGTTCCGCGAAGGTGACGGGATCCCAGCGCAGCAGGGCCTGTACGGCGGGCACCCCGGCGTCGGCCAGGACGACCAGCTCCCCCGCCGGACGCAGCAGGGCGGCGGCGTTCATCCAGCGTCGCAGCGCCTCCTCGGCCGCGCGCAGGTCGGGACGGCCCAGCAGCGCCCATCCGTCGAGCAGCACGGCCGCCGCGTAGCCGCCGTCCGGCACGGGCTCGGCCCCGGGCGTCGCCACGACCAGCGCGGGGGCGCCGCTCACCGTCGCGAGCACGCCGTCGCGCCCGCTGGTGCGCACGGCCACCGAGGGAAAGGCCCGGCCCAGCTCCTCGGCGGTGCGGCGGGCGCCCACGATGACGGCCCGCACACCCGTCCCGCCGCAGGACGGGCAGCGCCAGTCGCCCGCGATCCGGCCGCACCAGCGGCAGTAGGGCACGGCGTGCCCGCCGCGCAGCGCGAGCGGACCCGAGCACACCGGTCCGGTGGCCGCGGGCTCCGCCGGCACCGGGTCCACGAGCGGCCTCGCCCTGCCGCCCGCCCTGCCGCTCTCCTGGCCGGTCCCCCCGGGGACCACGGGCCGATGGACGCCCGATCCGCGCCCGGCGGCCGTCGCGGCGCGGCCCCGCGTGTCGCCGCCGAGCGCCGGCGCGCCTCCCAGGGCGGCGTCCGGTGCCGCCGCCGGGCGCACCTGCGGCAGGCCCGAGCAGCGGGCGGGGGCACGGCAGTGACGGCACGCCAGCGCGGGCAGATAGCCCCTGCGCGGCACCTGGACGAGCACAGGGCCGTGCTCCAGGCCCTCGCGCAGCGCCCGCCAGGCGATGCTGGGCAGGCGGGCCGCCCTGGCCGCCTGGTCGCGGGCCAGCTCCGCGTCGTCGCCCGCCGGGCGCACCCGGGGCGCCCGGGCCCGGACCGCCCCCCGGTCCGGCACCAGCGGCGCGGCCCAGCCCCTCTCGACGAGCGCCGTTGCCTCGGCCGTGCGCGCGTAGCCGCCGACGAGCAGGCCCGCCCCCGCCTGATGCGCTCGCAGGGCGAGCACCTCCCGCGCGTGCGGATAGGGCGCGTGGCGCTCGGCGTGCAGGTCGTCGCCGTCGTCCCAGACGACCGCCAGCCCCAGGCGGGCCACCGGCGCGTACGCCGCGGGGCGGTTGCCCACCACGATGCCGATCTCGCCGCGCAGCGCCTTGAGCCAGCGCCGGTAGCGCTCCGCGGGCCCGAGGTCCGCCGTGATCGCCACATGCGGAGTCTCTCCCAGGGCCGCGGTCACCAGCGCGACGTCCTTGCCGTCGGGCACCACCACGACGACGCCCCGGCCGCCGTCCAGCGTCGCCCGCGCGGCGGCCGCGATGGCGCGCGGCCACGCCGGCCCGTCCGCATCCGTGCCGGGCAGGGCCGTCCACACGGCGCGTGGAGCCCTGCCCTCGGCCAGCGCCTCAAGGAAGCTGGCGCCTGCCGGGTAGGCCCTCCAGGCGTCCCCATACGCCCGCGCCGCCCGCCGCCCCGCCTCCCCGCGTGGCCCGGTCTCCTGCGGCGCGGTCTCATCCGGCACAGCCGGGGATGCCCCCTTGCCGTGCGCGGCCTCGGGTGGCGCGCCTTCGTGTGGGGCGGGCTCGCCTCGCACCGCCTCGGGTCGCGTGGCTTCGGGTGGCGTGGTCTCGCCGTGGACCGCCGCCGCGTGCGCCGCGTCTTCGGGGGCCACCCCCCGCCCCGGTCCCGCACCCTCGGATGGCGTGGTCTCGCCGTGGACCGCCGCCGCGTGCGCCGCGTCTTCGGGGGCCACCCCCCGCCCCGGTCCCGCACCCTCGGATGGCGTGGTCTCGCCGTGGACCCTCGCCGCGTGCGCCGCGTCTTGGGGGGGCGCTTCCGGCTCCTCTCCCGCGCCCTCGGCGGGGTGCGAAGGAGGGCCGTCGTCCACGGTCGCGCGTACGGGCTCGGGGGCGGGCTCGGGGGCGGGCTCCGGGGCGGGCTCGGGGGCGGGCTCCGGGGCGGGCGGGGGAACGTCGCCGTCACCGGAGGACGCCGCCCGGCGGGCGGGGGTTCTCGCCTCGCCCTCGACCCGGGCGTGCCGGGGCGGAACGGCCAGGCGCAGGACGTCCGACATGGTCCCGGCATAACGGTCGGCCACGGCGCGGGCCAGCCGCGCGATGTCGGGAGTGAGGACGGGCTCCGGGGAGATCACCCGTTCGAGGAAGGACAGCCGGCCCTCGTGCTCGCTCTCGGGGAGCCGTTCGAGCAGGTAGCCGTCGGCGAGCTGCCCGGCGAAGCGGACGCGCACCCGGCAGCCGGGCACCGCCTCGGCGTCCATCGTGGTGGGGACCAGGTAGTCGAAGGGGCGGTCGAGGTGCGGCAGCGGCGTGTCCACCACGACCCTGGCGACCGGAAGGTTCTGGGCCGCCTCACGCGCGCCCTTGGACGCGCCCGCGCGCGCCCGCCCCGCGCCCCGTGCTGTCGCGCCCTGCCCCCTCGCCGCCGCGCCCTGCCCCCTCGCCGCCGCGCCCTGCTCTCTCGCCGCCGCGCCCTGGCCCCGCACGGCCGTGCCCCGGCCTGTCGCGCCTTCACCCCGCGCGTCCTGCCCCGGCGCAGCAGCTCCCTGCCCCTGCCCCTGCCCCTGCGCGGCGGCGCCCCGCGCCCGCTCGGCGGGCCGCCGTACGGCGGCCGGGGGCGCCGGAAGGAGCGCCTCCTGAGGATGCGGGGCGCGGGTCGGCTCGGTCACGTCTACGTCCTACCAGACCCGGCGAGCCGCAATCGCACGTACGCCCACCGCCTGTGGACATCCACATGCCCGGCGGGCATGCCAGGGCGGCGCCCGCCGTCAGAGGCGGGCGCCGCCCGGAGTGCGTGCCGTCAGGCGGGGGTCACAGACCCGCGGCCGTACGCAGGGCGTCGGCCCGGTCGGTGGACTCCCAGGAGAAGCCCTCTCGGCCGAAGTGGCCGTACGCGGCGGTCTCGGAGTAGATCGGGCGCAGCAGGTCGAGGTCCCGGATGATCGCGGCGGGGCGCAGGTCGAAGACCTGGAGCACCGCGTCCTGGATCACGTTGACCGGCGCCTTCTCGGTGCCGAACGTCTCGATGAACAGGCCGACCGGCTGGGCCTTGCCGATGGCGTAGGCGACCTGGACCTCGCAGCGGTCGGCCAGGCCGGCCGCGACGACGTTCTTGGCGACCCAGCGCATGGCGTACGCGGCCGAGCGGTCGACCTTGGACGGGTCCTTGCCGGAGAAGGCGCCGCCGCCGTGGCGGGCCATGCCGCCGTAGGTGTCGATGATGATCTTGCGGCCGGTGAGGCCGGCGTCGCCCATCGGGCCGCCGATCTCGAAGCGGCCGGTCGGGTTGACCAGCAGGCGGTAGCCCTCGGTCTCGATCTCCAGGTCGGCCAGCACGGGCTCGACCACGTGCTCGCGGATGTCGGGGGTCAGCATCTCCCGCAGGTCGATCTCCGGAGCGTGCTGGGTGGAGACGACGACGGTGTCGAGGCGGACCGGGCGGTCGCCGTCGTACTCGATCGTGACCTGGGTCTTGCCGTCGGGACGCAGGTAGGGAACCGTGCCGTTCTTGCGCACCTCGGACAGGCGGCGGGCCATCCGGTGCGCGAGCTGGATCGGCAGCGGCATCAGCTCGGGGGTCTCACGGCAGGCGTAGCCGAACATCAGGCCCTGGTCGCCCGCGCCCTGACGGTCGAAGTCGTCGGAGCCCTCGCCCTCGCGGTGCTCGTAGGCGTCGTCCACGCCCTGCGCGATGTCCGGCGACTGCGCGCCGATGGACACCGACACGCCACAGGAGGCGCCGTCGAAGCCCTTGTGGGAGGCGTCGTAACCGATCTCGAGGATCTTCTCGCGGATCAGGGCGGGGATGTCGACGTAGGTCTCCGTCGTCACCTCACCGGCGACGTGGACCTGGCCAGTGGTGATCAGCGTCTCGACGGCGACCCGGCTCTTGGGGTCGTCCTTGAGCATGGCGTCGAGAATCGCGTCACTGATCTGGTCGGCGATCTTGTCCGGGTGGCCCTCGGTGACCGACTCGGAGGTGAACAGGCGACGGGACAACTCAGGGCTCCTCATGCAGCGGCTGCTGACGTCCATGAGTGACCGGCGGTAGAGCCTCGCCCCACCGCGGTCACTCGATGCTCACGCGAGTCTAGCCCTAGGCGCTGCGGAGCCGCGAAGCCATCCGGTTTCGGGTCGCCGGGATGATGGACCGAAAGCGGGCCCGGCGCGCCCGCGTACGGCGTGTCAGAGATCGGGCAGAGGGTCTCTGGGCAGGTCACCGGGTGTGAACGCCTCCGCGTCGGCCGCCGCGACCACGGCGGCGTACTCGTCGTCGACCTCCAGTGTCATGCCGCCGATTTCGATGCGGGGGCCCGACCCGAACTCGATCGGCCCGAGACGGGTGCGGCGGGGGTAACGCGCCCACACCCCCGACGGCTCGTCCCTGCTGAACATCTTGGTGGACAGCAGGGTGATCGACCGGTCCGTCACCACGACGAGGAAACCGATCGTGGCAGGGGGCGGCACGGCCACCGCGGGGAACACGTAGCGGATGTCCTCTCCGGGGCCGAGCATCGCCCGGCAGCGCTCCCTGATCGTGGCGGACACCGGCATGGCGATCGCTCCCTCGACGCACGCTGTGGGGGCTGGGGCGGGCGCCCGCGCCGGCACCACGCGAAGATCAGGCGAGACGCTGCGCCACCAAATCCCACACTACGTCGGCGAGATCCTCTTTGGGACCCCTCGGAATGTCCACGGACCCGCCCTCCGCCGTGAGGACGACCGCCGCGTTGTCCGGCGTGCCGAACGCGAGGTTCTCCCCGACCTGGTTCACCACGAGCAGGTCGCAGCCCTTGCGCTCCAGCTTGGCTCTGCCGTTGGCCAGGACGTCGTCGGTCTCCGCCGCGAATCCCACGATCACCCGGGGATACGGCCCATCGGCCCCGGCGTCCCGTGTGGCACCGGCCCTGGCCTCCCCCACAGCGCCCGGCCCGACGGCCTCGGCGTCCTGCGCGGCGCCCAGGCCGTCACCGGTCTCCCGCGCGCCACCCGCCCCATCGGCCGTCCGCGCGGCGCCCAGGCCGTCGCGGGTCTCCCGCGCAGCGTCCGGGCCGTCGCCGATCGCGGGTCCGCCGCCCACGGCGGCGTACGCCTCTCGCTTGGCCCGGCGGATCTCCCCCAGCTCGGCCAGGATGTCCGGATTTTTCGCCAGATGGATTGGATCAGGCTCGGCGGACGACTTCTTGATCTTCGTGTCGCTCTGCCGTACGGGCCGGAAGTCGGCGACCGCGGCGGCCATCACGACCGCGTCGGCGTGCTCGGCCGCCGCCAGGACCGCGTCGCGCAACTGCCGCGCCGACTCGACCCGGACGACCTTCGCGCCCGCGGGATCGGGCAGCGTCACGTTCGCCGCGACGAGCGTGACCTCCGCGCCCCGGGCGACGGCCGTACGGGCGAGGGCGTATCCCTGCAGCCCGGAAGACCGGTTGCCGATGAAGCGCACGGGGTCGATCGCCTCGCGGGTGCCTCCGGCCGAGACGACGACGTGCCGGCCGGCCAGGTCCTCGCGCCGCCCGGCCAGCACCCGCCGGCACACCTCGAAGATCTCGGCGGGGTCGGGCAGCCGCCCGGGGCCGGTGTCGGCGCCGGTGAGCCTGCCGACGGCGGGCTCGATCACGATCGCGCCGCGCTCGCGCAGCGTCGCCACGTTCGCCCGCGTGGCCGGGTGCTCCCACATCTCGGTGTGCATCGCGGGCGCGAACACCACCGGGCACCGCGCCGTGAGCAGCGTGTTGGTGAGCAGGTCGTTGGCCAGCCCGTGCGCGGCGCGCGCCAGCACGTCCGCCGTCGCCGGGGCGACGACCACCAGGTCGGCGGACTGCCCGATGCGCACGTGCGGCACCTCGTGCACCGACTCCCACACCTCGGTGGTCACCGGATTGCCCGACAACGCGGCCCAGGTCGGCTCGCCGACGAACCGCAGAGCGTCACGGGTCGGCACGACGCGCACGTCGTGCCCCGACTCGGTGAACAGGCGGAGCAGCTCGCAGGACTTGTAGACCGCGATGCCGGCGCTCACGCCCAGCACGACAGACGTCATGACGGAGGCGGTGCTCAGCCCTCGATGGGCTCAGAGGTGAGCAGGCCCTCGGAGACCTCGCGCAGCGCGATCGACAGCGGCTTCTCCTGGGCGTGGGTCTCCACGAGGGGCCCCACGTACTCCAGCAGGCCCTCGCCGAGCTGCGAGTAGTAGGCGTTGATCTGGCGCGCCCGCTTCGCACCCATGATCACGAGGCTGTACTTGCTGTCGACGATGTCGAGAAGCGCGTCGATCGACGGGTTGGTGATGCCTTCCGCGTAGGCGGAGCTGCTTGCCACGTCAGTGATTCCCCTAGCTAGGTGAGTTTCCCATCAAGGTTATCAGCCGGTGGCACACATCCTTGACGGACGTGTTGACGATCGTGAGATCGAACTCCTTCTCCGCCGCCAGCTCGATCCGGGCCATCTCCAGGCGCCGGGCGATCACGTCGGGAGGCTCGGTGCCGCGGCCGCGCAGCCGCCGCTCCAGCTCCTCCCAGCTCGGCGGGGCGAGGAACACCAGCAGGGCATCGGGCATCGTCTTGCGCACCTGCCTGGCGCCCTGCAGGTCGATCTCCAGCAGGGTGGGGACCCCTGCCGCCAGCTTCTCCAGCACCGGCCCTCTGGGCGTGCCGTAGCGGTTGCCGGCGAACTCGGCCCACTCCAGAAGCTCACCGGAGGCGACGAGCCGGTCGAACTCGTCGTTGTCGGCGAAGAAGTACTCCACGCCGTGCTGCTCCCCCGGCCGGGGCTTCCGGGTTGTCACCGAGACCGACAGCCACACCTCTGGGTGGGACCGCCGGAGCTCGGCGACGACCGTGGACTTCCCCACACCCGACGGACCGGACAGGACCGTCAGGCGCGGGCGGGGCTTGGAGTCACCGCCGTGTGCCCTGGACCCGCTGGTCGCGACTGCCTCGTGGGCCCGATCTCCAGCGGACCGGGACATGTCGGTCACTCCGTACCCCCGTGAAACTCGCTCGTACGCCGCCGAGATCAGCTCTCGGCGCCGCCGAACTCGCGCTCCAGGGAGGCGCGCTGGTTGGCGCCGAGACCCCGCACGCGGCGGGATTCGGCGATACCAAGGCGCTCCATGAGCTGCTTGGCGCGGACCTTGCCGACGCCAGGGAGCGACTCCAGCAGAGCCGAGACCTTCATCTTGCCGATGACGTCGTCGGTCTGCCCATCCTTCAGCACCTCAGCCAGCGAAACCGCGCCGTGCTTGAGCCGGTTCTTGACCTCGGCACGCTCCTTGCGTGCCTTGGCAGCCTTCTCAAGAGCTGCGGCGCGCTGCTCGGGGGTCAGGGGAGGAAGAGCCACGCCGGGTCACCTCGAATTTCTTGTCGATGTACTCGGACGGGAGGGGAAACTAGCTGGTCTTGGCCGTAACGGCAACGTCAAGGGCGGTTTCTCGGACTACAAAATTGATTTTACTACTTTTGGTATTGGAAAAGTCACTCTTCGTAGATCAAAACCGCCTCAGCAGGCCCTAAGCAGGATGACGCAAGGTGACGGCGCCCGAGGCCGGCGAACGCCCGATCAGGCGCTCACGCGACGCAGCGCGGCGGCGATCCCGGCGGCCGCCGCACCCGGGTCCGGCGCCCCGGTGATGGGCCGTCCGATCACCAGAAGATCGGCTCCCTGGGCGATCGCGTGCTCCGGCGTGGCCACCCGCGCCTGGTCCTGGGTGTCGGCGCCGGCGGGCCGCACGCCCGGAGTGATCAATGTCACGTCCGGGCCGACCTCCGCGCGTACGGCGGCGACCTCCCTGGGCGAGCAGACGAGGGCCTGGGCGCCCGCCCCGACGGCCACGGCGGCCATGCGGCGCGCGATGTCGGTAGGGGGTCCCTGCATGCCGAGCTCGCCGAGATCGGCCTCGGAAAGCGACGTCAGGAGCGTCACGGCCGCGATCTGGATGTTGGGGGCCGCCTCGACGGCCGCCTTGACCATCGCGTGGCCCCCCGCGGCGTGCACGGTGAGGTACGTCGGCTTGAGCCGGGCGACCGCCCGGGCGGCGGCGCCCACGGTGTTGGGGATGTCGTGCAGCTTGAGGTCCAGGAAGACCTGCACGCCGCTCGCGCCGCGCACCGAGGCGATCACGTCGGGGCCGTGGCGCAGGTAGAGCTCCAGCCCCACCTTCACCGTCGAAACGTGCGGGGTGACCAGGCCGGCCCAGCGGGCCGCGGTCTCCATGTCGGGCGCGTCCAGGGCGACGGCGATGGGAGCGGGCGTGGTCAAAGCGAACTCTCCTCGAGGTCTGTGCGTGTTCGTGGTTGCGCGCCCGCCGGGCGGTGGGCCAGGCCCACGGCGTCGGCGAGCCGGTCGAACCCGCGCTCCTGCAGAAGCTCCTCAAGCTCCCTCAGGACGCGTGGGCAGGCGTAGGGGTCATGGAACAGCGCCGTGCCCACAGCGACGGCGCAGGCGCCCGCCAGGACGAGCTCAAGGGCGTCCCTGCCGGTCGTCACGCCGCCCATGCCGATGATGGGCACTCCCGGCAGCGCCGCGTGCACCTGCCACACGCAGCGCACCGCCAGGGGCCGTACGGCGGGGCCGGACAGGCCGCCGGTGCCGGCCGCGAGCGATGGGCGCATCGTGTCCACGTCGATGCTCATCCCCACCGGGGTGTTGATCATGGCGAGGGCGTCGGCGCCGCCGTCCACGCACGCGCGGGCGACCGCGACGATGTCCGCCACGTCCGGGGACAGCTTGGCGATCACCGGCACCTCGTACGGCGTGGCCGCGCGCACCGAGGCCACGACCTCCGCCGCGGCGGCCCCGTCGCGGGCGAACACCCTGCCGCGGTCCTCGACGTTCGGGCACGACAGGTTGATCTCCACGGCGGTGATGCCCTCGACGCCGGCCAGGCGCCGTGCCAGCGCGGTGTACTCGGTCACGGTGCCGCCGCCGATCGACACGACCGTGCGGGCTCCGCGCTCGGCCAGCCAGGGCAGCTCGCGCTCCAGGAACGCCTCGACTCCCGGGCCCTGCAGGCCCACGGCGTTGAGCAGCCCCGAGGGCGTCTCGGCCATCCGCGGCGTCGGCCGTCCCGCGCGCGGGGCCATGGTGATCGACCGGGTGACGAAGGCGCCCAGCCGGTGGACGTCGGAGAACTGGGCCAGCTCGCGGCCCGTCCCGCCGCAGCCCGAGGCGGTCAGCACGGGGTTGGGCAGCTCCACATGGGCCAGGTAGGTCCGCAGGTCGGCGGTCACGGCCGCCTCCCCCGCCCCGGCTCAGGCATGCCGTCCGCCGGGCGCGCCGAGCGCGTCGAACGGGATCGTCCCGACGTCGTCGAACCGCACCCGCTCGCCCCGGAACACCGGCCCCTCGGTGCAGGCGCGGACCATGCGGGTCACGCCGTCGTCGCCGATGACCGGCACCACGCACGTCATGCAGACCCCGATGCCGCAGGCCATGGACTCCTCCACGGCCACCTGCACGGGGATGCCGAACTCGGCGGCGACCGCCGTGACGCCGCGCAGCGTCGCCATCGGCCCGCACGCGTAGACCGCGTCGGCCCGCGCGTCGGCGATCACGCCGGGCAGCACGTCGGTCACCGTGCCGCGCATGCCGAGCGAGCCGTCCTCGGTCGTCAGCGTGGTCGTCTCGCCCATCCTGCGGGCCCGCAGCGCCCCGAAGACCCGGTCGGCCGACGGCGCCCCCAGCACGAAGTCGATGCGGCAGCCCCGCTGCTGCAGCGCGTCCGCCAGCGCGAACAGCGGCGCCGCGCCGTGCTCGTCGCCGACCAGTACGCAGGTGCAGGGGTCGCGGGGCAGGGGGAACGGACGGCCGAGCGGGCCGACCAGGTCGAGCGTGTCGCGCGCCCGGAGGTCGGCGAGCCAGGCCGTCCCGGCACCGCGCACGCCGAAGACGAGCTCCACCGTGCCACCGTAGTCCGGCTTCACGTCGTGGATCGTGAAGGCCCGCCGGGTGAGCATCGAGGAGTTGCGGCCTCCGACGGCGACCGTGACGAAGTGGCCCGGCCGGAACCGGTCGGCGATGCCCGGCGCGACGACCGTGAGCGCATGGTAGGCGTCCACGCGGCGCGTCGTCAGCACCGTGCCCGTGACCTGAACCGGACTCCCGGCCACTCCCTTCCTCCCTGCCTATGGCGCGCGCCCTGCTCATGGCGCCCGCTCCGTTCGAACGGGCGCCTGAGCCGGCTTGGTCGTGCCGGAGGCGCGCAGTGTACCCAGCCCTCGTCGCTCCGGGTCGCTCGTACCTCGCCCCCCTCGCTCCTCAGTCCAGATTGCCAGCGCGCCCTCCGCGCTCAGTCTCGCAGCCTCCTGGCGTGTTCCTGCAGGGAACACACGTCGATGTCACCCCTGACGATGTGCTGGATGCCCTGCACGGCCGCCGCCAGGCCCTGGACGGTCGTGATGCAGGCGATGCCGCGGCTGACGGCGGCGGTGCGGATCTCGTACCCGTCGAGGCGCGGCCCGCCCTGACCGGGGCTGCCGAACGGGGTGTTCACGATGAGGTCCACCTCCCCGTCGAGGATGCGCCGCACGATCGTCGGCTCACCGTCGGGACCCGTCCCGTCGCTGTGCTTGCGCACGATCTTGGCACGTACGCCGTTGCGGCGCAGCACCTCGGCGGTGCCCTCCGTGGCAAGGATCTCGAAGCCGAGGTCCGCGAGCGCCTTCACGGGGAAGATCATTGCCCGCTTGTCCTTGTTGGCGACCGAGACGAACGCCCGCCCCTTGGTCGGCAGCGCGCCGTAGGCCGCCGACTGCGACTTGGCGAAGGCCGTGCCGAAGAACTCGTCGATGCCCATGACCTCGCCGGTCGAGCGCATCTCCGGCCCGAGCACGGTGTCCACGCCGCGGAACCGGTTGAACGGCAGCACCGCCTCCTTGACCGCGACCGGCGCGTCCAGCGGCAGCGTGCCGCCGTCGTAGCCGGCCGGCAGCATGCCCTCGGCGCGCAGCTCGGCGATCGTCGCGCCCAGCATCAGCCGCGCCGCCGCCTTGGCCAGCGGCACCGCCGTCGCCTTGGACACGAACGGCACCGTACGGCTGGCCCTCGGGTTGGCCTCCAGGACGTACAGCACGTTGGAGGCCATGGCGTACTGGACGTTCAGCAGGCCGCGCACGCCCACCCCGCGGGCGATGGCCTCGGTGGCCGCGCGGATCCGCTTGATGTCGAAGCCGCCCAGCGTGATCGGCGGCAGGGCGCACGCCGAGTCGCCGGAGTGGATGCCGGCCTCCTCGATGTGCTCCATGACGCCGCCGAGGTAGAGCTCCTCGCCGTCGAACAGCGCGTCCACGTCGATCTCGATGGCGTCGTCGAGGAACCGGTCGATCAGCACCGGGTGCTCGGAGGCCGCCTTCGCCATGTACGCCCCGAGGGTGTCCTCGTCGTACACGATGGCCATGCCGGCGCCGCCGAGCACGTACGACGGCCGCACGAGCACCGGATAGCCGATCTCCTCGGCGACGGCCTGAGCCTCTTCCACGGTCGTCGCGGTGCCGTGCTTGGGCGCGGGCAGCCCGGCCTCGGCGAGGACCCGCCCGAACGCGCCGCGCTCCTCGGCGAGGTGGATCGACTCGGGCGAGGTGCCGACCACGGGCACCCCCGCGTCCTTGAGCGCCTGGGCGAGCCCGAGCGGCGTCTGGCCGCCGAGCTGCACGATGACGCCGGCCACCGGCCCGGTCTCCTGCTCGGCGTGCACGACCTCCAGGACGTCCTCCAGCGTGAGCGGCTCGAAGTAGAGCCGGTCGGAGGTGTCGTAGTCGGTCGAGACGGTCTCGGGGTTGCAGTTGACCATCACGGTCTCGTAGCCGGCCCTGGACAGCTCGAACGACGCGTGCACGCAGGCGTAGTCGAACTCGATGCCCTGGCCGATGCGGTTGGGCCCGCTGCCCAGGATGATCACCTTGGGCCGGTCCCCTGCCGGCACCTCGGTCTCCTCGTCGTACGTGGAGTAGAGGTACGGCGTGCGCGCGGCGAACTCGGCGGCGCAGGTGTCCACGGTGTTGTAGACGGGCCGGACGCCGAGCTCGTGGCGCGCGGCCCGCACCTCGGGCTCCGGCACGCCCAGGATCTCGGCGATCTGCGCGTCGCTGAAGCCGTGCCGCTTGGCCAGCTCCAGGGTGGGCCGGTCGAGCGCGGTGATCGACCGGGCGACCTCGTCGATCGCGAAGAGCTGGTCGACGAACCACGGGTCCACCGACGTGACCTCGTGGATCTGCTCGGGGGTCGCGCCCGCCCTGATCGCCTGCTGCATGGTGCGCAGCCGTCCGTCGTGCGGCCTGCGGCAGGCCTCCAGGAGCTCGTCCAGGTCGCCGGGCTCGCCCGCCCAGGTGAACGACGACCCCTTCTTCTCCATCGACCGCAGCGCCTTCTGCAGCGCCTCGGGGAAGGAGCGGCCGATCGCCATCGCCTCGCCGACCGACTTCATGTGGGTGGTGAGCGTCTGGTCGGCCCCGGCGAACTTCTCGAACGCGAACCTCGGCACCTTGACCACGATGTAGTCGAGCGACGGCTCGAACGACGCCGGGGTCTCCTTGGTGATGTCGTTGGGGATCTCGTCGAGGGTGTAGCCGATGGCGAGCTTGGCGGCGATCTTGGCGATCGGGAAGCCGGTGGCCTTGGACGCCAGCGCCGACGACCGCGACACGCGCGGGTTCATCTCGATGACGATCATGCGGCCGGTCTTCGGGTCGACCGCGAACTGGATGTTGCAGCCGCCGGTGTCCACGCCGACCTCGCGGATGACCGCGATCGCGACGTCGCGCATGTTCTGGTATTCGCGGTCGGTCAGCGTCAGCGCGGGCGCCACCGTCACGCTGTCGCCGGTGTGGACGCCCATCGGGTCGATGTTCTCGATGGAGCACACGATGACCACGTTGTCGTTGCGGTCCCGCATGACCTCGAGCTCGTACTCCTTCCAGCCGAGGATCGACTCCTCCAGGAGCACCTCGGTGGTGGGGGACGCGTCGAGGCCGGCGCCCGCGATGCGGCGCAGCTCGGCCTCGTCGTGGGCGAACCCGGAGCCGGCGCCGCCCATGGTGAAGCTCGGGCGGACCACGACGGGGTAGCCCAGCTCGCCGGCCGCGGCCAGGCACTCGTCCATCGTGTGGCAGATCGCGCTGCGCGCCGACTCGGCGTTGAGGCCGCGCTCGGCGGCGACCTTGGCGACGATCTCCTTGAACCGCTCGCGGTTCTCCCCCGCCTGGATGGCGTCGATGTCGGCGCCGATCAGCTCGACGCCGTACTTGTCGAGCACGCCCGCCTCGTGCAGCGCCACGGCGGTGTTGAGCGCCGTCTGGCCGCCCAGCGTGGGCAGCAGCGCGTCGGGCCGCTCCTTGGCGATGATCTTCTCGACGATGTCCGGCGTGATCGGCTCGACGTAGGTGGCGTCGGCGAACTCCGGGTCCGTCATGATCGTGGCGGGGTTGCTGTTGACGAGGACGACCCGGAAGCCTTCGCTGCGCAGGACGCGGCAGGCCTGGGTGCCGGAGTAGTCGAACTCGCACGCCTGTCCGATGACGATCGGGCCGGAGCCGATCACCATGACGGACCTGATGTCCGTACGCTTAGGCACCCTCGGCCCCCTTCTTGTCGTCGGTGTCCTCGGTCGCGCTCCGTCGTGCCGGGGGCGCGCCGAATGACCGAGCCTCGCTCGCAGGCAGGGAGGCACGCTGCGCGCCGCTCCCTCGCTCCCTCCCGCGCTCCATCAGCTCGCAGAACTCGTCGAACAGGTACGCGGCGTCGTGCGGGCCCGCGGCCGCCTCGGGGTGGTACTGCACGCTGAACGCGGGACGCTCCAGCAGGCGCAGCCCCTCCACGCAGTCGTCGTTGAGGTTGACGTGGCTCACCTCGGCCGCGCCGTACGGGGTCTCGAAGGGGCCGTCGAGCGGCGCGCGCACGGCGAAGCCGTGGTTGTGCGCGGAGATCTCGACCTTGCCCGTCCTGCGGTCCTGCACCGGCTGGTTCACCCCGCGATGGCCGTACCGCAGCTTGTAGGTGCCGAGGCCGAGCGCCCGCCCGAGGATCTGGTTGCCGAAGCAGATGCCGAAGAACGGCACGCCCGCGTCCAGCACCTCGCGCAGCGACTCGACCGCGTAGTCGGCGGTGGCGGGGTCGCCGGGGCCGTTGGAGAAGAAGACGCCGTCCGGGTCGAGGGCGAGGATGTCGGCCGCCGTGACGGTCGCCGGCAGCACGTGCACCTCGCAGCCCCGCTCGGACATCCGCTCCGGCGTCATCGCCTTGATGCCGAGGTCGACCGCGGCGACGGTGAAGCGCTTGCGGCCGCGCGCCGGCACGACGTACGGCTCGGCCGTGCTGACCTCGCGGGCCAGGTCGGCGCCCTCCATGCCGGGCGAGCGCCGCACCCGCTCGACCAGCTCGTCGATGTCGCCGCCCTCGCTGAAGACGCCCGCGCGCATCGCGCCGCGCTCGCGCAGGTGGCGGGTGAGGGCGCGGGTGCCGGGCATCGCGATGCCGACCACGCCCTGGTCGCGCAGGTAGTCGTCGAGCGTCCTGCGGGAGCGCCAGTTCGACGGGATCCGGGACGGCTCGCGCACCACGTAGCCCGCTACCCAGACCCTGCCGGACTCGGGGTCCTCGTCGTTGACGCCGGTGTTGCCGATGTGCGGGGCGGTCATCGCCACGATCTGGCGGTGGTAGGAGGGGTCGGTGAGCGTCTCCTGGTAGCCGGTCATGCCGGTGTTGAAGACCATCTCGCCGAACGTCTCGCCCACCGCGCCGTACGGGGTTCCTTCGAAGACGCGTCCGTCCTCGAGCACGAGCAGGGCTGTCATACGAGCTTCCCTTCGAGAACGGTGGGGCGGCCGCGCAGGAACGTCGCGACGACGCGGCCGGGCAGGGTCAGCCCCTCGTAGGGGGTGTTGCGGCTCTTCGACGCCATCGCGGACGGGTCCACGGGCTGCCGGACCGACGGGTCGTACAGGGTGACGTTGCCGGGGGCTCCGGCCTCGATCGGGCGGCCGTGGCCGGCGAGCCTGCCGATCCTGGCCGGCCGGGCGGACATGCGGTCGGCGACGCCGGCCCAGTCGAGCAGGCCGGTCTCGACCATGGCCTCCTGGACCACGGACAGGGCCGTCTCCAGGCCGATCATGCCCATGGCCGCCGCGGCCCACTCGGTCTCCTTGTCCTCGACCGGGTGGGGCGCGTGGTCGGTGGCCACGCAGTCGATCGTGCCGTCGGCCAGCGCCTCGCGCAGCACCCGTACGTCGTCGGCGGTGCGCAGCGGCGGGTTCACCTTGTAGATCGGGTTGTACGGCCCGAGCGGCGAGCTCTCCGCGCAGGAGTCGGTCAGCAGCAGGTGATGGGGGGTGACCTCGGCGGTCACGTCCCAGCCCTTCGACTTGGCCCAGCGGATGATCTCGACGGAGCCCGCGGTGGAGACGTGGCAGACGTGCAGCCGGGAGCCGACGTGCGCGGCGAGCAGGCAGTCGCGCGCGATGATCGCCTCCTCGGCGACCGCCGGCCAGCCGGTCAGGCCGAGCCTGGCCGACACCTCGCCCTCGTTGAGCTGGGCGCCCTCGGTCAGCCTGGGCTCCTGGGCGTGCTGGGCGACGACGCCGTCGAACGCCTTGACATACTCCAGCGCCCGGCGCATCAGCACGGCGTCGGACACGCACTTGCCGTCGTCGGAGAAGACCCGCACGCGGGCCGCGGAGTCGGCCATCGCGCCGAGCTCGGCGAGCTGGCGGCCCTCCAGGCCGGAGGTCACCGCGCCCACGGGCTGCACGTCGCAGTGGCCGAACTCCTGGCCGAGCCGCCAGACCTGCTCCACCACGCCCGCGGTGTCGGCCACCGGGGAGGTGTTGGCCATCGCGTGGACGGCGGTGTATCCGCCCCGCGCCGCGGCCTGGGTGCCGGTCTCGACGGTCTCGGCGTCCTCCCGGCCGGGCTCGCGCAGGTGGGTGTGCAGGTCGACCAGGCCGGGCAGGGCGACCAGCCCGTCGGCGTCGATCGTCTGGTCGGCCTTGGCGCCCGCGAGGTCGCCGGTCTCCGCCACGACGCCGTCGCGCAGCAGGATGTCGCCCGGGGCGCCGCCCAGGATCCGCGCGCCCTTGATGAGGATGGTGTTCACAGTTCCCCCGTGAAGGTCGTACGTGCTCATTCGGCGCCTCCGATCGCGGGCTCGGAACCGCCGAGCAGCAGGTAGAGGACGGCCATCCGGACCGTCACGCCGTTGGTGACCTGCTCGACGATCGTCGAGCGCGGCGAGTCGGCGACCTCCGCGGAGATCTCCATGCCGCGGTTCATCGGGCCGGGGTGCATGACGACGGCGTCGTCGTGCAGGCGGGCGAAGCGCTCGCGGTCGAGGCCGTAGCGGCGGCTGTACTCCCGCGCCGAGGGGAAGTAGGCCGCGTTCATCCGTTCGAGCTGGACCCGCAGCATCATCACGACGTCCGACTTGGGCAGCACGGCGTCGAGGTCGTACGAGACCTGACAGGGCCAGGTCTCGACCGCAACCGGAAGCAGGGTCGGCGGGGCGACGAGCGTCACCTCCGCGCCGAGCGTGTGCAGCAGCAGCACGTTGGACCGGGCGACCCGGCTGTGCAGCACGTCGCCCACGATGGCGATCTTCAGGCCCTCCAGGCGGCCCAGCCTGCGGCGGATGCTGAAGGCGTCGAGCAGCGCCTGGGTGGGATGCTCGTGGGTGCCGTCCCCGGCGTTGACCACGCTGCCGCGCACCCAGGTGGCCAGGCGGTGCGGCGCGCCCGAGGCGCTGTGCCGGATCACCACGGCGTCGGCGCCCATGGCCTCCAGGGTGAGCGCGGTGTCCTTCAGCGACTCGCCCTTGGACACGCTCGACCCCTTGGCCGAGAAGTTGATCACATCGGCCGACAGGCGCTTGGCCGCGGCCTCGAAGGAGATGCGGGTCCGGGTGGAGTCCTCGAAGAAGAGGTTCACCACCGTGCGGCCGCGCAGCGTGGGCAGCTTCTTGATGGACCGCTGCGAGACCTGCGCCAGCTCCTCGGCCGTGTCGAGGATGAGGAGCGCGTCGTCGCGGGTGAGGTCGCCGGTCGAGATCAGGTGATGCTTCATCGGTCGTCCTCCTTGATGAGCACGACCGCGTCGCGCCCGTCGGTCTCCTCAAGGAAGACCTTGACCTTCTCGCTCTTGGAGGTCGGCAGGTTCTTGCCGACGTAGTCGGCGCGGATCGGCAGCTCGCGGTGGCCGCGGTCGACGAGCGTGGCGAGCTGGACGGCCCTGGGCCTGCCCACGTCGTTCAGCGCGTCGAGCGCGGCGCGGACGGTGCGGCCGGAGTAGAGGACGTCGTCCACGAGGACGACGGTCCTGCCGTCCACGCCGTTCTGGGGAAGTTCGGTGCGGCCGAGCGGGCGCGCGGGCCGCAGGCGCAGATCGTCGCGGTACATCGTGACGTCGATGGCGCCGACGGGGACCTTGATCCCCTCGAACTGGGCGATGCGCCCGGCGATGCGGTGCGCGAGAGTGGCGCCGCGGGTGGGGATACCGATCAGGACGACGTTCTCCGCGCCCCTGGTGCGTTCGAGGATCTCGTGTGCGATCCGGGTGAGCGCCCGGTGGATGTCGGGCCCTTCCAGTACGGCGCGGGCCTGATTTCGGGCATCAGACATCAAAAAGTCACCACCTTTCCCGCCTCACGGGACGGGTCTTAAAAGGGTGTCGGTTCTGCTTAGAGTATCAGGGCCGTCTGCGAACCCCCCTCCCGCCAGGGGTGATGCCACCGCAGGGGGTGTTCGCCCTCGGCGTGACGAGGACGTGCCGGGGCCTTCGGGGACCCTCCGGCGCCGTTCACGGGGACGCGCCGGGGACGTCCGGAAGACGGGCGAGAGACGGGCCGGGGATCGGAAGCCGCATCACACCGGGTGTCGGTGATTTCGGTGAGAGCACTGTTTCACGCTCTTTTTTCCAATCAGCTTGACCTTTGGGAGTGTCGGCTTTACCGTCACTGTCCGTAACCACAACACGCGACCTTCCTGGGTAAAACCCGACGCAGCGGTCACCGAAGGTGCCGGTCTCGGGCACCAGCCCCGGTGTACGGAACGCTTAGGACAAGGACGCACAATCAAGTGAGAAGAGACATAGAAAGCCGGGGGCCACACGATGCCGTCTGACTACGCCAAGTCGCTGGGCGCGCGCCTGCGCGCCATCCGGACCCAGCAGGGGCTGTCCCTGCATGGTGTGGAAGAGAAGTCCCGCGGACGGTGGAAGGCCGTCGTCGTGGGCTCCTACGAGCGGGGCGACCGCGCGGTGACCGTGCAGAAGCTCGCCGAGCTC
The DNA here is from genome assembly GCF_036186745.1 of Microbispora hainanensis. Classification (NCBI taxonomy): domain Bacteria; kingdom Bacillati; phylum Actinomycetota; class Actinomycetes; order Streptosporangiales; family Streptosporangiaceae; genus Microbispora; species Microbispora hainanensis. The sequence goes on along the minus strand of NZ_CP108086.1, from coordinate 5,090,905 downwards.
GCGGATTTCTACGGAGTGCCGGTGTCGGAGCTTCTTCCGGGCGGAGCCGCCCCCAGCCCGCTTGCGCCCGCTCCCAAGTTGGTCATCGACCTTGAGCGCCTTTCGCAGCTGCCGAAGGACAAGGCCGGTCCGCTTGCCCGTTACGCCGCGACCATCCAGAGCCAGCGGGGTGACTACAACGGCAAGGTGCTGTCCATCCGGCAGGAGGACCTGCGTTCGCTGGCGGTCATCTACGACAAGTCGCCGGTCGAGCTGACCGAGGAGTTCATCCACTGGGGCGTGCTCGACGCGGAGGCCCGCCGCGCCGTCGAGTCCTTCTGACCTCCCACGGGTCCGCACCCGGCTCCCCGCGGCGATGCCGGTCGTTTCCGGCACGCGCCGTGCCTGGAGCGGTCCGGGCGGCGCCTTCGCGGCATCGGCGTCGGCGGGCCCCTTCGTCACGGGCGGCGTCTCCGCGACGGGGAGCCGCCCGTACGACTGATTCCCGCCACGCGGGGATAGGCAGGACATGACGTTTTTCGTGGGCTCCGAGGTGGGCAGGCTCCGCCGGGTTCTGGTCGACATACCCGAACTCGCGCTCAAGCGGCTCACCCCGGGCAACAAGGACGCCCTGCTGTTCGACGACGTGCTGTGGGTGCAGCGCGCTCTGGAGGAGCACCGGGAGTGGTGCGAGGTGCTCGCCGGGCGCGGCGTCGAGGTGCATCACCTCGGCGACCTCCTCCGGGAGGTGATCGAGATCCCCGACGCGCGCAAGCACATCCTCGACGGCAGCGTCGACGAGCACTGGTTCGGCCCCCTGACCGCCGACGCGATCCGCAACACGCTCGACGCCCTCGACGCGGACGCGCTCGCGCCGCTGCTGACGGGCGGGATCACCAAACGCGAGATCCTCGAACTGGGCTGCGACCCGGCCTCCATCGTCTTCCACACCCTCGGCCTGGACGACTTCGTCCTCCCGCCGCTGCCCAACCACCTGTTCGCCCGCGACACCTCCTGCTGGATATACGACGGGGTGTCGATCAATCCGATGCGCAAGAAGGCCCGCAGGCGGGAGACCGTCAACTACGAGGCGGTCTACCGGTGGCACCCGCTGTTCGCCCCGGGCTACGGCAACCCGGACGGCGGCGGTTTCAACGTCTGGTACGAGGGCGTGCGCATGGCCCCGGCCACCATCGAGGGCGGCGACGTCCTGGTGCTCGGCGACGGCGTCGTGCTCGTCGGGGTGAGCGAGCGCACCCAGCCGCAGGCCGTGGAGATGCTGGCGACCAACCTGTTCCGAGCGGGGTCGGCGACCCGCATCGTGGCGCTCGTCCTGCCCAAGACCCGCGCGTTCATGCACCTCGACACTGTCATGACCAACGTCGACGTGGGCGTGTTCACCAAATACGCCGGGCTCGGCATGCTCCCGTCCTACACGGTGGAGCCGGGCGACACCGACAAGGAGCTGAAGATCACCGACCATCCGCCGGAGGACATGCACAAGGCGATCGCCCGGGCCATCGGCCTCGACGACATCAAGGTCCTCACGCCGACGCAGGACGTGCACGCGGCCGAACGCGAGCAGTGGGACGACGGCTGCAACGTGCTGGCGCTGGAGCCCGGCGTGGTCGTGGCCTATGAGCGCAACACCACGACCAACAACCACCTGCGCAGGCACGGCATCGAGGTCATCACCATCCGGGGCAGCGAGCTCGGCCGCGGGCGCGGCGGGCCGCGGTGCATGAGCTGCCCTCTGGAGCGCGACCCCGTCTGACCACAGCCGCGATCCCACCGGCCTGAATCCCCGCACCGCGCGAGCAGCGTCGGTATGATCCCGGGTATGAGCGGAGACAGGAAGGCGCGGATCACGATCACCGTGGACCCCGGCGTCCTTGAATACGCCGAGCACCTCGTGGCGACCGGCAAGGCCACCAGCGTGGCCGCCGTCTTCAACGACGCCATCGCGGAAAAGCGCATCACCGACCAGCGCGCGCTCGCCCTGCTGCGCGAACGCGCCCGCCAGGCCGACCCCGAACGGGTGGCCCGCATGATGCGGCACGTGAACCGCCAGCTCGCCGAGCATGGTTTCCCAGCAGCGTCCGGTGAGTGACTTCACCCCCACGCCGTACATCCTCGACACCAGCGTGCTGACCGACGTCGCCCGCGGGGACGCCGACGTCATCGGCCTCCTGCAGGACTTCGACCGGGCCGGTCAGACTCTCGTCGTCCCCGCACTGGCGGCCGCCGGGGCACTCCTCGACGGCCGCGGCACGCCGGACGCCCAGGCCCTGCTCGCCGGCCTGGCCGCGTTCGAGCATGCCGTCGTCGCCCCGCTGGACGGCATCGCACAATCCGCCAAGCTCGTCGACACGATGGCCGTCACCGGCCTCGACATCCATGACGCTCACGCCGCCGCAATCGCGGACGTCTCGGTCTGCCCGATCCTCACCCTGCGCGGCGGCAAATGGCAGCGACCGTCCCGTGCCCTGGACAACCCGCTGCGCATCATCGAGATCGCCGACCCCGACGAATAGGCCCCGTGGGACACGCTGGTGAGGCCTGACGCGATCCCGAGCGAGAGCCCCAACGCATGGCCGCTCCATAGCCCGCCTGGGCAGGGCTCGGTGCCAGCCGGCCGTGGGTTCGGCGTCGGGCGGGCATGGGCGGGGTGCGGGGTCAGCCGGCCATGGGGAGGGTGGGACGGCCGGGCAGGCCGAGGATCGACTCGACCTCGCCGACGAACCTGTCCGCCTCCGCTATGATTTCCTCCGCGTCGTTCTGCGTGACGGCGCGGACCATGCCGGCCTCGGCCGCCGCGCGCTTGGTCGCGCTCACCGCGAAGTAGGCCGCCCAGTCCGCGAGCTTGGGCTCGGCCTCCGGGAGCAGCTCCCAGGCGCTGCGCAGCCGCCGCCTGCGGCCGTCCATCGGACGTGGACGAGCCGCGAGGATCCCGGCGGCGGCGCGGAGAGCCGCCAGATGGGCCGAGACGTAGCGGTCCGCGGGTGTGGGCCCGACGGTGGCGTCAGCGAGGCATGCCCTGGCGTCCGCGAGGTGTGCCAGAACCGCCTGCGAGAGCCGGGGCCCGCTCTTCTGATCGTCGTTCTGCTCAGTCATGCCCGCCTCCTTGAGTCGTGGCACTCCGGCGAAGGTCGCCGGTGACCTCACAGTCGCAGATCGCACCGACAATTTCGCCGGCCGGAGATCCCGCGAACCGCTCGAGATCGCCCGGCGCTTTCCCAGGCTCCCGTGGGCGGCCGGACGAGGAGCTTCCCCTCTCCCCGTCCGGCCCACGCCGCGGGCCGTGCCGCATCCGTCTCCGCCGACGACGAAGGCACGGAACCAACGGGGTGGGCGCGAGCCGCGAGTCCCACGCCCACTCCATCGAACATAGATTCGATCATGTTCCCTGTCAAGACTGTCAACGAAAACGTGTTCGAGGATCGCGTTCGAAACGAGCGGGGCGGACGACAGAGGGGCCCCGCGCGACGATCTCGCGCGGGGCCCCTCCTGAAGGGAGTCAGCGCCTGAAGGCGCCCCTGACGTGCACCGGGACGCCCGTGCCGAGCATGCCCGGCAGGATCTCGGCCACGCTCATGGGCAGCCGCACGCAGCCGTGCGACGCCGGGTAGAGCGGCACCGACAGCGCGCCGTGGAGCGCGATGCCGCCGTTGAAGAAGATGGGGTTGTAGAGCTGCCCCAGGTAGGACCGGTGCCAGCCCTTGACCCGCCAGGTGGTCCTGTAGTCGCCGGTCGGCGTGCGGGCGCTGCCGGAGAACCGCTGCCGCTTGCCGTTCCAGGTGGCCCACTCGGTGTAGGGGATGCCGCTGCCGCTGGAGATGTGGCTGATCAGCACCGGCACGCCACCCCGATAGAGAACCATCACCTGCTTGGTCAGGTTCACCTCGACACGGTTCGCCTTGCCCCTGGGCACCAGGACCTTGGGCGCCCGGGGGTTCTCCAGCGCCCGCCAGGTGCGGGCGGCGATCGTGCTGGTCGGCGTGATCCCCTGCACCTTCTGGAACGCCCAGACCGCCATCTGCGTGGCCCCGCCGTACCGTCCGTCAATGCTGCCGGGCACATACCCGAGCTCCTTGAGCCGGGCCTGCAGCGCCTTGACGGCGGAGCCCTTGGCGCCGAGCTTGAGCGTCTTGCCCGGGGCGGTGAACGGCGCGTAACCGGTGGCGCGTGCGGGGACGGCGGCCCGCGCCGGGAGCGCCGAGGACGGCGAGAGCGCGGGAAGCGCCCCGAGCACGGCCTCCGCCGGTGCGGCGGTGCTCGCCTGGGCCGTGCCCGCGGCGCCGGTCGCCGCGAAGGCCGTCGCGAACGTCACGACCCCGGCCGCGACGAGTAGTCTCCGTCGACCCCTCATCATGACCAACCCCCTCATAAGCCGGTTTCTCGATCAAAGGACTCACCTTACGGTCCGATTGTGAGCCGCGTGATCGTAAGTGGCCATAATCGGCCGCGTATGTCCTGGCAATCCGTTTAGAGTGACCGGGTGGCAGAAAAGTTGCATCCGAACGTCGCCCGGGTTCAGGAGGCCCTGCGGGCCCACGCGGTGACGGGCGAGGTCGTCGTGCTCGATGAGGCCGCGCCGACGGCCGCCACGGCGGCGGCCCAGCTCGGCTGCGAGGTCGGCGCGATCGCCAACAGCCTGATCTTCGACGCGGACGGCGCGCCGCTGCTGGTGCTGACCAGCGGCGCCCATCGCGTGAACACCGATCTGATCGCGCGCCTCGTGGGCGCGGCGAAGGTGCGGCGGGCCACGCCGGAGTTCGTCCGCGAGCACACCGGGCAGCCCATCGGCGGCGTCGCCCCGGTCGGCCACCCCGCGCCCGTACGGACGCTGGTGGACACCTGGCTGAGCAAGCACGACGTGGTCTGGGCCGCCGCCGGGCACCCCCACACCGTCTTCCCGACCTCCTATGACGAGCTGCTGCGCATCACTGGAGGCACGTCGGCGGATGTGGAGTGACGCCTGCCGAACCGGCCCGGCGTCGCTTTGCTAGTGTGCGACGAGTGATCCGACTGCGACGGGTGGGGCCCGACGAGTTCAGGGCCGTGCTGGACACCGTGCTGGAGATCTACACGGTCGCCATGCGCCCGCCGTCGGACCAGCTCGCGGGCCGTATGGCGATCATGCGCAACCACGCCACCTATCCCGACTTCGACTGCGTGCTCGCGGAGGAGGCGCGGACCTCCGTCATCGTCGGCTTCGCGTACGGCTTCCACGGCGGCCAGGGGCAGTGGTGGCACGACGTCGTGCGGGGGGCGCTGCAGGACCGGGCCGGGCCGCTGGTGGCGGACGACTGGTTCGGCGACGCCCTGGAGATCGCCGAGATCCACGTGCGCCCCGAACATCAGGGCCGGGGCGTCGGCCGGCGGATGATCCACGCGCTGTGCGAGGGCCGCCCGGAGCGTACGGCCGTGCTGTCGACGCACGACGCCCCCACGGTGGCCCGGCACCTCTACCGGGACGTCGGGTTCACCGACCTGATGACCCGGTTCGTCTTCCCCGGCGGCTACGAGGAGTACGTCATCGCCGGGGTGCGGCTGCCGCTGGCCGAGCGCGAGGCCGCCGGGGCAGAGGAAAGCTGACGGGACCGGCCGGCTCTCAGCCGGCCACAGCGGCGGCGGGCACGCTGTGCAGCGCCTGGAACACCTCGCGGGTCGCGCTCGACCGGTTGAAGGTGATGAAGTGGATGCCGGGCGCGCCCTCGTCGAGAAGCTTCTGGCACATCTCGATGGCGTGCTCGATGCCGAGGCGGCGGACCGCGGCCGGGTCGTCGGCGACGGCCGCGAACCGCTCGGCCACCTCCGGCGGGAACGGCGCACCGGACAGCTGCTCCGACCGGGCGATCGTGCTCATCTGCGTGACGGGCATGATCCCCGGGATGATCGGGGTGTCGCACCCGTGGGCCGCCACACGGTCGCGCAGCCGCAGGTAGTCCTCGGCCCTGAAGAACATCTGGGTGATCGCGTAGTCCGCGCCGGCCCGGCACTTCTGCACGAAATACTTCGTGTCCGACTCGATGGTCGCCGACCTGGGGTGCTTGTACGGGAAGGCCGCCACGCCCACGCAGAAGTCGCCCGCCTGGCGGATCAGCCGCACCAGCTCCTCGGCGTACAGCACGCCCTCGGGGTGCTTGACCCACTCGTCCAGGGGGTTGCCGCCGCGCGGGTCGCCGCGTACGGCGAGGATGTTGCGCACGCCCGCGTCGGCGAACCTGCCGACGAGGTGGCGCAGCTCGCGGATCGAGTGGTCGACCGCGGTGAAGTGGGCGACGGGCGTCAGCGTGGTCTCGTGCGCCAGCCGCTCGACGATGTCCACCGTGCGGTCCCGGGTCGAGCCGCCGGCGCCGTAGGTCACGGAGACGAACGTCGGGCGCAGCGCCTCCAGCTCACGGATCGCCCGCCACAGCTGCCGCTCCCCCTCGTCGGTCTTCGGCGGCATGAACTCGAACGAGAACGAGCGCTCACCCGCGGCCAGCAGTTCGCGGACCGTCGGGACGCGATCAGGAAGCCGCGAGGGCAGACCGAGAGCCATACCGGCAAGGGTACAGCGACGGTGGTTTTGGCGGCCGTCACAGTCTTGCAATGTGGACATTTGCCCTATCAGAGCGAGTTGACACGATTGGAGGGGATCTGCTGATAGGTGTCTGGATCAACCCCGGTTAGTCTCAGAACATGACCGCTTCCGCCGCCTCGCTCGATTCCATCCGTACGGAGGTGGACCTCGCACTCCGGGAGTTCCTCGACCGGCAGCGACCACACTTCGGTGACCCCCATCTGGCCGTCCTGCTGTCCGCCGCGGAAGACTTCCTTGCTGGTGGCAAGAGGCTGCGGCCCGCCTTCTGCTACTGGGGCTGGCGCGCCGCCGGAGGAGGCGACGACCCGGGGCTGCGCTTCGCCGCCGCCTCGCTGGAGCTCCTCCAGGCCAGCGCGCTCATCCACGACGACGTCATGGACGCCAGCGACGTGCGCCGGGGCATGCCGTCGGCGCACCGCCGGTTCGAACGCATGCACACCGAGGCGGGCTGGCACGGGTCGGCGCCGCAGTTCGGCGAGGGCACGGCCGTGCTGCTGGGCAACCTGCTGCTGGTGTGGTCCGGGGAGATGTGGCGCACCAGCGGCCTCGCCCCCGAGGCGATCGCCGCCGCCCAGCCGATGCACGACTACATGCTCACCGAGCTCATGTGCGGGCAGTATCTCGACCTGCTCGAACAGGCGCAGGGGGAGAGCACGTTCGACAGCGCGCTGCGGGTGGCGCTCTACAAGAGCGGCAAATACTCGGTCGAGCAGCCGCTCCGGCTCGGGCTCGTCCTCGCCGCCCGGGCCCGCCACGCCTGGATCGACCGGCTCTGCGTGCAGTACGGCCAGCAGGTGGGCATCGCCTTCCAGCTCCGCGACGACATCCTCGGCGTGTTCGGCGACCCGGCGGAGACCGGCAAGCCCGCCGGTGACGACCTTCGCGAGGGCAAGCGGACCGTCCTGATCGCGCGTGCGCTCGCCTCGGCCACCCCCGCTCAGACGGAGGTCGTACGGTCCCTGCTCGGCGACCCGGAGCTGGACGCCGAAGGGATCGGGCGGTTGCGTACGGTGATCGAGGAGACCGGCGCGCTGACGGCGTGCGAGGACATGATCAAGCGCTACCTCGACGACGCGCTGCACGCCCTCGACCAGGCGCCGATCGAGGACGACGCCCGCGCCGCACTGGCCGCCCTGGCCGTGGCGGCCACGGCCCGCCGCACCTGACCGGACGACGGACATTCCTCACCTGGCGGCGGGCGTCCCGCCCCGCCTGACGCGGACGTTCCGCCGCGGGTGACGGGCGGGCGCCCCACCGTGCCTGACCGTGCGCGTTCCGCTCAGAGCGGGACGGCGGACAGCCGTGCCTTGAGCGCGGCGGCGGCGGCGCCCGGATCGTCGGCCTCGGTGATGGCACGGACGACCACGGCGCGGCGCACGCCGTGCGCCATCACCTCGTCGAGGTTGCCCAGGTCGATGCCGCCGATGCCGAACCACGGGCGGTCGGCGCCCAGGCTCGCGGCATGCTGAAGCAGCGCGGGGCCGGGCGCCGGACGGCCGGGCTTGGTGGGCGTGGGCCAGATCGGCCCGCAGCAGAAGTAGTCCACGCCCGGCTCCACGGCGGCGGCCGACGCCTCGGCCGCCGAGTGCGTCGACCTGCCGATGAGCACGTCAGGACCGAGGATCTCCCGCGCCACCGGGACCGGGAGGTCGTCCTGGCCGAGGTGCAGGATGTCGGGCCGCGCGGCGTAGGCCACATCCGCCCGGTCGTTCACCGCCAGCAGGGCACCATGCCTGTCGCAGGCCGCGCGGAAGACCTCGAGCAGCTCCAGCTCCTCGCGCGCCTCCAGGCCCTTCTCCCTGAGCTGCACGATGTCCACCCCGCCGGACAGGACCGCGTCGAGGAACTTCTCCAGATCGCCGCGGTCCCTTCTGCCGTCAGTGCAGAGGTAGAGCCTGGCCTGCGCGAGCCGCTGTCGCCGGATGTCGTCCACCCGACCACAATGCCATGCGGCGGCGGGGTCAGAAGCCGAGGGCCTGGGCCCTGCGCTTGACCTCCGTGTGCCGGCCCTTCACGATCGCGTCGATCGGGGCCCCGGGCAGCGAGTCGTCCGGGGTGAACAGCCACCGGATCGACTCCACCTCGTCGTACCCGGCGTCGGACAGGACGGTGAGCGTGCCGGGCAGGCCCTTGAGCACCTCACCGTCCGCGATGAACACCGCCGGGATCTGCGGCTCGCCGCCGCCCCGGCGGACGCCGACGAGCTTCTTGTCCTTGAGGAGTTGCTTGGCGCGGCCGACGCTGAGCCCCAGCTTCTTGGCGGCCTCCGAGAGGGGGAGCCACTCCCCTACGAGCTGGTCGGTCTCCCGGTCGATCTGCGCAACAGTAAGCGTCACGGAACCACCATTACCACAGGCGGGCCGCCACGAAACACCTCGATTAAGCCATAATGCAGTCGCGTAGCGGCCGGGCCGAATCCCCCACCCGCAGGGGGTCGAGCCGCCGGCCGCTCTCGATGATCTTCCGGCCCTGCACCACGTCGCGGGGGCGGTCGACGGTGAGCACCGCGGCGAGCCGGTCGTCGGCCTTCAGCCAGCACACCGCCCACTTCGGGTCCCTGCGCGGGTCGCCGCGCAGCACCATGCGGTCACCGGCCTCCCGGTGACCGGCGAACTGCACCATGTGGCCGAACTGCTCCGACCAGAAGTACGGCACCGGGTCGTAGACCGCCTCCTCGCCCAGCAGGGTGGCGGCGGCCACGTCGGGGGCCTGGAGCGCGGTGTCCCAGTGCTCGACGCGCAGCCGGGTGCGGAACCTGCGCGACCACCAGCTCGCGCAGTCGCCCACCGCGACCACGTTGGGCAGCGACGTGCGCAGGTGCTCGTCGACCACCACCCCGTCGTCGACCCGGACCGCCGACCCCTTCAGCCAGTCGACGGCCGGGCGCACACCGACGCCGGTGACGACCACGTCGGCCGGCACCCGGGCGCCGGACATGAGCGTGAGGCCGTCGGGGTCCACGCTGCCGACCAGCGCCCCGAGGCGCAGCTCGACGCCCGCCCGCGCGTACCAGCCGGTGGTGTGGCTGCCCACCTCGGGCCCGAGGGCCACGGCGAGCGGGCTCTCCCCCGCCTCCACGACGGTCACGGCGCACCCGGCCCTGGCCGCCGCGGTGGCGACCTCGGCGCCGATCCAGCCGGCCCCGACGACGGCCACGCGGGCCCCGGGGACCAGCCGTTCGCGCAGCGCGAGCGCGTCCTCGATCGTGCGCAGCACGTGCTGGCGGCCCTCGCCGCGCAGGCGGATCGGGGCGGCGCCGGTGGCGATCACCAGGCCGTCGTACTCCAGCTCTCCCTCGGTCGTCTCCAGCACGCCCTCGCGCAGGCCCTTGGCCGCCGTGCCGAGGCACAGCCGTACGTCGAGGGCGTCGAGATCGGAGTCGACCACGGTGGAGTCGGTCTCTCCGAGCAGCACCGCCTTCGACAGCGGCGGCCGGTCATAGGGGCGATGGTTTTCCTCGCCGATGAGCGTGATGCGTCCGGTGAACCCACGGAACCTCAACGCCTCGATGCTTCGCACGCCGGCCAGGCCGGCACCCACCACCACGACGTGATCCACAGCTCGACCATAGATTGCCGACAGGGGCCCTGGCCAACGGGGCCCCCATAACGAGTTGGGTAATTGACGCGCACTCGAACAGGCCCGGGTTGTGAGGCCCCGGGTGCTCTCACCACCCGGGCTCATCGGTCCCGCGATCGGCCGTTTCGGGCGGCGTACTACCCTTGGGGACGTAAGACGCGCGGGAGCCCGGCGGACCGGGCTGAGAGGAGAGCACGAGGCTCTCGACCGCCCCGACCTGATCCGGGTAATGCCGGCGAAGGGAGCGCTGTGTCCCGCACACCGCCACCCGGCGTTCAGTCCGGCTACGACGTCGTGATCGTGGGCGGCGGGGTGGAAGGCCTGGCCGCGGCCTGGCGCACCGTCCGGCGCGGCCTGTCGGTCGCGGTGGCCGACCCCTCCCCCGGAGGCGGCGCCACCCACGCGTCCGCGGGGATGCTCGCGCCGGTCAGCGAGGTGACCTACACGGAGGAGCCGCTGCTGCGGCTCGGTCTCGCGTCACTGGCGGCCTGGCCGGCGTTCCGGGCGGAGCTTGAGGACGAGACCGGCGCCGACCTCGACTACCGGACCGAGGGCACCCTGGAGGTCGCCCGCGGCGCGGACGACATGGCCGTCCTCGACGACCTCGCCGCCTTCGAGCGGACGCTCGGCCTGCGGGTCGAGCGGCTCACCGGGCGCGAGTGCCGCTCCTTCGAGCCGATGCTCTCTCCCTCCGTACGCGGTGGGCTGCTGGCCCGCGACGACGCCTGGGTCAACCCCCGCAGGGTCGTACGCGCCCTGCTCACGGCGTTCGAGAAGGCGGGCGGCACGCTGGTGACCGAGCGAGTCGCCGCGATCGACGCCCCGGAGGCGGGGGGTCCGTCCGTACGGCTGGAGTCCGGCGGGACCGTCGCGGCCGGGCAGGTCGTCGTGGCGGCCGGGTCGTGGTCGGCGTCCCTGCTGCCCGGCCTGCCGGTGCGCCCGGTCAAGGGCGAGATCCTCCGGCTGCGCGGGCCCCGGGGCTTCCTCACCCGGTGCGTCAGGGGGCTGGTGCACGGCTCCCCCGCCTACCTCGTCCCCCGGGGCGACGGCGAGATCACGCTGGGCGCGACCACCCAGGAGATGGGGTACGACGCGCGGGTCACCGCCGGAGGCGTCTACGAGCTGCTGCGCGACGCCCGCGAGCTGGTGCCCGGCATCACCGAGCTCGAACTCGCCGAGACGACGACCGGCTTCCGCCCGGGCACACCCGACAACCTGCCGCTCATCGGTCCCGCCGGGCCGCCCGGCGTGCTGGCGGCGACCGGGCACGGGCGCAACGGGGTGCTGCTGTCCCCGGTCACGGCCGACGCCGTCGCCGCGTTCCTCACCGGCGACGAGGTGCCCCCGGTCGCCCGGTTCTGCGATCCAGGGAGATTCAGCCAATGAAAGTCACGATCAACGGAGGCGCGGCCGAGCTGCCGGACGGCGCCACGGTCGGCGACGCCGTACGGACCCTCACGGCCCTCACGTCGGGGGTCGCGGTGGCGCTGAACGGCGAGGTCGTCAGCCGGAGCGCCTGGGACTCCACCCAGGTCGCCGACGGCGACGGCGTCGAAGTGCTCACGGCCGTGCAGGGAGGGTGAACATGACCGACGACGTCCTCGTGCTGGGCGGGGAGAAGTTCACCTCGCGGCTCATCATGGGCACCGGCGGCGCGCCGTCGCTCGAGGTGCTCGACCAGGCGCTCGAGGCGTCCGGCACCGAGCTGACGACCGTCGCGATGCGCAGGCTCGACCCGCAGTCGCGTGGCTCGGTGCTCGACCTGCTGCGCGCCCGCGGCATCAAGGTGCTGCCGAACACGGCGGGCTGCTTCACCGCCGGGGAGGCGGTGCTGACCGCCCGGCTGGCCCGCGAGGCGCTGGAGACCAACTGGGTGAAGCTGGAGGTCATCGCGGACGAGCGGACCCTGCTGCCCGACCCGATCGAGACCTTCGACGCCGCCGAGCGGCTGGTCGCCGACGGCTTCGTGGTGCTGCCGTACATCGGCGACGACCCGGCACTGGCCCGCAGGCTCCAGGACGCCGGGTGCGCGGCCGTGATGCCGCTCGGCGCCCCGATCGGCTCCGGGCTGGGCATCCGCAACCCGCACAGCATCGAGCTGATCGTCGAGGCGGCCACGGTGCCGGTGATCCTCGACGCCGGCATCGGCACGGCCAGCGACGCCGCGCTCGCGATGGAGCTGGGCTGCGACGCCGTCCTGCTGGCCAGCGCCGTGACCCGGGCGCACCGGCCGGACCTGATGGCGGCGGCCATGCGGCAGGCGGTCACGGCCGGGCGGACGGCCCGCCTCGCCGGGCGCATCCCGCGCCGCCGCTACGCCGAGGCGTCCTCGCCCGCCCGCGCGTCCTGAGATCCGCCGCACAGTCCGGCACCGTGGTCCGGCGCCACGGTCCGGCACCACAGTCCGACCCCGTGGTCCGGCACCACGGTCCAACTGTGCGGACCGACCCTGCGGTCGGGCACCACAGTCCGGCTCTGGGGTCCGGCTCTGCGGTCCGGCACCGCCGTGGCCTCTGTCCTCCTCTCGCCCGCCTGCCCCGGAACGCCGGCGCGGGCGAGGCGGGAGGCGGCCGATTCCGCGTCTGGTAAGGCCGGTTTTCGGAATCGGTATGGCTTTTCGGACGGCGCGCGAGGCTGCCGAATAGGTCTCGGTTTGGGATTCGGGAACACGCCCGGCGGCAAATCACCCGTAAACTCTGGCGAGTGGACACGACGCTAACCGACCCGCTCGTGGGGCAGTTGCTCGACGGGCGCTACCGCGTCGAGTCCCGGATCGCCCGGGGTGGCATGGCCTCCGTATACCTGGCTCTGGACGTCCGGCTCGACCGCACGGTCGCCGTCAAGGTGATGCACCGCTCGCTGGCCGAGGACCCGCAGTTCGTGCGGCGTTTCATCGGCGAGGCCAAGTCGGTGGCCAGCCTCTCGCACCCCAACATCGTGCAGGTCTTCGACCAGGGCACCGACGGGGCGCACGTCTACCTGTCCATGGAGTACGTCCCCGGCCGTACGCTGCGCGACGTGCTGCGCCGGCGCGGCCACCTCCCGGCCCGCGAGGCCCTGGAGATGGTCATCCCGGTGCTCGCCGCGCTCGGCGCGGCCCACCAGGCCGGGCTCATCCACCGCGACGTCAAGCCCGAGAACGTGCTGCTCGCCGACGACGGCCGGGTGAAGGTCGTGGACTTCGGCCTGGCCCGCGCGATCGAGGCGACCAACCAGACCAAGACCGGCATGATGATCGGCACGATCGGCTACATGTCGCCCGAGCAGGTCACGACCGGCAACGCCGACGCCCGCAGCGACGTGTACGCCGCCGGGATCATGCTGTTCGAGCTGCTCACCGGGCGGCAGCCGTACTCGGGTGAGACGCCGATGTCGGTCGCCTACCGGCACGTGCACGAGACCGTGCCCGCGCCGTCGTCGATCGTGCCCGACGTGCCGCCGGTGATCGACGCGCTCGTCGCCGCGGCCACCGACAAGGACCCCGCCGCGCGCCCGGCGGACGCGACCGCGATGCTCGTCGCCGCCGTCGAGGTCCACCGTACGCTGCCGAAGACCGGGCACACCGACGCGCACGCCGCCCGCCACGGGGCCCCGGACACCGGCGCCCACAGCGGCGTGCGGACGGGCGCCCACCGGACCATGCCGCCGGCCGGCGGGGCCTCGTCGTTCGGCACGGAGTCGCACGGCACCGGGTCGCACGGCACCGGGTCTCCTGGCACGGGGCCGCACGGCAGCGGATCGTTCGGCAGCGGGTCGTTCGGCATGGGGGCGCACGTGCTCGCCGAGCCCGAGTCGCCGCTCGGCCACACGATGATCCAGCCGCGCTCGGAACTGCTGACCGACCGGGCCGAGACGGGACGGCGCAGGGGACGCGGCGGGATCAGGCCCGTCTGGTTCGTCGCCGCGCTGGCCCTCGTCATGCTGGCGGGCGTCGCGTTCACCGGCTGGTGGTTCTCCCAGGGCCGCTACACGAAGGTCCCCGACCTGGTGAACAAGCCCGTCACCGTCGCGAGGCAGATGGCGCAGCAGGCCGGCTTCGAGGTGCGGATCGGCCAGGCGCGGTTCGACGACAAGGTGCCGAAGGACATCGTTCTCGACACCGAGCCGGGGCTGGGAGCCGAGGTGGTCAAGGGCTCGGTGCTCACCCTGATCCCGTCGGCCGGCCCGGAGCTGATCGCCGTACCGCTGGTCGAGAAGTACAGCCTGGCGGACGCCCGGGCGAAGATCGCCGATGCCGGGCTCACCCCCGGGCGGGTGAGCAAGAGCGCGAGCGACACCGTCCCCCGCGACCAGGTGATCCGCACCAACCCGCCGGTGGGCAAGCGCGTCAAGAAGGGCAGCACGGTCAACTTCGTCGTCAGCGCCGGGCTGCTGATGCCGGACGTCACGCAGATGATGCGCGACCAGGCGGAGAAGTTCCTGCGCGAGAAGGGCTTCAACGTCCAGGTCGACGAGACCACCGACGACGCCCCGCCGGGCACGGTGATCGCCCAGGACCCGGCCGGCGGCGCCGAGGTGGTGGCCGGGGCGACCGTCCACCTGACCGCCTCACGCGGCCCGGACCAGGGCTTCCACTGGCCGTGGGAGGCCAACCCCGCCGATCCCGACCAGACCCCGCCCGTCGTCGTCGCCGTCCCCAACGTGATGTTCAAGTCCGTCAAGGACGCGGCCAACGAGCTGAAGGCGGCCGGTTTCAAGGTCAACGTCCGCAGGGTGATGGGCACCGACCGCGTGGTCGGCGAGAATCCGCTCGGCCAGCAGCCGCCGGGCACCACCATCACCATCTGGCACTGATCCGCGCCTCCCCGCGCCTCGTCATCGTCCCCGGCGTCCCTCCGGGGGCGTGCGCGACGCGCTCGGCCATGCGGCCGGCTCACGCATGAAGAGCCCCGCCGGTTCCGGAGAACGACGGGGAGTAATGACCCCGGCGGGACGTCGTACTCGAGTCCCCGTGTGCGCAGGACTCAGGGGATGAGGGTGCCGAGGAGGCGGAGGCGGGCGAGGCCGCCGTCGGGGTAGATGTCGAGCCGGGCGTGGGTCATCCGGCGGTCGTCGTCCAGGCGGAAGCGGTGGCGGGTGTCGGGCTGCAGGCGCGTTCTGGGCAGCAGCGTGAACCAGGCGTCCTCGTCCTCCAGCGGCGCACGGTCCGCGTCCGCGCCCTTCAGCGACGCCCAGCCGGGGGCGTTGAACACCAGGTTGGTCGTGTCGAGCTCGGCGACGGCCACCCGGCCGGGCCCGGCCAGGGCCACGACGAGCCAGTCGTTGCCGTCGTCGCGGCGGCGGGCGGTCTCCCAGCCCTCGGCCTGGTTGCGGGCCAGGCCGGGCGCGATGACGTTGTTCGGCGAGGAGTAGAACTCATTGGAGCACGCCGTCACCAGGCCGCCGTTCTCCAGCGCGGCGAGGTCGATGGTGAGGCCTTCCAGGAACGTGTGGTCGGGCACGACCCGCCCGTGGACCCGCAGCCGCGCGACGCCGCCGTCGGGGAAGATGTTCAGCCGCACGTGGGTGAAGCGGCGGGGATCGGTCACGGCGAACTCGTGGACCGCGTCGCCCTTCAGCGGGCTCTTCGGCACGATCTCCACCCAGCCGTCCAGCTCCTCCGGCGCGGGGTGGCCCTCGGCCGCGCACGCCTCGACCGACGCGTACGGCGGGTAGTTGCCGCGGAACCACGCGGTGTCCACGACGACGCCGTGAATGACCCCGGGCATGCCGAGCCGCACGATCGCCCAGTCGTGGCCGGGCTCGCGCCGCCGCCGGGTCTCCCAGCCGTCGTAGACCTGTCCCTTGGCCCCGAACGTGTGCGGCCGGAACTCGGCCGGTCCCGGCCGGATCAGGGCCTCCCGTTCGGCGAACGACTCGTCGTTGGCGGCCACGACCGACCCGCCGTACGTACGGAGAGCGAGATCGGGCAGGCGGGTGAAGCCGGTCATCGGGCTCCTCTCGTCAGCAGCCGGCCACGCGGGGTGGCGAAGTCGACGGGCGTGCCGCGTAGCCAGGTGGTGCGCACCACGCCCGCCAGCCGCGCGCCGTGATAGGGAGACACCGGGTTGCGGTGGTGCAGCTCCGCGACGTCCACGGTCAACTCGGCGTCGGGGTCGAAGGCGACGAGGTCGGCGTCGTCGCCCTCCCGGATCGCCCCCTTGCCGGGCAGGCCAGCCAGGCGTGCCGGTCCCTCGGCCATCCAGCGCGCGACGTCGGCCAGGCCGTGGCCGCGGGCGCGCGCGGCGGTCCACACGACGGGCAGGCCGACCTGGAGCGAGGAGATCCCGCCCCAGGCGGCGGCGAAGTCGGGCACCTTGAGGTCGGGCGTCGACGGGGAGTGGTCGGAGACGATCCCCATGAGCACACCGTCGGCGAGCGCCCGCCACAGCGCGTCGCGGTTGGCGGCCTCCCGGATGGGCGGGCAGCACTTGTAGGCGGGCCCGGTGACCTGCTCGGCCGCCAGGGTCAGATAGTGGGGGCAGGTCTCGGCCGTGACGCGCACCCCTGCCGTCCGGGCGGCGCGCAGCGGTTCGACGCAGGCGGCGGCCGACACGTGCACGATGTGCGCCCGCGCGCCCGTCTCCGCCGCAAGCTCGATCACCTGCTCGACGGCCCTGCGTTCGGCCTCCTGCGGGCGCGACCCGAGGAAGTCGCCGTACGCGGGGCCGCCGGGCTCGGACAGCAGGGCGGGGTCCTCGGCGTGGGCGATCAGCAGGCCGTCGAACGTGGCCACCTCGGCCAGCGCGGCCCGCAGCCCGTCGCGGTCGAGCGCGGGGAACTCGTCCACGCCGGACGGCGACAGGAAGCACTTGACCCCGGCCACGCCGGCCTCGTGCAGGGGCCGCAGGTCGGCGAGGTTGCCGGGGATCGCGCCGCCCCAGAAGGCGACGTCCACGTGACACCGGCCCTCGGCGGCCTTCCGCTTGACGTCGAGTGCCGCCACGTCCACGGTCGGCGGCAGCGAGTTGAGCGGCATGTCCACGATCGTGGTCACGCCCCCGGCCGCCGCCGCCCTGGTGGCGGTCGCGAAGCCCTCCCAGTGGGTGCGGCCCGGCTCGTTGACGTGCACGTGGGAGTCGACCAGCCCGGGCAGCAGCGGCAGGTCGCCGAGGTCGGCCGACTCCTCGGCCGCCGGTGGCTCGTCGTAGGGGCGCAGGGCCGCGATCACGCCGCCGCGCACGGCGACGGCCAGCGGACGCTCCCCCTCCGGGGTCACGGTCCGCCGTGACCGCACCACCAGGTCGTACGCCCCCTCCGCCGCCGCGACCCCGCTATCCGCCGCCGGCCCGGGCCGGTCACCGCCGCGATCACGCACGAGACTCGCCGCTCCCCTCACGATCACCTACTCGTTCACGAGATGTACGGCGGCGATCCGCGCCGCCAGCCGCTCCAGCAGCGGCCCGGCCTCGGCCATGCACCGCCGCACGTCGGGCTCGACGTCGGTCAGCGCGTACGCCGCCTCGATGCAGGCCGCCCTCAGCTCGTCGTCGCCGACGGTGCGCCGCCCGCAGACGGCCACGACCGGCACGCCGTGCTTGGCCGCGGCGGCGGCGACGCCCACCGGGGCCTTGCCGCGCAGGGTCTGCTCGTCGATCGAGCCCTCACCCGTGATCACCAGCCGGGCGCCCTCCACGTGGCGGTCGAAGTCCACGAGGTCGAGCAGATAGCCGATGCCGGGCCGGATCTCCGCGCCGAGGAACGTCAGCGCGCCGAAGCCCACCCCTCCCGCGGCGCCCGCCCCCGGCCGCCCGGCCACGCCCATCGCCCGCACCACGCCGTCGTGCTCGGCCGCGCCCGCCAGGCCGTGGGTGTGCGCGGCGACGGCCGCCAGCCGGGCCAGCCCGGCCTCCAGCACGGCCACGTCCTGCGGGCTCGCGCCCTTCTGCGGGCCGTACACCGCCGCCGCGCCGTACGGCCCGAGCAGCGGGTTGTCCACGTCGCTCGCCACGATCACCTCGAAGCCCCGCAGGAGGCCGGAGGCGTCGATGGTGTGCAGGTCGCGCAGCGCCGCCCCGCCCGCGGGCAGGTCGTTGCCGGCCGCGTCGAGCAGCCGCGCGCCGAGGGCCTGGGCCATGCCCGCGCCGCCGTCGGTGCAGGCGCTGCCGCCCAGGCCGAGCACGATCCGCGTCGCGCCGTGCCGTACGGCGTGGGCGATCAGCTCGCCGGTGCCGCGGCTGGTGGCGGTGAGCGGCACCGGCTCGCCCGGCAGCCGGCGCAGGCCCGACGCCTCGGCCAGCTCGATCACCGCGACCCGTGCGCCGGGCTCGTCGCGTACGGCGTAGCTCGCCGTGACCGGATCGCCGGCCGGCCCGGTCACCCGCGTCTCGATCCGGGTGAACCCGCTCGCCACGACCGCGTCCACGGTGCCGTCGCCTCCGTCGGCCACCGGCAGCTCGACGACGGGGACGTCCCCCGCTCCCGCGAGACGCAGCCCGGCGGCCACGTGCGCGGCCACCTCGGGTGAGGTGAGCGACCCGCGGAACTTGTCCGGTGCGATGACGACGTGTCCTGTCATGGTGTGGCTCACCTGTGGCCCTTCGATCGTGTCCGGGAACGCCTCAGACATGATCCATCGTGGTGAGCCTGCGGTGGGCGTCGGCCCCGGCCCGCGCGGCCTCCTCCCCTGGCACGGTGCGCAGCTCGCCGTCGTCCACGACGGTCCGGCCGCCGACGAGCAGCCGGGCGAGCGGCGGGGTCGTGCCGAACGCGAACGCGACGACGGGATCGTCGATCGCCGCGTGGAAGCCGCCGAGCCGCCACAGCGCGACGTCGGCGAGCTTGCCGGGCTCCAGCGAGCCGATCTCTGTCTCCCTGCCGAGGCAGCGGGCGCCGCCGAGCGTGGCCATCTCCAGGGCCTGCCGGGCGGTCAGCGCGCGCGGGCCGTAGCGGGCCCGCTGCGTGAGCACGGCCATGCGGATCTCCCCGGCCAGCGGCGTCATCTCGCTGGACGCCGCGCCGTCGACGCCGAGCCCGACCGGCGCGCCCGCGGCCAGCAGGTCGGACACCCGGGCGATGCCCGCGCCGAGGCGTCCGTTGGACGACGGGCAGTGGGCCGTGCCGGTGCCGGTCTCGCCGAAGCGCCGCACGTCCTTGTCGGTCAGATGGACGCAGTGGGCCAGCCACACGTCGGGGCCCAGCCAGCCGAGCCGGTCGAGGTATTCGACGGGCAGCACGCCGAACTGCTCCCTGCAGTGCTCGTCCTCGTCGGCCGTCTCCGCCACGTGCGTGTGCAGCCGTACGCCGTGGGAGCGGGCCAGCTCGGCCGAGCGGGTCATGAGCTCGCCGCTGACCGAGAACGGCGAGCAGGGGGCGACCGCGACGCGCAGCATCGACCCGAACGACGGATCATGATATTTCCGGATGGCGTCGTCGGTGGCCTGGAGAATCTCGTCGATGTCCTCCACGACCTCGTCCGGCGGCAGGCCACCCTGAGAGGCGCCCCGGTCCATCGATCCCCGGCAGGGGTGGAAGCGCAGCCCGACCCGCCGCGCGGCCTCGATCTCCGCCTCGAAGAGGTCTCCCCTGCCCTTGGGGAAGACGTAGTGGTGGTCGGTGGAGGTGGTGCAGCCCGACAGGGCAAGCCAGGCCAGCCCGGCCGTCGCTGCGCCGGCCACCACCTCGGCGTCCATCCGGGCCCACAGCCGATAGCTGGCGACCAGCCACTCGAACAGCGTGCCGTCCGGGGTCACTCCCTGGGACGCCCACTGGTAGAGGTGGTGATGGGTGTTGACCAGGCCGGGCGTGGCGAGGCAGCCGGAGCCGTCGACGCGTTCGGCCCCCTCCGGCACTGCCGGGGCGGGTCCTGGGCCGACCGCGGTGATCAGGCCGTCCTCCACGACGACGTGACCGGACGGGATCTCCGCCCCGGCGACGGGGACGACGTAGGCGTTCTCGATGACCACCGGGCGCTGACGCTCAGCCAATGGGACCCCCGTACACAGACGATTCGGGCGCCGCCCCTCGCGGATCACGGCCCGTACGCGGCAGCACCGCCGCCTGGTGATCGCGGCGGGGCATCCGTGACGCTCGGAGTGCGGACATGGCGCACCGCGGATAACACCCCGTACGCGGCAACGCCACCGGGTGATCGCGGCCTTTACGCGGCACCGCCGTCGGGCGGTCGCGGCGGGTCATGCGCGGGAGCCGCTTTCCGCGCGGCGGGCGGCGGCCAGGCGGACCGCGTCGAGGATCTTCTCGTATCCGGTGCAGCGGCACAGGTTGCCGGCCAGGGCCTCCCGGATGTCGGCGTCCGGCGGCGCCCCTTCGGTGCCCGCGAGCAGCGCGTGGGCCTGGACGATGAGACCGGGGGTGCAGAAGCCGCACTGCACGGCCCCCGCGTCCACGAACGCGCGCTGCACCTCGTCGAGCCCGCCGCCCAGCTCACCGTCGGACCCCTCACCGGGGGCCGCCAGGCCCTCGACCGTCACCACCTCGCGTCCCTCCGCCTGGCCCGCGGCGACGAGGCAGGCGCAGACCGGGGTGCCGTCGAGATAGACCGTGCAGGCGCCGCATTCGCCCTGTTCGCAGGCGTTCTTGGCGCCCGGCAGGCCGAGCCGTTCGCGCAGGACGTAGAGCAGGCTCTCGCCCTCCCACACGTCGTCGGCCGTCATCGGGCGGCCGTTCACGGTCACGTCGACCCTCATCACGCGCTCCCCCTGAAGTCGTCCCATGCCCAGCCGAGCGCGCGGCGCGCCATCACGGCCAGCGCGTGCGTACGGTAGGCGGCGCGGCCCCGCACGTCGTCGATGGGCGCGGCGGACGCGGCCACGAGCTCGCCGAAGCGGCGCGCGACGACCGGATCGAGCGGGCCCTGGCCGTCCCAGTCCAGTCTCTCCGACGCGAAGTCCCCGGCCTGTGGGGCGTGGCGCGGGGTCGGCGCGGCCGAGCCGATGCCGGTGCCCACCCGCCGCTCGCCCGGGTCGAGCGCGACCGCGAACGAGCACACCGCGATCACCATGGCGTTCCTCGTGCCGATCTTCGAGAAATACTGCGGGCCGGTGGCGGCCGGGACGCGTACGGCGCGGATCAGCTCGTCGGGGGCGAGCGCGTTGCGCTTCACCCCGGTGTAGAACTCCCCGATCGGGATCAGCCGGGTGCCGCGCACCGACTCGGCCTCCACGACCGCGCCGCCCGCCAGCAGCGGCGGATGGCTGTCGCCGGCGGGCGAGGCCGCGCCGAGGTTGCCCGCGACCGTGCCCCGGTTGCGGATCTGCGGCGACCCGACCGTGCGGGACGCCTGGGCCAGGCCGGGCAGCTCGGTCCCGAGCTCGGCGATCAGGCGGGAGTAGGTCACGCCCGCGCCCACGCGGATCTCGCCGCCCTCCCGCGACCAGTCCCGCAGCTCGGGGATCGCGGTGAGGTCGAGCAGGGCGGCCGGGCGGCCCTTGTCGAGGTTGATCTCCACCATGACGTCGGTGCCGCCCTGGATCGGCGTGGCCTCGGGCCGCTCGGCCTTCAGCGCGAGGGCGTCCGGCCAGGTCGTCGGTCGCAGGAAGTCCATCGGCTACTCCCAGGCCGGGCCGGCGGCGGGCGCGTCCTCGCGCAGCACCGTGCCCTCGATCAGCCCGTACGGCCGGTCGGCGGCGAAGAAGACCTCGCCGTCGTTGTCCAGCCCGAAGGGCGCGAGATCCACGAGGAAGTGGTGCTTGTTGGGCAGCGACAGCCGCACCTCGCAGACCCCCGGGCACTCGGCCAGCACCCGGGTGCCCATGGCGTACAGGGTCTGCTGCAGCGACAGGCTGTAGGTGTCGGCGAAGGCCGCGAGCAGGGCGGCCCGCGCGTTCTCGTAGGTCTTGTCCCAGTCCTGTGTCGCGTCCTGGGAGGCGTCCGCGTGCCGCCAGGCCACGTCCACCGCGGTGGCCAGGACGCGGTCGCGGGTCTCCGGCAGCGTCGTGTACTCGTCCTTGGCGAAGCCCCAGAACTCGGAGTTGGTCGTGTTGAGCACGACGAGGTCGCGCAGCCCGGAGACCACCCACGACGCCGTCCCGTCGTAGTGGGCCACGCAGGTGCGGACCTCCCGGCCCGAGCGGACGAACGAGTGCCCGAACGCGCCGTTGCGCTCCCAGGCGTGCTCCTCGACGGCGACCCTCGCGTGGTGGATCGCGGGCTGGGAGTCCACGAAGTGACGCGCCAGCAGCAGCGCGAAGTCCTCGATCGCCCCGACGCCGTGTTTCTTGGCGAACGCGAAGACCGTGTTCTTCTGCGTGTCGGTGGGCAGGACGGCGGAGTTGTCCCCGCTCAGGTGCACCTCGGTCATGTCGCCCGACAGCGACGTGCTGACCGTGAGGTCCTTGATCCGGTGGGCGTCGCCGTGCCGGGTCACCCGTACGACCCTCGTCTCGGCCTTGCCATACCTGTTCGGCCCCAGAACGGCCATGTCAGCTCCCCCGGTAGGTCGAATAGGCGAACGGGCTCAGCAGCAGCGGCACGTGGTAGTGCTCGCCGGCCTCCCGGATGGCGAACACGACGCTCACCTCGGGGAAGAACGCCTCGTTCCCCAGATAGGCGCCGGTGTCGAACACGAGCCGGTAGGTCCCCGGGCGCGGGTCCTCGGCCGGGTCCCATTCCCGGCCCAGCGGGGTCCACTCGCGGATGCGGCCGTCGCCGTCGGTGCGGCCCTCCGCCACCGGCACGAACCCGTGCGCGGCGCGGCGCGAGAGCCGTACGAACAGGTCCTTGGCCGGCCGCCCGGCGGCGGTGTCGAGCACGTGCGTCGAAAGGCTCACCGGCCCTCCCAGAGCTTGGCCAGCCGCAACGCGACGATCTTCGACAGTTCGTCCCTGACGACCTTGCGCTCGGTCTCCTCGTCGTTGCCGAGCCGGTCGCGCAGCAGCGCCAGCAGTTCGCCGGCCTCCCGGCCCGTCGCGCAGACCAGGTAGACGTGGCCGAAGCGGCTCTCGTAGGCGGCGTTGCCCTCGCGGAGCGCGCCGAGCACGTCCCGGCCGGCGTCCGCGGTTCCGGACTGCTCCGACCGCGACCACGCGGCCTCGCGTCCCGCACCGGCGGGCCGTTCGCCGATCCGCGGGTGCGCCGCCAGCGCCTCCAGCACGTCGTCCCAGGTCAGCTCCGCGAGGGCGGCCTCGCTCGCGCGCCGGAGCCCGTCGAGATCGCCGTACGGCCCGCGCGCGGCGACCGCCTCCACCCATCTGGTGGAGGCGCAGCAGGACCGCAGATCCTCCCGGCTGAGTTCGCGCATGCCCGTCAGTCAACCGCCGGGCCCGGGGCGATTCCAGCGGTGCGAAGTCCGAACCGGGCGCCCCGCTCCGGGGGCCGCTTTGTACGTTGTGACAAAGGGGGCGGCATCAGCCTGCGCCAACGCCCTGTGCCACTACTCCGCGCCACTACCCGGTGCCAATACTCTTGGGAGCATCATGACTCCTTCCAATCTCATCGGCGGACACGTCTTCGTCACCGGCGGTCTCGCCAAGGGCGGGCTGAAGTACGCGGCCGACATCGGCGCGGAAGTGATCCAGGTCTTCGTCACCAACCCCCGAGGCTGGGCGCTCTCCGAGGGAAACCCGGCGGAGGACGCCAAGCTCCGCGAGTCGGGCATGCCCGTCTTCGTGCACGCCGCGTATCTCGTGAACTTCGGGTCGCCGACGCCGGAGACCCTGGAGAACTCGATCGCGGTGACCCGGCACACCCTGCGCAGGGGCGTCGAGACCGGCGCGCTCGGCGTGGTCGTCCACACCGGCTCGGCCGTGAGCCAGCCGCGCGAGGCCGCGATGCGCCAGATCCACGAGCGCCTGCTGCCGGTGCTGGACGAGATTCCGGACGACGGTCCCGACCTGCTGCTCGAACCGATGGCGGGCCAGGGCCAGATGCTCTGCGCGACCGTGCAGGACCTCGGCCCCTATCTGGAGGCCCTCGACCATCACCCCAAGGTCGGCGTGTGCCTCGACACCTGCCACGCGTTCGCCGCGGGGCACGACCTGGCCGCGCCGGGCGGGGTGAAGGAGACGATGGACGCGCTGAACGACGTCGCCCCCGGCCGGCTCAAGCTGATCCACGCCAACGACTCGAAGGATCCCTGCGGCTCGAAGCGGGACCGGCACGAGAACATCGGTGCGGGGCACATCGGCGCCCAGGCGTTCGGCGACCTGATGCGCCATCCCACGGCCGCCGGGGTGCCCATCTGCATCGAGACGCCCGGCAAGGTGGAAAAGCACCGCGAGGACATCGAGCTGCTCAAGAAGCTGCGCGGCGACTGACCGGCACGTTCCCGGTGCCCGCCGGTCCCTCGCGTCACAGCGGAACAGCGGGAACAGCGGGTTCCGGGGCGAGCGGTTTCCTGGCGACGGCTCCTCCGGGTGAGCGGCCTTTCCGAGGTGAGCGGCCTTTCCGAGGTGAGCGGCCCTTCGGGTGAATGACTCTCCCGAGGCGAGTGGCTCTTCCGGAGTGAGCAGGTCTCCCGGGGGATGCGAGTCTTCCGGCGGACGCGGCTCTCCGGGTGATCGGGATGGGGCGTTCGCGGCGATCCGGCGCCCCCGTATGGCCGGATCGCCGCGCACCCCCCGATACGCGTGGGCGGGGCCCTTCCCCCCCGAGTAGGGCCCCGCTTGGTAACCAGTCGGTGACAATCTGCTCACCTTGTGATTACCCCGCGTGTCTTGCGACGTGCGAAAGACTACGAGGTGTAGTCGGGCGGCGGGATGGCCCTTCGGACGAGCGGTCTCTAGTTAGCGCCATGCGGCCCGCTCCCGCACGACGAGCGGGCCGCGGAAGACGACGAGCGGTAGATCGGGGCGCACGAACACACCCCCCGGCACGGGCTCACGGACGGAACTGCCGGACGAGCTGCTCCCGCACCTGCCGGGTGTGCCGCCTGCTCACCGGCAGCGTCTCGCCGCCCACCTGCAGGACCACCCGCCCGGCGTCGAAGCGAAGCTCGCTGACGTGCCGCGCGTTGACCAGGGTGCTGCGGTGGGCCCGGACGAACCCGGAGCCCGCCCAGCGGCGTTCCAGCGCCGCGAGGGACATCCGTACGAGATAGACGGCCTCGGCCGTGTGCAGGCGGACGTAGTCGCCGTGTGCCTCGGCGTAGCACACGTCCTGCCGGGCCACGAACTTCGTGCGGCCCCCGAGCTCGACCGGGATCGTCTCCAGGTCCTCCCCCTCGGCGCCGGGAGGCGCGACGGCCGCCGAGAGCCGCCGTACGGCCTCCGCCAGCCGCTCCGGGCGTACGGGCTTGAGCAGGTAGTCGACGGCCTCCAGCTCGAACGCCTGGACCGCGCAGTCGTGGGCACTGACGAAGACCAGGCGGGGAGGCATGGGGAACCCGCCGATGAGCCGGGCGAGGTCGAGGCCGTCGAGGCCCGGCATGCGCACGTCCAGGAACACGCCGTCGAGGCGCACCCCGTCGGCGATCATCTGGACCATGTCGTGCAGGGCGGCCCCGCCGTCGGTCGCCGTGCTCACGTGCTCCACCCGGGCGTCCTGGCGGAGCAGGAAGGCGAGCTCGGACAGGGCGGGGACCTCGTCGTCCACCGCGAGGACACGCAGCATGGCGTCCACCGTGCCGCGTGCCCGGCCCTCCGCGCAAGGGGTGACCGAACGGTAAGTCACATTCCCGATACGCTCCGCCACTTTCCAGTGCGCAGTGAGGCAAGTTTCCCGCCAAGACATAGTAGAGCTATTGGCCTTTGGGCGTCTAACAGGACTTTTGTCCGTTGGGGCTGCTTACCGTTGAACAGGTAGCCCAGGCCCACCGAGGAACTTCGATGAGCATCAGGCCCGACAGGTGCCTTTTTTCTCCAACTCGATCCAGGCGCGGGTGACGCTGACCGTGGCGGCGGTGTCGGTGCTCGTCGTCGCGGTGATCACCGTGGGCTTCTGCCTGCTCGTCCGCCACCGGATCGAAGCCGAGATCTACCAGGAGACCCGCAGGGTCGCGATCGAATGGATCGGCTCGATGGAACACGGGCGGATTCCGCCGCCGACGCCGACGGCACGGGTGCCGCTCGTCCAGCTCGTCGACTCGCGCGGCCAGGTGGTGGCGGCCGGGCCCATGGCCGGCGATCGGCCGCTGAGCACGGTCAGGCCGACCGAGAACCACATCGACGACGTGACCGAGTGTCCCGAGGGCAAACCGTGCATCATGCTCACCGCCGCCCGGGTTCCGATGTTCCAGTCCCGGGAGTTCTGGCAGGGCGAGCCCCACTTCGTCTACGCCGGCACGGACCAGCCGCCCGCCCTGCGCGGGCAGCGGCTGGAGCTCTTCAGCGCGCTCGGCGGGGTGCTGCTGGTGGTCCTGTGGACGTGGACGACCTGGCGGGCGACGGGCCGCATCCTGCATCCCATAGACACGATCCGGCAGCGGATGTCCGAGATCACCGCCCACGACCTGTCCCTGCGGGTGCCGCAGCCGTCCGGCCAGGACGAGATCTCCCGGCTGGGCCGCACCGCGAACGAGACGCTCGACCGGCTGGAGTCGGCGGTCACGCGGCAGCGGGAGTTCGCCGCCGTCGTGTCCCACGAGCTCAAGTGCCCGCTCGCCGGCCTGCGGACGGGGCTGGAGGAGGCGCTGCTCTTCCCGGAGATCGACGCACGCGAGGCGATCGCCAGGTCGCTGCCGGCCGCCGACCGCATGCAGCGGATCATCGACGAGCTGCTCACCTTCGCCAGGCTGCGCAACACGCCGTCCTCGCTGGAGCCGGTCGACCTCGGAGCGCTCGTACGCGCCGAAGCGGCGGCGCGTACCACGGGCGTGCCGGTGCGCACCAGGACCGAGCCCGACGTGCTGGTCCTCGGCAACCGTGTGCAACTGGCCAGCGTCGTGACGAACCTGCTGGTGAACGCGCAGCGCCATGCCACCCGTCAGGTGGAGGTGAGCGCCCAGCGCGCCGGGGCCCAGGCGCAGGTGGTCGTGCAGGACGACGGCGAGGGCATCGACGAGAAGGACAGGGAGCGCGTCTTCGAACCTTTCGCCCGGCTGGAGGCGGGACGACGCCTCGATCCCCACGGCAGCGGCCTCGGCCTGGCCCTGTGCCGGGCGATCGCCGTGGCGCACGAGGGCAGCCTGTGCCTCGAGGACTCCCCGCACGGTGCCCACTTCGTCCTCCGGCTCCCGCTCATGACCGGCTGAGCCCCGGTCGGGCCGGGACGGGGCGGGGGCGGGTCTTGGGGATGCGCAGCCGGATGCGGGTGCCCTTGCCGGGCGCGGTCTCCACCATGAGCCCGTAGTCCTGGCCGTAGAGGTGGCGCATGCGCAGGTCCACGTTGCTCAGCCCGATCCCGCTGCTCTCCTCGGCGAGCGCGGCCCGCAGGTGTTCGGGGTCCATGCCGACGCCGTCGTCCTCGACCCAGATGTGCGCCTCCGGCCCGGCGTCCCTGATCACGACCCGGACCTCCCCCGGCATGCCGTGCTTGATGGCGTTCTCCACCAGCGGTTGCAGGCACAGGAACGGCACGTCGACCCGCAGCACCTCGGGAGCGACCTGGACGGTGAAGCGCAGCCGGTCGCCGAACCTCGCCTGCTCAAGCAGCAGGTAGCGGTCGACGCAGCTCAGCTCGTCGGCGAGCGAGGTGAAGTCGGCCGCCCTGCGCAGCGCGTAGCGGATGAAGTCGGCGAAGTCGAGCAGCAGCTCGCGGGCGCGCTCGGGATCGGTCCGGACGAACGAGGCGATCGTGGTCAGCGAGTTGTACACGAAGTGGGGCGAGATCTGCGCCCGCAGCGCCCGCGTCTCCGCCTCCAGGGTGCGCCGGCGGGAGGCGTCCAGCTCGGCGAGTTCGAGCTGGCCGGACATCCAGCGGCCCACCTCGGCCGCCGTGCGCATCAGACCGGCGCCGATCTCGGTGTCGTACGCCGCGAGCGCGCCGACCGCCCTGCCCTCCACGGTCAGGGGGACGACCACCCCGTGCCGGTCGCCTTCCGCGGCGGAGGCGAGGCGCGGCCTGCCGCCCGCCATGGTCGCGCGCACCTCCGCGAGGACGGCCTCGTCGGCCGGCACGCCCGTTCCGTTCCTGGCCAGGACGCGGTCACCCGTGGCGACCACCAGGCCGGCGGTGCCGAGCAGCGTCCGCAGGTGCCGCGCGGCGCGGCGCGCGGAGCCGCGGGTGAGCCCGGCGCGCAGCGAGCCCGCCGCCAGCCCCGCGACGCGCAGGGCGAGGAACATCGCCTCCTCCGGCAGCGCGCCGGGCGCCGGCCCACGACCGGCGAGAGCGCGGCCCAGCGCGCCGCCGCAGACCCCGCAGAGCGCGCACAGCGTGACCCAGACGGCTGAAGACACGCCGGACACCGTAGCCGCTCGGCGGCCTCACGGTGGGCCGTCGCCCGGGTCCTCCTGGTATGAGTAGCGCTGCTCCTTCCAGGGATCGGCCACGTTGTGATAGCCGCGTTCCTCCCAGAAGCCGCGCCGGTCCTCGGTCAGGTATTCGATCGCGCGCACCCACTTCACGCTCTTCCAGGCGTACAGGTGCGGCACCACGATCCGTACGGGATAGCCGCGCTCGGGGGACAGCGGGTTCCCGTCGAGGTGCGTCGCGAACAGCGTGGCCGGCCGGTCGAAGTCGGACATGCGCATGTTGGCGCTGAAGCCGTACTCGGCCCAGACCATGACGTGACGCACGCCGGGCGCCGGGGGCACGCGGTCGAGCAGCACCGACGTGGGCACGCCACCCCACTCGTTGCCCATGAGGGAGAACTTGGTGACGCAGTGGAAGTCGGCGATGACGGTCGTCGTGGGCAGCGCGGAGAACTCCTCCCACGTGAAGTCGTGGACCCGGCCCGAGGCCGTGGCGCCGAACACCTGGAACCGCCACGTCTCGGGGCGGAACGCCGGGACCCGTCCGTAGTGGACGACGGGCCGTCCACGTGGGACGTACTGGCCCGGCGGCAGGCGCGTCTCCTCCTCAGGGTTCTCCGGCACGCACGCCATCCTGCCATCCGCCCGGAGTACGGCCGCACCGGCCCCCTGGGGGTGGGGGTGCGGCACGACAAGGACGCGTGCGCTATATTTCGTCGCATGCGCACCGCTTGGTCGTTTTGGTATGGCGACGGACCCGTGAGGACCGATCGCCTCCATGCGCTGCGCTGACAGCCACGGCGAACGAAGGCCCCGGGTCCAACGGACCCGGGGCCTTCGTCGTTTTTCCCCCGACCCGCACGATCAACAGCGACAGGAGTCACCATGGTCATCGTCATGGCCCCCGAGGCAACGCAGGACGACATCGAGGCGATCACCGACGTCGTGGCCGCCGCCGGAGGCGAGGCGTTCGCGAGCCGCGGCGTGAACCGCACGATCATCGGCCTCATCGGCGACGTCGAGCAGTTCGCCGCGCTCAACCTGCGCGCCATGCCGGGCGTCGCCGACGTCGTGCGGGTCTCCACCCCGTACAAGCTCGTGAGCAGGGAGAACCACCCGCAGCGCTCCACGGTGACCGTGCGCGGCGTCCCGATCGGCCCGGACACCGTCACGCTGATCGCCGGCCCGTGCGCGGTCGAGACCCCGGAACAGACGCTTGAGGCCGCGCTGATGGCCAAGGCCGCGGGCGCGACGCTGCTGCGCGGCGGCGCCTACAAGCCGCGCACCTCGCCGTACGCCTTCCAGGGGCTGGGCGAGAAGGGCCTGCGCATCCTGGCCGACGTGCGCGAGCAGACCGGGCTGCCGATCGTCACCGAGGTCGTGGACGCCCACGACGTGGCGCTCGTCGCGTCGTACGCCGACATGCTGCAGGTCGGCACCCGCAACGCGCAGAACTTCGCGCTGCTGCAGGCAGTGGGCGCGGCGGGCAAGCCGGTCATGCTGAAGCGGGGCATGACGGCGACCATCGAGGAGTGGCTCATGGCGGCCGAATACGTCGCCCAGCGCGGCAACCTCGACATCGTGCTGTGCGAGCGCGGCATCCGCACCTACGAGCCCGCCACCCGCAACACGCTCGACATCTCGGCGGTCCCTGTCGTACAGCGGCTGTCGCACCTGCCGGTGATCGTCGACCCGTCGCACTCCGGCGGCCGGCGCGACCTCGTGCTGCCGCTGTCGCGGGCCGCCGTCGCGGTCGGAGCGGACGGCCTCATCGTCGACGTGCACCCCCACCCCGAGCAGGCCCTGTGCGACGGCCCGCAGGCCCTGGTGGACGGCGACCTGGACGCCCTCGCGGCGGTCATGCGCGACTTCCCCCCGCTGGTGGGCCGCACCGCCGCCACCGGCGCGACGACGCCGTCCGCCATCCCCGCCTGAACCCGTCTGCTGGGCCCGGGGACCGCGTTACGCGGTCCCCGGCTCCTGCCAGGCCGGGGAGGGCTCAGACGTCGAGCTTGTACGGCTGGATCGAGTCGGCGAGCTGGGCGGCGAGGTCCTCGGCGTCGAGGCGCTTCTCGATCTGCTTGAGGTCCTCGATCTTCGCGCGGGTCTCGGCCTGCCGGGGCGCGAGCAGCGTGCAGCAGTCCTCGTCGGGCAGCTCGGAGATCTCCAGCGTCCCGATCCTGCGGGCCTCGGCCATGATCTCGGTCTTGTCCAGGCCGATCAGCGGGCGCAGGATCGGCAGGTCCACGGCGTGGTCCTGGGCCGTGATGTTGGCGAGGGTCTGCGAGGAGACCTGGCCGAGGCTGTCGCCGGTGACCAGCGCCTCGGCGTGGATGCGGTGGGCGACCTCCTCGGCCGTCTTGAGCATCAGCCGCCGCTGCGCGATCACCGCGAGCCGGTCCTGGCCGGAGTTCCTGATCGACTGCTGCGCCTTGCCGAACGGCACCACCCACAGCCGCGACTTGCCCTGGAACTTGTCCAGGTTGCGCACCAGCGCGTACGCCTTGTAGATCGACTCGGAGGTGGTGAACGGGATGCCGGAGAAGTGCAGGAAGTCCACCCGCAGGCCGCGCCGCATCATGCGGTAGGCGGCGACCGGGGAGTCGATGCCGCCGGACAGCAGCGCCAGCGCCCGGCCGCTGGAGCCGACCGGCAGGCCGCCCTGGCCCGGCCGGCCACCGGTGAACAGGAACGCCTCGTCCTTGTCCACCTCGATGTGCACGGTCAGCTCCGGGTTGCTCAGGTCGACCGGCAGCCCGTAGGTGTCGTTGATCGCCCCGCCGACCACGCGGTCGAGCTCGTTCGAGCGCAGCGGGAAGCGCTTGTCACGACGCCGCGACCGTACGGCGAAGCGCGCCTTGCGGGCCACCTCGTCGCTGTCCCTGATCAGCTCGATAGCGGCCTTGGTGATCGCGTCCGTGTCCTTCGCCACCCGCCAGGCCAGATGGACCAGCACGATGCCGGGCACGTCGGCCACGCGGGCCGCCACGGCCTCGGCCTCCTCCACCTCGGTCCCCGCGGGCAGGAACAGGGCGATCACCCCGTGCCGCTGGCGGATGTCGACCCGGTGGTCCTTGAGAGCGTGCTTGATGTTCGCCCGCAGGCGCATCTCGAAGATCTCGCGGTTCCGGCCCTTCAGAACCACCTCGCCTAACTTGAGCAGCACCGAGGGCTCTCCGAGGGCGGTCATGGTCATCTGTGGAAACCTCCGGAACGGACGTGGACGGCCGTCACGCCGGGGAGGGCTGCGGCCAGGGGACGTTCGCCAGGGACAACGCGTCGCGGCGATGCAGGCTTCCCACTGTAATGCCGCCGCCGCGACAGCGCCGATCAGCACCCGGCGCCCCGCCATTCTTTGCCCTGCCGCGTCGTCGCGCCGGGGGCGTCCCGGACTCCGGGCCGGTCACCGCGCCGGAGGAACCTCCGTCGATGGCCCCGCGCTAGTCGAGCTCGGCCAGGCCCTTCTCTATCGCGTAGCGGACCAGTTCGACGCGGTTGTGGAGCTGGAGCTTGCTCAGCGTGTTCTGCACGTGGTTCTGCACGGTGCGATGCGACAGCACCAGGCGCTCGGCGATCTGCCGATAGGTCAGGCCCTTGGCGACCATGCGCAGCACCTCGGTCTCCCGGTCGGTCAGCCGGGGGCCGTCCTGCGCGGCGTCGCGGCCCGGGCCTGCCGTCCGGTGGGCCAGCCTGCGATACTCCCCCAGCACCAGCCCGGCCAGGCCGGGGGTGAAGACGGCGTCGCCCTCGGCGGTGCGCCGGACGGCGTCCAGGAACTCCTCCCGGCTCGCCGATTTCACGAGATATCCGGAAGCGCCCGCCTTGACCGCTTCCAGGACGTCCTCCTCCTCGGCGCTGGCCGACAGGACGAGCACGCGCGGCGGGACGGCGGACGCGCCGAACCCCCGGGCCACCTCGACGCCCGGCAGGTCGGGCAGCCGCAGGTCGAGCACCACCACGTCGGGCCGCACCGCCGCCGCCACGCGCAGCGCCTGACGGCCCTCCCCGGTGGTGGCGACGACGTCGTACCCGGCCTCGGCCAGGTCGCGGGCGACCGCCTCCCGCCACATCGGATGGTCGTCCACCACCATGACCCGCACCCGCGGGCGTTCCCGGCGACCGGCGCCCTCACCGGCCGCCGGGCGCGCGGGATCGCCGGCGCGCAGCCGTTCGTCTCCGCTCACGACCGCCTCCCGCTCGCCTCGTCCGCGCTCGCCTTGTCCGCGCTCGCCTTGTCCGCACCCACTGGGACCGTCAGCTCGATCTCCGTTCCCGTACGCGACGAGGTGATGGCCACCGTGCCGCCGAGGTCGGCCACGCGGCCCCGGATCGAGCGGGCCACGCCCATGCGCCCCTCGCGGGCCGCCTGCTCCAACCGGCCCTCGGGGATGCCCGGCCCGTCGTCGCGTACGGTGACGACGACCGCGCCGTCGTCCTCCTCCGCGAGTATCCACGCGCGGGTGCCCTCGGGACAGTGCCGGGCGACGTTGTCGAGGGCCGCGCCGACGGCCGCCGCCGCCTCCCGCGCGCTCCCGGCCGGCAGCCGCAGCGGTGTCGCGGGCGCGGACACCGTCACCCCGGAGGTGCCGTACGGCCGCAGCAGCTCGCGCAGGTCGACATCGGATTCCGCCGCGCCGGTCCCCGTGGAACCAGGAGAGGTGTGGGCGAGGCGGCGGCGCTGCCACACCGGAGCATGGAGACCGGGCGGCGGGGCGGGATCCGGCTCCTCCGCCACGGGCGGGGCCTGCACCAGCGCCCGCAGCGCCGCCTCCTGCTCCCCCGCCAGCCTGCCCAGCTCGGCCGCCTCGCCGCCGATCTCCGCGCCCCTGCGCTGCACCAGGGCCAGCACCTGGAGCACTGAGTCGTGGATGCCGCGGGCGAGCCGCTCCCGCTCGCGGCCGGCCGCCTCGATCCGCGCGGCGCGCCGCATGCGCTCCTCGGCCTCCCGCGCGAGCCGGGCGACATGCCCGACGACCACTCCGGCCATGAACATGAGCACGGCGCCGTTCACCGGGATCGAGGCGAGATCGACCCCGTTGCCGCTGCGCAGCCACAGGTCGGCCGCCGACATGACCGCGGCGGCGACCGCACCTGCGCGGCGTCCCCGCGCCACGCCGTACGCCAGGACGGGGCCGGCCGCCCAGGTCGCCGTGATCGGGATCGCCCCGGCCAGCATGTCGTCGCGGCTCTGCGCGTACGGCGCGGCCAGCAGGCACGCCACCGTGACGACGAGGTCGGCGGCCAGCAGCGGCCCCCGCCGTGCGGAGGGAGGCGGGACGAGCATGACGACCGTCCAGACGGCCATCACGCCGACGACGGCCCAGGCCACGGCGGGACGGGCGTAGCCGCCCGCCCTGAGCACGAGCAGCGCCGCGTACGCGAGCGACGCCACGCGGAACACCGCGATCGCCCGCCAGAACGGTCCCTCGATGCCCATCGCGCGGCGACCTCTCCTGATCGAGCCGGGGAGGGCCGGGCCCTCCGCTCACATACTCGGGCAATCGCCGCGCCCGGGGGGCTCACTTCGCGTGATTCGGGGCCTTTCATGCGTACGGCTCCCGCGGGGCGACGCGGGAGCCGTACAGGATCGTGCGCGGGCCCGGGTGACGGGCCCGCACCGATCAGCCGAAGAAGACCTCGGCCTCCTCGTAGCGGGAGACCGGCACGGTCTTGAGCTCGGCGGTCGCCTCGGCGAGCTCGACGCGGACGATGTCGGTGCCGCGCAGCGCGACCATCTTGCCGTAGTCGCCTTCGTGCACCGCGTCGATCGCGCCCAGGCCGAAGCGGGTCGCGAGCACGCGGTCGTAGGCGGTCGGGGTGCCGCCGCGCTGGATGTGGCCGAGGACCGTGGTGCGGGCCTCCTTGCCGGTGCGCTTCTCGATCTCCTTGGCGAGGACCTCGCCGATGCCGCCGAGACGCACGTGGCCGAACGCGTCGAGCTCGCCCGCCTGCAGCGCCATCTGGCCCTCGAGCGGGTGGGCGCCCTCGGCGACGACGATGATCGGCGCGTAGCGGGTCTTGAACCGCGACTCGACGTAGGCGCAGACCTTCTCGATGTCGAACGGCTTCTCCGGGATGAGGATGACGTTGGCGCCGGCGGCCATGCCCGCGTGCAGCGCGATCCAGCCCGCGTGACGGCCCATGACCTCGCAGATCAGCGCGCGGTGGTGCGACTCGGCGGTGGTGTGCAGCCGGTCGATGGCCTCCATCGCGATGTTGACCGCGGTGTCGAAGCCGAAGGTGTAGTCGGTGGCGTTGAGGTCGTTGTCGATCGTCTTGGGCACGCCGACGACCTTCACATCGCGATCGAACAGCTGCTTGGCCACGCCCAGCGTGTCCTCACCGCCGATGGCGATGAGCGCGTCGACGCCCTGTGCGGCGAGGTTCTCCTTGATCCGCTCGACGCCGCCCTCGATCTTGATCGGGTTCGTGCGGGAGGAACCGAGAATGGTGCCGCCGCGCGGGAGGATGCCCCGGACGGCCTGGATGTCGAGCGGCATGGTGTCGCCCTCCAGAGGGCCACGCCAGCCGTCGCGGAATCCGACGAACTCGTGCCCGTACACGCCGACGCCCTTGCGGACGACGCCGCGGATCACCGCGTTCAGCCCGGGGCAGTCGCCGCCTCCGGTCAGGACTCCAATACGCATGACGGGTTCTTCCTCCATCTGGGATTACGCGTGGAATGGCGCGGCCGGCCCGACGCAGGCCCCGGCACTCCACCGCACCGCATTCTGCCTGAGCCTATCTCAATGGTCTAGACCAAAAGGAGAGGCTACGCCACCCGGCCGACCAGACCAACTCAGTCTCGCACGACGAGACCGCGCTCGTCGTGAGTGGCGTCTTCCCAACCGGCCGCTGCGGCTCTATCTTTGACTTCGTCAATCATTTCCTTGAGTTAGGCAAGGGAAAATGGACATCGTTTCCGAAGTCCGTGCGTTCAACCGCTTCTACACGTCCGTCATCGGCGTGCTCGGGTCGGGAATGCACGACACCCCCTACTCCCTGACCGAGGCGCGGGTGCTGTTCGAGCTCGGCACCAGGGACGCCGCCGACACCGCCGACGTCAGGGCAATGCTCGATCTCGACCCCGGCTACCTGAGCCGGATCCTCACCAGGTTCGAAGGCGACGGGCTCGTGTCCCGGGAGCGGTCGGCCGAGGACGCCCGCCGCCAGGTCGTACGGCTCACCCCCAAGGGCCGCGACACCTTCGCCCTGCTCGACCGGCGTTCGGCCGACGAGATCGAGACCCTCCTGGCCAAGCTGACCGATCCGGAACGCCGCCGGCTCGTCACCGCGATGGGCACCGTACGCAGCCTGCTGGAGCCCGGCGAGCGGCGCGAGCCGTACGTGATCAGGCCCCCGCGGGCGGGCGACCTCGGCTGGGTGGTGCACCGGCACGGGGCCCTCTACAGCGAGGAGTACGGCTGGGGCGCCGCGTTCGAGGCCCTGGTCGCGCGGATCGTCGCCGAGTACGTCGAGGACCAGGACCCCCGCCGGGAGGCGGCCTGGATCGCCGAGGTGCACGGCGAGCCGGTGGGATGCGTCTTCTGCCTGCGCAAAGGCGACACGACGGCCCAGCTCCGCCTGCTGCTGGTCGAGCCGTCCGCCCGCGGCATGGGCATCGGGCGGCGCCTGGTCGACGAGTGCCTGCGCTTCGCCGCGTCGGCCGGCTACAGCCGGATCGAGCTCTGGACCCGCGACGTGCTCGTCAGCGCCCGCCGGATCTACCAGGCCGCCGGGTTCGAGCTGGTGGAGCAGTATCCGAGCGAGGAGTCGGGCATCCCCGTCACCGACCAGATATGGGCCAAGGACCTGTGACCTTCCAGGTCGATCCAGGCGGCCTGTGACCCGCCCGGCCGATCTGGGCGGTCCGGGTGGTCCGGGCGGTCCGGGTGGTCCGGGCGGTCCCTATCATGATCTTCGTGCTGGGACCGGTGCGGCGGACCGTGAGAACGCCGAGACAGAGTGTCGCGCTCGCGGTTTGCGTGGCGGTGCTCGCGGGAGCGGGCGCGGCAGGGTGCGCGGGCGCTCATGTGCCCGCACGGCCCGCCGCCCCTGCAGCCGGGGCCACGACCGAGGTCACCGCCATGTCCGAAGCCGCGCACAGCGTGGTGCGGGTCCGGGGTTACGCCTCCTCCTGCCGGAAACCGCTGGAGGCGACCGGATTCGTCTACGCACCCGAGAGGGTCATGGTCAACGCGCACACCGTGGCAGGAGCGGACCGCGACCTGGAAGTCGTCCTCGGCGACGGGCTGCGGTTCGCCGCACAGGTGGTGGCCTTCGACCCGGAGGCCGACGCCGCCGTCCTGCGGGCGCCCGGGCTGACCGCCCGGCCGCTGCGGTTCACGCAAGCCTCGATCACCGCCGCCGTGGTCGTCGGCTACCACAAGGGCGCGACCGTCCCGGTCGAGCTGCCCGCCAAAGTACGGCCGGACCAGCCCGCCGAGTCGTACGACATTTACAACCGCGTGCGAGTCTCACTGCGGATCCATCGCTTCCAGGGTGCGGCCATCACACCCGGCATGTCGGGCGCTCCGCTGGTCTCCGACGGAGATCGGGTGGCGGGGATGGTCTTCGCGGCGGACACGGAGAAGGCCGACGTCGGCTACGCGCTCACGACGGCACAGTTCAGCGCGGTCGCCACGTCCGGCAGGAGGGCCACCACCGCCGTGCCGCACGACCCCTGCGACTGACATCCCTCGTACGCCGGGGGCTGCGGTCCGCCAGGCGAGTGGGCCGGATCGCGGCGGAGGGCCCGGCGATCCGTGTCGTCCGGCCTCGCCAGGCCATTGCCGGTTCAGGCCCGGAAGAGATCATGGAACGGCCCGCGGACCTCGACGGTCACGACGGCCGGGGCGGGCCGCCCGCTCCGGGACGGACGGCAGGAGAAGTAGAGCCGGTCGCCGTCGGGCGACATCGCGGGCCCCGTCACGGCCCAGCCGCCCGTGACACGCAGGAACGGCGCCGCCCGGTCACCGGCGACGAGGGTGAACCCGCCGTCAGCGCAGCCGCCCGGCGTCCCGGCCGTTTCGTGCAGCACGGTCAGACACTCGCGGGCGGCGTCGTACGCCCACACCCGGCCATCGCCCTCGGTGACGAACCGCACCAGGCCATCGGAAAAGTGGCAGTCGCCGCCGCCCGCGAACCTCCTGGCCCCTCTCACCTGCTCCCGCAGGGGCACATAGTGGGGCACATGGTCGGGGAGTGCCGGGATCGGCACCCGTTCCCACGTCACGGACTCCTCGCCGGGGTCGCCGGCCAGCACCTCCAGCACGCCCGTCGTGAGGTCGCCCCTGTCGTCCGGGCGGAACCGATACAGGCATCCGTCCGGCTCCCCCTCCGTGAGGTAGACGACGCCCCGGTCGGGATCACAGGCCACGCCGGCATGGGTGAACAGGCCCATCCCGAGCCGGGGCATGGGGGCGCGCCGGCCGTACGGGTCGCATTCGAAGACCCGGCCGTACGGCGTCCGCTCGCCCGAGATCCAGGTGTGCCATGGCGTGGCGGCGCCGGGCCCGCAGCGGTCGGCGCCGGACAGGATGCGATATCCGCCGCGCAGGGTCCCGTCCGGGGCGAAACGCAGCGCGGTCACGCCGCCGAGCAGCGGCAGCGCGCAGTTGGACACGTATATCCAGCCGTCCTCGTCGGGGAAGCAGCCGCCGTCGTCCGGGGCCGCGGGCCAGACGACTCCCCCGGCACGCTCTCCCGACCGCGCCACGACCCGGGCGGCGAAACCCGGCGGCAGGGCCCGCAGCACGTCCGCCGGGAACGGGTCATCCGGATCTCCCGGCCCGTACGACTCGTATGGCTCGTACGACTCTGGGCCGGGCGGCCCGTAGGACTTGTGCAGCTCGCGGTCGGGCGGCCCGTAGGACTCGTACGGCTCGTGACCGGGCGGCTCACCTCCGTCGCCAGGCCGTGCGAACGCCGCGCGCCACAACGATCCCGGCAGCGCCGAGAGCGCCACCGATCGGACGGAAGTTCCCTGCACCGCTGACCGCCTCCTCGCCCTGCCCCTGGTCATGCCGACCGCCCACCGATGGGCCTGCCGAGTCCCCGCACCCCCGGCCGGCTGGGCGTGCGGCGCGTGATGCGTGGTGCGTGGTGCGTGGAGCGTGGTGCGTGGAGCGTGGTGCCCGCCGGGCCCGGTTCGCCCGTCCAGGCTCAGGAGGGGCCGCACCCTCCTCCGTTCGCTCGTTCCGCGCGGGCCGTCCCTCGTTTCCCGCCTCGCGTTCTCCTGTCCCTCGGCGGCCCGTCGCACACGTCGCTGCACCCAGTCGATCCGTTTCGTGTGAACGGCGGGAGAAGCGGCGTTCCTCACCGAGACGAACTCTTCGAAAACCATGACGCCGCATGACGGAGGCGATATTGACAGTGTCATTATGACAGTGTCATCGTGGAGGCATGAGCGACACCTGGACGATCGGCGAACTGGCGGAGCGGGCGGCGGACCTGCTCAGCCAGGAGCGGCGCGTCCACGGCCGGGAGCCGGGCAGCGGCGGTGGTCCCGAGTCGGGCGCCAAGGGCCGGGAGCCGGGCAGCGGCGGTCCCGGGCCGCGAGCCGACGGCCCCCAGTCACGCGCCAACGGCCCCGAGCCCCGCCCGAACGGCCCTGAGCCGCGCGCCAACGGCAGAGTCCGCGAAGTGCCGAACGAACGGCTCATCCGCTGGTACACGACGATCGGGCTGCTCGACCCCCCGCTCGGCCGGCGCGGCCGGGTGGCCCTCTATGGCCGCCGTCACCTGCTCCAGCTCGTGGCCGTGAAGCGCCGCCAGGCGGAGGGCCGGTCCATCGCCGACATCCAGGCGGAACTGGCGGGCGCGACCGACGCCATGCTTATGCGCGTCGCCGGGCTCACCGAGCCGTTGCCAGGACCGGCGCCCCGGCCGCTCTCCCCGCCCGCTCCGCCTTCCCCGCCCCCTCCGCACCGCCCGGCGGTCCCGGCTCCGGTGAGCGCCGCGGACCGTCCTCCCGGCCCGCCGTCCCCTCCGGCACCACCGGCGCCCGGTTGGCACGGGGCGAGCTACGGGGCGAACCCGGAAACCGACGCCGAGCCCGCCATCCCGGACATCGCACGGCCTGCGGCCCGCGACCGCTTCTGGGCGCGCCCGGCCTCATCCGCCGCCACGGCCGGCTCAGGCCACTACCTGACCCCGAACAAAGACATCGCACACGGAGACACCCCCCACAGGAACTCCCCGCGCAGAGGCGCCACGCGCGGAGACGCCTTGCACGGGAACACCCCGCATGAGGACATCGCACGCGGGGACGCCGCGACTGTTGACGCCACACCCGCGAACACCGGGCCCACGGAAACCGGGCCCTTGAACGCCGGGCTCATGAACACGGGGCTCATGAGCACAGGGCCCATGAGCACAGGGCCCATGAGCACAGGGCCCATGAACGCCGCGCCCCTCGACGTCGTGCTTCCGGACCTCACGTTCTCGGAGGTCGCACTCCCGGACGTCGTGCACGGCGTGCGGCTCGCGCCCGGGGTGACGGTCCTGCTCGACCGGGCTCACCGGGTCCCGGACGGCCACGAGGTGGCGGCGCTGCGCCGGGCCGCGGCTCCACTTCTCGCGGCCCTCGCCGCGCTCGGCCTGGCCGGGCCGTTCGAGAGCGCCCGCGCCCCCCACGACGCCTCGGCACTCGATCCACATGCTTCCGACACGTCCGACCCGCTGGAGGGATGACGCCATGACCGTTCCCATCACACCTCTGCGGCCGGAGGAGTGCCGGCCCGTGCCGGACGCCGGGCTCGGAGCGCTGGAGACCGAGAAGGGCAACCTTCCCCTGGAGAGCGTGGACGTCACCGCCCACGTCACCGGACTGGTGGCGGGCGTCGAGGTCGTCCAGACCTTCCGCAATGCCTTCGACGTGTCGCTGGAGGCGACGTACGTCTTCCCGCTGCCGCCGCGGGCCGCGGTCACCGCCTTCCGGATGGAGGCGGACGACCGGGTCATCGAGGGCGTGCTCAAGGAGCGCGGGCAGGCGCGGGCCGACTACGACCGGGCGCTCTCCGAGGGGAGGCGTGCGGCGATCGCCGAGGAGGACCGGCCCGACGTGTTCACGATCAGGGTCGGCAACATCGTCCCCGGGGAGCGCGTGGTGGTCCGCCTCACGCTGAGCCAGCCGCTTCCCTACGAGGACGGCGCTGCCGAGTTCCGCTTCCCGCTGGTCGTGGCACCCCGCTACATCCCCGGGGCTCCGCTGTCCGGCCCGTCGGCGGGCGGCGGCGTGGCGCCCGACACCGACGCCGTGCCCGACGCATCCCGGATCACGCCGCCCGTCCTGCTTCCCGGCTTTCCCTATCCCGTACGGCTGTCGCTCGCGGCGACGATCGACCCCACCGGGCTCGACCTGCGTGAGGTCCGTTCCAGCCTGCACGAGGTCGATCGGGAGGGCGACACGATCAGGCTGCGGCCCGGCGAGCGGCTCGACCGTGACTTCATCCTGCGCCTGGCGTTCGACGCCTCCTCGTCACTCGCGCTCGTGCCGGACGACGCCGCCGACGCCACGGACGCCGGTTCGCCCGGCGACGAGGGCACGGCCCACGACGGCGGCACGGCCGACAGCAGCGGCACGGCTGACGGCAGCGGCGCCGCGAAGGGCACACCGGAGGACAGGGCACAGGGCACAGCGAAGGACCCGGCCAGGGACCCGGCTGACGCCGAGGGAACCTTCGTGCTGACCCTGCTGCCGCCGCCGGATGACGGCACCCGCACCGCGTCCCGTGACGTCGTCCTGCTGCTCGACCGATCCGGCAGCATGACGGGCTGGAAGATGGTGGCCGCACGGCGCGCCGCCGCCCGGATCGTCGACACGCTCACCCGGCATGACCGGTTCGCCGTGCTCTCGTTCGATTCGGTCGTGGAGCGGGCCTTCTCCGACGGCCTGGTGGAGGCTACCGACCGCAACCGATACCGCGCCGTCGAGCACCTGTCCCGGCTCGACGCACGCGGGGGCACGGAGATGCTCGCTCCCCTGGAGGAGGCCCTGCGGCTGCTCGATGACCACAACGCGCCCACCCACACCGCGCCCACCCACACCGCGCCCACCGGCAACATGCCGGGCCACAACATGCCAGGCCACACCGCGCCGACCCACACCGCGCCCGCCCCGGGGGCGGCCACCGGCACGGACCCCGGCCGGTCGGGTGGGGACGGCGGGTACGGCGGATCCGGCCCGTCCCGCGAACAGGCACGCGACCGCGTGCTCGTCCTGGTGACCGACGGCCAGGTGGGCAACGAAGACCAGATCCTCGAACGCATCGGCTCCCGCCTGCACGGCATCCGGGTGCACACCGTGGGCATCGACAGGGCGGTGAACGCGGGGTTCCTCGGGCGGCTGGCCCTGGCCGGCTCGGGCCGGTGCGAGCTGGTCGAGTCGGAGGACCGGCTCGACGCGGCGATGGAGCACATCCACCGCCGCATCGGATCGCCGCTGGTGACGGACATCGCGCTGAAGGCGGAAGGCGTGGATCTCGTGGCGGACACCGTCACGCATGCCGGCTCGCTCTACCCCGGCGTCCCTCTGGTCGTGAGCGGACGTTACCGGGGGCGGCGGCCCGCCGGAGCCCTCACGGTGCAGGGCCGTACGGCCGACGGCCGCCCCTGGGAGGAGCGGATCGAGGGCCGTCCCGTCCGCAACCCGGCGGCCCGGGCCGTGTGGGCACGGGCATATCTGCGCGCCCTGGAAGACCGATACGCCATGGGCGACCACTCCCTCGAACGGCGGATCGTCGACGTCTCACTGCGTTTCGGCGTGCTGTGCCGGTTCACCGCCTTCGTGGCCGTCGACACCCGCGTCACCGGCGAAGGCGGCCCGGAGCACCGGGTGATCCAGCCGGTCGAACCGCCGAGCGGCTGGGAGATGCCGACCGCGATGCCGATGGTGGCACCCGCCGCTCCGATGATGGCGAGAATGGCCGCGTTCACCACGGCCCGCCCTGAGATGCCTTCCGCCGCGGCGGCTGAAGGGCCCATCGCGGCGGCTCCGCCGCCCGGCGCACCCCCGGCCGCACCGCCTGCCCCGCCTTACGCCGGCGCGCCCGCACCGGCTCGGAGACGGGGCGCCCGTGGGTTCTCCATCGGTCGTTTCCTTCCGCATCCCGGCGAAGGGTTCGCCCCTGTCACGGATTTCGAGGGCATCCGGCCGCTGCTGGCCGAGGAACTCGCGAAGCTGGGCGAGGCGGAGTCGCTGCCCGAGTGGGAGCGGCGGCGTTATCTCGCGGATCTCGCCAGTCGCCTGCGCGTCCTCGCGCAGATGGCAGGTGGTCACCCGGATCTCGCCGCACTCGCTGCCGACCTGGAGAGAGCCGAGTGGGCCGAGGTCTCACTCGACGACCTCTGGCGGCGG
The DNA here is from genome assembly GCF_036186745.1 of Microbispora hainanensis. NCBI lineage: Bacteria > Bacillati > Actinomycetota > Actinomycetes > Streptosporangiales > Streptosporangiaceae > Microbispora > Microbispora hainanensis. Next base: position 5,048,175 of record NZ_CP108086.1, on the reverse strand, counting down.
ACGGTCGATCTGCTGACCATCCTGACCGGCGGGCCCGGCGTCGGCTCGACAGGCCCGACGTCCCCCGGGTCCACGACCCCTGGGCACGCGTTCCCGGGTCCCTTGGGTTCCCCGGGCTCCGCGCCCGGACCGAAGGAGGGCCGGCGTCCTTTCTGGAAGCGATCGTGAGACGCCATCCGGGAGAGGCCGCGACACGACAGGGCTGAAACGAGTGCGGCCGGGACGCCCGGCGAGGAAGCCGGGCCCCGGCCGCTTCGGGTTCCGCTGTAAGCGGAGCCCTTTACGAGGGTTCGGGTAGGCGAATGACATCGGACGGCGGGGTGGGTGCAGGACGCCGAGGCTCCCTCACCCCTCCCGTGTCAGGCCGATCGTCGCGTCCACCTGCGGGGACGGGAGACCGGCGGCGCAGCAACCGATTGAGAAGCCCTTTCAGCCCCATATGCCACCAACGCCTGAGATTGTCGATCGGTTCCTCACCGCGAGAGCCAGCCGCGTGCTCGCCGATCGCCGATCACTGGTCGCTGGTCGCTGGTCGCTGGTCGCTGGTCGCTGGTCGCTGGTCGCTGGTCGCTGGTCGCAGAAAGCGTGGCCGCCGGAGAGAACGCAGTCCAGCCTCTTGGTCCGAGATCGTTCCCGAATCGTTCCCGAGATCGTCCCGGCGATCGCGATTCCGGTACGGCCCTACCGGTCCTCCTTCGGCACTACCGGTCTGGCCACCGACGGAGGCCACCGAGGTGGGCTGTCTAGATGGGTGCACGCCGCTCAGACCGGTGGAGGCGGGTGAAGGCCGATGGAGGCTGCCGTGCCGGGGCCTCGCGCGGGCATTCCGGAGACGGCCGTATTGGTGATCGGCAGATCCGCCGACCGGGCCTGCGGTCCGATCGGCATGCGTCGCCGTCGCGGGGATGGTCCGCTCCGCGAGCCCGACCGAGCCGGCGCCGGTGACTGGCGGCACCCGCTTCGGGTAACGGTCACGAGGTTAGGCTTTCGAACATGCTCGAAGTGGATACGCAGGCGAGGTCCAAGCCCGCTCACCCGGTGCCGGAGGAGGGGCTGAGCATCGCCGAAGCCGCCCGCCGCACCGGTGTCAGCGTGCACACGTTGCGCTACTACGAACGCGCCGGTCTGGTCGTCTCCCCCGTCGGCCGCACCACCGGCGGCCAGCGGCGATATCACGGGGTCGACCTCAAGTGGATCGTCATCTGCACGAAAATGCGGGCCACCGGCATGCCCATCAAGGCCATCAGGCGCTACGCCCAGCTCGTCTCCGCAGGAGCCGGCAACGAGCAGGAACGGCTTGCCCTCCTCGAAGCCCACCGCGCGGAGGTGGCCGCCAAGCTCGCCGAAATACAGGAGAACCTCAGGCTCATCGACCACAAGATCGACGTGTACCGAGGTCGTCTCGCCGCCGGTGACGCCGATCAGCTGTGGGCACCCAGCCAGCCAGCGGACGCCCGCTGAGCCACTCCCCCACGTACGGCGGGCCTCCCGCGCCGCAGTAGAGCCGACCCCTGGGCGTGGACTTCGCGGGCGACCGGCGCGCTGTTGCCTGCAGGAGCGTGAGCTGTTCGGGTGTCGCGGCCTGTGCGGGCAGGAGAGCCGGTCGCTGCTCCGACTCGGCCGGGGAACCGGCAGTCGAGCCCGACTCGGCCTTCAGGCCGCGCCATACGGCCCCGCACCTCCACCACACACAGTGGACCCCGCGGCCTCCCACGCCGCATCACAGCCGACCCCGAGCCCGGCTCGGCCTTCAGGCCGCGCCATACGGCCCCGCGACTCCACCGCACACGGCGGACCTCGCGCACCATCTGCACGCGGCACAATGCCGCGCCTCGACCGGCTCGGCCGACCGGCCAGAGGCGTCCGAGACTCGGTCCGGCCGACGGTGAGGCCGCGACGCCGGTTCCCCGCGTGAGCACGTAGGGTTGCCCGGTATGAACCCAATCGTCCTCGACGGCGGTCTCGCCACGCACCTGGAGACACTCGGCTGTGACCTGAGCGACGACCTGTGGTCGGCACGGCTGCTCACCGACGATCCCAGCGTCATCCGTCAGGCGCACCTCGACTACTTCACGGCCGGAGCCGATGTCGCCACCACGGCGAGCTACCAGGCGAGCATCCCCGGGTTCGTACGGCACGGCCTCACCACCCAGGAGGCCCGCGACCTCATCCGGCTGTCGGTGACGCTTGCCGTACAGGCGAGGGACGAGGCCGGGCACGGGCTCGTCGCCGCGAGCGTGGGACCGTACGGCGCCTACCTGGCCAACGGCGCGGAGTACACCGGTGACTACGACCTGGACGAGGACGGCCTCACCGAGTGGCACCGGGAGCGGTTCGAAATCCTCGTCGGCGCGGGGGCCGACCTGCTGGCGTGCGAGACGATCCCCTCCCAGACCGAGGCGCGGGCGCTCGCGAGGCTCCTGCGCGAGACGCCGACCGTGAAGGCGTGGGTCACCTTCTCCTGCCGGGACGGCGAGCACATCAGTGACGGGACGCCGTTCGAGGAGTCGGCAGCGATCTTCGCGGACCTCCCGCAGGTGGTCGCCGTGGGCGTGAACTGCACCGCGCCGCGCTTCATCCCGGACCTGATCAAGCGCGGGGCCTCGATCGTCTACCCCAACTCGGGCGAGACGTGGGACGCCGCTAACCGGCGCTGGCTGGGGCTCGCCGATCCCGTCGAGTTCGGCAGGGCGGCGGCCGGGTGGGCCTCGCTCGGCGCCCATTATGTGGGCGGCTGCTGCCGCACCACCCCGGCCCACATCCGCGAGATCCGCGCCCAGCTCGCCTGAGCATGCTCCCACGCCACATGTGAGAGGCGAGACGCGCGAGAGCTCCACGCGAGAGGCGAGACCCGCACAAGAGATCCGCGCGCGAGACCGGCTCGCCACGTGAGAGCTGCACGACAGACCTGCACGCGTTGCCACGCCGGCGGCGGACCGCCCGTTCGTGGGGCGTATCCCGCCGCCGGCTGCGTGCTCGGTCAGCCCATGGCGGCCGGGCCGTCGGTGCTCCGGGCGGCGAGCGGGATCTCCTTGAGGAAGAAGGCCACGACCAGCGCGAGGGCGACGAAGGGCAGGCTGGCGAGGAACACGTCGTCGATCGCGCTGGTGAACGCGACCAGCACGTGATCCTTGACCGGCTGCGGCAACTGCTGGATCGCCTGCACGTTGTTGGCGTCCACGTGCCCCGGCGGCATCCTGCCACCGAACTCCACGGTCAGGTAGTGGGTGAGCCGGTTGGTGAGGACCGCGCCCATGATCGCCGTGCCGATGGCGGCGCCCATCATCCGGAAGAACGTCGTGGAGCTCGTCGCCACGCCCATGTCGGCGCGCTCCACCGCGTTCTGGATGGCCGTGACGATCGTCTGCATGGTGAACCCGAGCCCTGCGCCGAAGAGGTAGGCGTAGACCGCCACCTGCCAGTACGGCGTGTCCACCTTGATCGTGGACAGCAGCCACATGGCCACCAGGAGGACCGCCCCGCCCAGGATCGGGAAGATCTTGTATCGGCCGGTCCGGCTCATGATCTGGCCGGAGGTGATGGACGTGGAGAAGATGCCGAAGACCGCGGGCAGCAGCGCCAGGCCGGACACGGTCGGCGACATGCCCTGGACGGCCTGGAGGTAGACCGGCAGGAAGATCATGCCGCCGAACATCGCCAGGCCCGCGAGGAAGCTGAAGGCGTTGCCCACGCTGAAGATCTTGTTGCGGAACAACCGCATCGGCAGGATCGGCTCGGCCGCCCGCAGTTCGACGAACACGAACAGCGCCGCGAACCCCACGAATCCGGTCAGCAGGGCCAGCGAGCCGGGAGCCGTCCAGCCGATGTCGCCGCCCGCCCAGTCGAGGTAGAGCAGGAAGCACGACACCCCGGCCACGATCAGCGCCGCGCCCAGGTAGTCGATGCGGTGGCTGCGCCGGGTGAAGGGGATCCGCAGCGCCATCGAGGTGACGACGAGCGAGATAAGCCCGATCGGCAGGTTGATCCAGAAGATCCACCGCCAGCCGGGGCCGTCGGTGAAGAAGCCGCCGAGCAGCGGCCCGGCGACGCTGGAGGTGCCCCACACGGCGCCGAAGTAGCCCTGGTATCGGCCGCGTTCACGCGGCGGGATGACGTCGCCGATGATGCTGAACGCCAAGGCCATCAGCCCGCCGCCGCCCAGGCCCTGGATCGCCCGGAAGCCGATGAGCTGACCGATGTTCTGGCTCAGCCCGGCCAGCACTGAGCCGAGCAGGAAAATGCCGATGGCGGCCTGGAAGATCGTCCGCCTGCCGTACAGATCGGAGATCTTGCCCCACAGCGGGGTCGCCGCGGTCGAGGTGAGCAGGTAGGCGGTGACCACCCACGACAACTTGTCGAGGCCGCCGAGCTCGCTGACGATGCGCGGCAGGGCCGTGCCGACGATGCTCTGGTCGAGGGCGGCCAGCAGCATTCCGGCCGCAACTCCGGAGAGCACGACCAGGATCTGACGGTGCGGCAGATATCCCGTCTCGGCCTGCTGCTTCTCGCGGACGCTCATGCCGGGCACCCGCACGCGGCGACCCGAATCCGCCGCCCGCGACCGGCGGCCCGGACACGGCGCCCACAGGCGGCGACCCGGGATGTGGCTTCGCGGACGGCGTCTCCGGCGCGGCGCCCGCGAGCGGCGCGCCGCGCCCTGTCCCCGGCCGCGCACCCCGCTGTGTACCAGGCCGTATCCCCGTCTGTGTACCAGGCCGTGTTCCCGTCCGCGTGCCGGGCCGTGGTTTCGCGGGGTACGGCGGACCCGCTCGCCGGGATCATGGACGGGCCGTCCAATCCGTCACCCGCGCCGTCACCCGCTCCGTGCCTCGCGGCGCCGGGCTCGGCCCATGTGCGGTGCCTGCGTGCTGGCATGCTCCTACGCCTTCCGATCCGAACGTGTCTGAACGTCCCAAGGTGCGCGGCGAACACCGCAACGTTACCCGTCCGGTCCGGAAGTATTAGGAATTCTCGCGAGCTGCCCGGGTCGTTTCCGTCTTGGCCGCCGCCGCGTACCTGTCGGACGTACTCCTGGGCCGGGAAGCTCCGTCAGCGTGGACATCAGCGTGCGGGAGAACCGGCGGCAGGCGGCCTGCGGAGTCGGCCGCAGGCCGCCCGCCGGGACCGGTTCCATCCGCGTTCGCCGTACGGCTTCACCAGCGCAGCGGCCCGTTGATGTCGAAGTAGCCGCCGGTCGGACCGTCGGGGCCGATCTCCGCCATCCGGACGATGATCTCGGCCGCCTCTTCGACGGTCTGCGTGCCCGTGTTGCCGTTCAGGTCCGTCTTGGTGAAGCCGGGCTCGACGGCGTTGATCCGCATCTGCGGGAACGCCTTGGCGTACTGCACGGTGAGCATGTTGACCGCGGTCTTCGACGCCGGGTAGGCGAGGCCCGGGTAGAAGTGCGCGTGGTGGGCGGGGTCGGACAGGGCGGTCAGCGAGGCCAGGCCGCTGCTGACGTTGACCACGACCGGCGCGGCCGAGCGCTTGAGCAGCGGCAGGAACGCGTGGGTGACGCGGACCAGGCCGAAGACGTTCGTCTCGAAGACGGCGCGCACCTGGTCGGCGGTCGTGGACTCGGGGGCGGGAATGGCGTTGCCCTCGACGCGGGGCTCGACACCCGCGTTGTTGATCAGCACGTCGAGCCCGCCGTCCGCCTCGATGGTCTTGGCCGCCGCCTCGACCGTGGCGTCATCGGTGACGTCGAGAAGGACGAACCGCGCGCCCAGCTCCTGCGCGGCCCGGCGGCCGCGCTCGGCGTTGCGCGCGCCCACGTACACGGTGTGACCCGCGGCGACGAGCCGGCGGGCGGTCTCGCGGCCGATGCCCTTGTTCGCTCCGGTGATCAGTGTTGTCGTCATGCCTCCACTCTCCGGAACGGCGCGGTGGGCAGCCAGATGTCCCTGCTTCCTGGGACTGCCGGTACCAGGCGCGGCGCCGGCCCAGGATGTCCACTCGGGGCATGACGGCGACGGAACTCGGCAGGGCTCTGCGCGGCTGATGGGCTACCCCCTCCGGCCTGCGCGGCTGTGCGCGACAAGCGAGCGGTTCACCCGGACAAGTGAGCGGTTCACGCGGGCAGGCGAGCGGTTCACGCGGCCCGTGGGACTCGGCGGACACACGAAGCGGGCGACGCCCGTCGGCCGTCCGGCCGGAAACATCAGGACTTCTCGCGAGCCGCCCGGGTCGTTTCCGTCTTGGCCGCCGCCGCGTACTTGTCGACGTACTCCTGGCCCGACAGCTCCATCAGCGCGTACATGATCTCGTCGGTGACCGCCCGGAGCACAAGGCGGTCGTTCTCCATGCCGTAGTAACGGGAGAAGTCGAGCGGCTTGCCATAGCGGACGCCGGGGCGGATGCCGAACCTGGGGATCAGCCGGCCGGGGGGCATCATCTCGAACGTGTTGACCATCGCCCACGGGATCACCGGCGCCCGGGACTCCAGCGCGAGCCGGGCCACACCCGTCTTGCCCTTGTAAAGGCGGCCGTCGGGCGAGCGGGTGCCCTCGGGGTAGATGCCGAGCACCTGCCGCTCCCTGAGGATGCGCAGGCCGGTGCGGAGCGCCGCCTCGCTCGCCTTGCCGCCGGAACGGTCGATCGGGACGGTGCCGACGCCCGAGAAGAAAGCGCGGCTCACCACGCCTTTGAGCCCGCGGCCGGTGAAATATTCGGCCTTGCCCAGGGAAATCACCTTTCGGGGCAGGAATCCGGCCCCGAAGAAGTGGTCGGCGAACGACAGGTGGTTGCCGGCCAGGATGACCGGGCCCTCCTTCGGCACGTTCTCCACCCCCTCGGCCCAGGGGCGGAACACGAAGCGGAGGATCGGCCAGAGGATGGCCTTCACCACCCAATAAAACACGTGGGCACCCCCTCGGCTCGGATGTGCAGTCATCTTCGCACGCCCAGCCCTCTCGCACTAACGCTGACCAACGTGCGAGTATCGGGCGGAACACGCCGCCGTTTCACGGAGGTCACCCATGCCAGTGCTGCCCGGTGCGGAACCGTACCACCATGAGGGCGGCGACATCGGCGTCCTGCTCTGTCACGGATTCACCGGCTCGCCGCAGTCGCTGCGGCCCTGGGGTGAACACCTGGCGGAGGCGGGGCTGACGGTGTCCCTGCCGCGTCTGCCAGGACACGGGACGACGTGGCAGGAGATGAGCCGCACCCGCTGGGAGGACTGGTACGCCGAGCTCGACAAGGCGTTCGCCGACCTGCGCGGACGGTGCGCGGAGGCGTTCGTGATGGGCCTGTCCCTCGGCGGCTGCATGGCGCTGCGCCTGGCCGAGGTGCACGGTGACGCCGTCGCGGGCGTCGTGGTGGTCAACCCTTCCGTCGTCAACGACGTGCCGCTGCTGCGGCTGGCCCCGGCCCTTAAGTACGTCGTACGCTCGATCCCGGGGGTGGCGGGCGACATCAAGAAGGAGGGCATGAGCGAGCTCGGCTATGCGCGTACGCCCGTCCGGGCGGCCGCCACGCTGCCCCGGTTGTGGAAGCTCGTCCAGTCCGACATCGCCAAGGTGACCCAGCCGGTGCTGGTGTTCCACAGCAGGAACGACCACGTGGTAAAGCCGGGGAGCGTCGCGTTCCTGCAGGCGAGAATGGGAAACAATCTGGAGGTCAGAGAGCTGGCGGACAGCTATCACGTGGCCACTCTCGACAACGACGCGCCTGTGATCTTCGAAGGGAGCCTGGAGTTCATCCGCTCCCACGCCTCGGTACCCTTGACGAAGGACTTGTGACCCGGGATCGACGTGACGCCGCAAAGTGACGAGGACGAGGTCTGGCGCCAGATCGTCGCCTCGTTCAACGAGACAGCCGAGGACGCCTCGGCCGAACAACCATGGCCTGACCGGGAGAACGTCACCGAGGAGACCGACGCGGGCGACGACGCCCCCGGCGGGGGTGCCTCCGGCGGCGTGGCCCTCGGCGACGACGCTCTCGGCGACGAGGTCCGGGACGACGACCGGACCGCTGAGGAACAGGCTCCCACCTCCGGCGACGACGATCATTTCATCCCGCCGCCCCCTCCGCCGCTTCCGCACGGCGACACCCTCAGCCGGCTCTCCTGGCTGGCGCTGTTCGGCGGCCCCGCCTACCTGCTCCTGGCCGCTCTGCTTCAGTGGCCCATGGACGGCTGGATCGTGTTCGCCGCGGTGTCCGCGTTCATCGCGGGGTTCGTGATCCTCGTCGTACGCATGGGCGACGGCCCGCCCGCCGACTCCGGCTGGGACGACGGCGCGGTCGTCTGACCACGGCTCGGCCGTCTGACCGGGGCGAGGCCGTCTGCCGCGGCCGGTACGTCGGAGCACGCCCCGGGCCGGGCCCGGGCTCCGGGGTGCCCGTGTTCATTCGGTCTCGCCGGCCGCCTTCACCGTGTGGCCGTCGGCGGGAGGCGGGCCGAACCGCTCCACGAGGTCGGTGTAGCGGCCCTTGCCGTCCAGGACGTGACCGACCGCCATGGTGAGATCGCCGACGTGCGCGACCGCCTGCAGCCGCACCGTCCGATCGCCGGCCGGCTTCGGGCCTCGAAGCGTGGTCCAGTGCGATCCGTCGTAGCGGAGCAGGAAGCCCTCGCCCTCGTGCTTCGGGTCGTACCCCGAGATCCAGAACCTGCCGTCGCTGTCCCCCGTGACGCCGTACAGCTCGGCGCGCCGCTCCGGCGGCGTCACGCGCTTCCACTGCTTGCCGTCCCAAGCGAGCACCAGCGGCGCGATGCCGCCGTCGCGCTGGTAGACGCCGCCGACCGCGACCGCACGCTTGCGGCCGTCGGCGTACACGTCCCGCAGGAAGCCGCCCTTGATCGCCGGCAGGTCGGCCTGTTTCCACCCGCCGCCGGTCAGGTGCATGGCCAGCGGGCCGGAGCCGGTGTCGCCCACCGCCCAGCCGTCCGACCGGCCCGCGAACGCCACGCCGTACATCGCGCCCACGGGGCCCTGGACGGTCTTCCAGGTCGTGCCCTTGGCGGATCCGCCGCTGCTCAGCAGGAACGCCTTGCCGTCCCGGCTGCCGACCGCGACCACCCGCCCGGAGGAGGCCGCGACACCGCCGAGCCAGTCGCCGGTGCGCAGCTGCGGCACGCCGACGCGGTCGAACCCGTCACGCGAGCCCTTGGCGACGTACGGCAGGCCGTCGTGGCCGTCGCCGACGGCCCAGACCTCGGAGGCGGAGGCGGCGGCGACCGACCGAAGGTGGCCGGCGCCGGTGGCGTCGCCCCTGATCGGCACCTCGCTCCAGGAGGAGCCGTTCCAGTGGGTGATGATCCCCTGGTTGCGCCAGAAGTCCCAGGCGTTCTGCTGGCCCACGGCCCAGATGTCCGTGGCCGACAGGCCGGCCACGTCCGACAGCGAGCCGTCGGGCTGGAGCCGTCCGGTGGAGGAGCCCGCGTCCTGGGCGACCTCGTCCCCCGACGGGCCGCGCCCCACCTGGGCACGGACGATCCCTGCGTACGCGTGCGCGACCGATGTGGCGCACGGGAGGAGTCCGGCCAGCAGGCCGGCGGACAGCACACACAACGGCACCGCACGCCGTGTGAGGCGGCGGGTCATGAAACGATCGTACGGGTGACCGGGCACTCCCCGTCACACAGGTCGCGAATCCGGTCACCCCGAGATGCGGAAACGCGGCCCTGCCGGCGGTCTCCGCGCCCACCTGGAAGCCGCGGCACCCCGCCCGAATCCCCACCGCCCGAATCCCCACCGCCCGAACCTCCACCACCCGAACCTCCACCGCCCGGCCCGCCGGGGCCGGTTCAGCCGTGGAGGCGCTCCCGGCCGCGTCAGGCCCCCGGCGGCCGCGACGCCCACCCGCGGCGGGTCCAGGCCCTGGCCGCAGTCGTGCGGGCGCTCCCGGCCGGGTCGGCCCCGGCGGACGGCCGCGTCAGGCCCCGGCGGACGGCGTCACGGCGATCTCGGCGACGACCGGCAGGTGGTCGCTCGCGGCGGACAGGTCCCCGGGCCGGACGTCCGCGCCGCCGTACGACACGACGGTCAGGCCGGGCCCCGCGAAGATCGCGTCGATGCGCACGCGGGGATCGCGGGCCGGGAACGTCGCGCCCGCCCGGCCGTCCTCTCCGTCCGTCCCGATCCGCGGCTCGGCGTCCCGCACGGCGGCGAAGCAGTCCGTGTAGCGTCCCGAGAGAAGACGCCAGACCGGGGAGCCGGGAACCTCGTTGAGGTCCCCGGCGAGCACCGGCGCGGCCCCGGACTGCCGGGCCGCGCGCTCCAGGATCGGCATGATCTGGGCGGCGTGGCGCAGCCGCGCCCCCGCCACGAGGTCGAGGTGGGCCGAGCACACGGCGTACCTCTCCCGGTCCTTCTCCACCGTCTTCTCCACGACCTTCTCTACGACCTTCTCTACGACGGCGAGCGCGACGGACCGCCACTCCAGCCCGGGAAACCACCGCAGGCGGTGCCCATGCCCGCGCAGGAGCCGTACGGCCGGGGAGATCAGCACGGCGGTCCCGCCCACGCGGCCTCCGGCGGCCACGGACAGGCCGGCCGCGCGGGCCAGCGCGCACCGCTCCCGCCGCCAGCCGGGCAGGCGGGGCGCCTCCTGCAGGCACAGCACGTCGGGCCGCAGGGCCCTGATCACCCGGACCAGCGCCCTGCGGTCGTCCTTCAGCCCCCGGACGTTGTAGGTGGCGACCCGCAGCACGCCGTCAGCGGAGCCGGGCCAGGTCTCCGGCGCCCACCAGCCCCGCCGAGGGGCCCATCTCGGCCACCCTGATCTCGGCGAGCGGGCGGTGGCCCCGGCCGGTCAGCCGCGCGGCGAACTCCTCGCGCACCCGGTCGGCGAACAGGTCCGCCGCGCCGGAGACGCCGCCGCCGATGATGAAGCACCCGGGGTCGAGGACCGCCGCCATGTCGGCCAGCCCCTGGGCGAGCCACTGGGCGAGCGACTCGAAGGCGGCCAGCGCCGCCCTGTCGCCCTGGCGCGCGGCCTCGGTCACGTGCTCGCCCTGGATGCCCTCGGCCGTGCCGCCGCCGAGCCGCAGCAGGTGGGCGGCGCCCTCCGGGTCGGCCTGCGCGTTGTTGCGCGCGTCCATCAGCAGCGAGGTGCCGCTGGCGTACCGCTCCCAGCAGCCGTTGTTGCCGCAGCCGCAGGGGCGGCCGCCGGGCACCGCCTGCATGTGGCCCAGCTCGGCGCCCATCCCCCACCGGCCGCGGTAGAGCTGGCCGCCGAGCACGATGCCGCCGCCGATGCCGGTGCCCACGGTCACGCATACGACGTGGCTCTCGCCCCGGCCCGCGCCGAACCGGTATTCGCCCCAGGCCATCGCGTTGGCGTCGTTCTCGACGACGACCGGCAGGCCGACCAGGTCGGCCACCTTCTCGCGCAGCGGCTCCTCGCGCCAGGCGAGGTTGGGGGCGAAGCGGATGACCGAGCGGGTCTCGTCGACGAAGCCCGCCGCGCCGATGCCGACGGCCTCGACCTCGTGCCGGGCCGCGAGCTCGGTCACCGCATCGGCGATCGTGAGCGCCATCTTCTCGGGACTGCCCGCCGGGCTGTGCCGCAGGCCGCGCTCGATGATGGCGCCGTGCTCGTCGACGACACCATACGCGATCTTGGTACCGCCCACGTCCACGCCGATGGTCAGCGCCATTCGTCATCCTTCCACCCGGTCCGGTTCTCATCCGGATCCGCTTGTCGCCCGGACCCGCTTCGCGGCCACGTCCGCTTCGCGCCCGGGTCCGTTTCCGGCCCGGGCTGCTACGGCCCGAGCCTGCACGCCGCGCCGATTGAAGCCGATCAGACCGGGTTGTGGCAATCCCGCCACCGTCCGCCCTCGACCGGCCCGTCAGCCCAGGTCGATGTGCTCGACCTTCGAGTCGCCGGGCCGCCGCTCCCCGTCCGGGCGTTCCTTACCGCCCGTCATGGGGCGTTGCAGGGCGTCGACCGCCTCCCGGAACGCCGCGAACAGCTCTCCGCCCGCCGCGATCAGGTGGCCGGTGACGTCGCCGCCGGACTCGCGGCGTGCCGCGATGACCCGGCACACCGGGCAGGCCCGGCAGACGTACTCGTCGTGGTCCTCCGCGACCGCCTCGCTCCAGACGTCGTCGCTCCGGCCGCCCGCCCCGGCGCCGCCGAAGGCGGATCCGAAGCCGCTCACACCGCCCTTCACGAGCGCCTTGCCGAACTCCCGGCCCATCCGCCGCTGCACGGCGTCCAGCAGCTTCATCGCCTCCTCCGCCGCCGACCCGAGCGGGTCCTGGCGGCGGGGAGTGGTGTCGTTGGAATCCGTCATTTCGCCCCTCCTGCCTGGAACCGTACCCGGAGCCGGCCGTCCCGGAGCACCGCCGAGGAGATCTCACGCCGGGCGAGGGCGGCGGGCAGGGTGATGACGCGCCGGTAGGACCCGGCGGTGACGATGATGTCGTCGCCCTTGCGGGCGAGATCGAGGTCGTCGCGGTCGGCCAGCGGCAGCGACAGCGTCAGCTCGTCGGTGGTGAACGTCAGCGGCGGCTCGACGCCGGGACGCGCGAAGGGGTCGCGGTCTCCGTACATCCGCGCGGCGAGGTCCGAGAGGGCGGCGGTGCCGACCGGCTCCGCGGGGAGATAGGGGACGGTGAGGACGGGCAGCGGCGCGAACGACTCGTGCACCGCGGCGAGCTGCCTGCTCTGGGCCTCCACCCATCCCAGCCGCCACTCGTCGGCGCCCTCCGCCGGGAAGACCCGGTTGGCGATCACCGCGTCGACGCGGTAGCCGTACAGGCTGAGCGAGGTGAGGGTGCGCCGGGCCTCGGCGACGACCACGGCCTCGGGGGTCAGCACGAGCCGCACGGACGCGTCGTCGCCGGTCAGCAGGGCGCGCACCTCCAGCAGGCCGCGGTGCAGCCGCTCCCCCGCCGAGACGACCTCGCCCTCGGGGACGCTCACCTTGGCGACGTGCCGGATGACCGGCGACAGCGCCCTGAGCATCCGCCTGCCCGTGGGGAGCAGGCGGTTGACGTGCCAGTCGAGCGCCTCCGGCAGCGCGAGCAGGCGCAGCGTCTCGGCGGTCGGCGCGCAGTCGACGACGATCACGTCCCAGCGGCCGGTGCGTGCCTGCTCGCGCAGTTCGAGCAGCGCGAGGATCTCCTCCGCGCCGGGCAGCACGGTGATCTCCTCGGCGGTGACCTCGTCGAGACCGAGCTCGGCCAGCACGTTGCCGGCGTAGTCGCGTAACTCTCCCCAGTGCCGTTCAAGCGACCTCTGGGTGTCCACCTGCTGCAGGTGCAGGCCGGGCGCGGCCTCGACCGGCTCCGACGAGGGCGGCACGCCGAGCGCGTCGGCGAGCGAGTGCGCGGTGTCGGTGGACACGACCAGCGTCTTGTTGCCCCGCCCGGCGGCGAGCGTGGCGGTCGCGGCGGCCGCCGTGGTCTTGCCGACCCCGCCCTTCCCCGTGAAGAGGAGGATTCTCATCGGCTCTCGACGCGCCGCTTGAGCCCTTTCAGCGCGGTGTCGACGATGACCTTCTCGGCCTTGCGCTTGATCATGCCGATCATCGGGACCTTCAGGTCCACCGCGAGGTCGTAGGTGACCTCGGTGCCGCCGCCGTTCTCGGTCAGGCGGTAGCTGCCGGTCAGGCCCGACAGCATCTTCCCGGCCTCGACCATCCGCCAGGTCACGCCCGCGTCCTCGTCCCAGTCGTACCCGAGGACGTAGTCGTCGCTGATCACGCCCGCGTCGAGGACGAAGCGGACCCGGGAGGCGCGGCCGTCCGCGCCCGTCTCCAGGACCTCCACCTTCTTCACCTGGCCGGCCCACTCCGGATAGGCGGGGAAGTCGGCGATGACGGCCATGATTGTCGACCGGCCGGCGCCGATCGTGATGCTCGACGAAGTGCGATCAGCCATGCGCCAACCGTACTTCACCATTCCAGGGCGAAAGGCGTGCCACGGCCGCGGAAATGGCCGACGTTGACGCATTCCGTGCGACCTATGCGGGTGCGGCCGACCAAGGGCTGGTGGACGTGGCCGAACAGCGCGAAGCGCGGCTGCGTCCTTTTGATCGCCTCCAGCGTGGCCTCGCTCCCCCGTTCGAACCGCCGGGCCACCACGTCGTACAGCAGGTCGGGGACTGCGGGCGGGATGTGGCAGCACAGCACGTCCACCTCGCCCACCGCCTCGACCTTGCGCGCGTACTCCTCGTCGTCGATCTCGTACGGCGTGCGGTATCTGGTGCGCAGGCCGCCGCCGACGAACCCGAAGGTCAGCCCGCCGATCTCGGCCACCTCGCCGTCGAGTACCCGCTGGCCGGGCCGCAGATGGTCGGCCCACAGGCGCGGCATGTCCACGTTGCCGTACGTGAGGTAGGCCGGAGTGGGCATGGCGGTGAAGATCTGCTCGTACTGGCGGCGGACCGCCGCCTCGATGTGGTCGCGGGGGTCGCCGTCGAGGGAGGCCCACAACCCGGACGACAGTTGCCGCGCCTCGTCGAAGCGGCCCGCCGTGCGCAGTCCCACGTACTCGCTCGCCTTCTCCGCGCCGAACAGGTCGGGGAAGATGCCCTGCGAGTGGTCGGCGTAGTCGATGAACAGGAGCAGGTCGCCGAGGCAGATCAGGGCGTCGGCCCCGTCACCCGCACGGGCGAGCGCGTCGGCCCGGCCGTGGACGTCGCTGACGACGTGGATGCGCATGCCGACATGGTAAACGGCCGCTTTACCTAGCATCCGCTTGGGTAACGGGAAGGTGTCGGGCCCACCGCGCGGGGGACACTGATAGCGTCCGCGTGCTCCCCCGGATAACGCCTGGGTGACGAACCTACCCATGCGTAACATCGCACGGTAGCGTCCGGTGAGACACGAAGAGTTATGCCCGCAACGCGGTCCCCGCCCTGCGCAGGGGGATCGCGCGGACGTGCGCGAAGGAGTGACCCGTGCGCGAGTTCAGCGTTCCCGTGCTGGTGGACGTGCCCCCGTCCGCCAATTGCACCGACGTGGTGTTCCAGCGCGGTGTGGACGAGCCGGACGCCGTCATCATCCGCCGCAAGGAGAGCGAGGACCCGGCCGCGCCGTGGACACCGGTCACCGCCGCGCAGTTCAGGGACCAGGTGGCGGCCGTCGCCAAGGGGCTGATCGCCGCCGGGATCGAGCCCGGCGACCGGGTCGGCCTGATGTCGCGCACCCGTTACGAGTGGACGGTCGCCGACTACGCCATCTGGGCGGCCGGCGCGGTCGGGGTGCCGATCTACGAGACCTCCTCCGCCGACCAGGTGAAGTGGATCCTGACCGACAGCGGCGCCAAGGCCGCGTTCGTGGAGACGGCCGCGCACGAGGAGACCGTACGCGAGGCAGTGCCCGAGCTGCCGCTGCTGTGGCGCATCGACGGCGGCGCGTTCGCCGAGCTGGAGCGCCTGGGCGCCGACGTGTCCAACGACACGCTCGCCGAGCGCAGGGCGAGCCGGGGCGGACGCGACCTCGCCACGATCATCTACACCTCGGGCACCACCGGCATGCCGAAGGGCTGCCGCCTGACCCACGACAACCTGCTGTTCACCGCGCGCAACGTCTCGCGCGGGCCGCTGGAGTCGATGTTCGACGTGGAGGGGCGGGCCGCGCTGCTCTTCCTCCCCCTGGCGCACAGCTTCGCCCGGATCATCCAGGTCGTCCTGATCGAGACCGGCACGGTGCTCGCGCACAGCCCGAACATGAAGAACGTGGCCCCCGACCTGCGGGAGTTCAAGCCCACGTTCCTGCTGGGCGTGCCGCGCGTGTTCGAGAAGGTCTACAACGCCGCCGAGCAGAAGGCCAACGCGGAGGGCAAGGGCAAGATCTTCCACGCCGCCGTACGGGCCGCGATCGAGTGGAGCAGGGCCGAGAGCTCCGGCGGTGCCGGCCTCGGCGCCCGGCTCAAGCACGCGGCCTTCGACAAGCTCGTGTACGGCAAGCTGCGGGCGGCCACGGGCGGCGCGCTGACGGCGGCCGTCTCCGGCGGCTCGGCCCTCGGCGAGCGGCTCGGCCACTTCTTCCGCGGCGTGGGCATCGAGGTGTTCGAGGGCTGGGGGCTCACCGAGACCAGCGCGCCCTCGACCGTCAACATCCCGGGCGCCAACAAGATCGGCACGGTCGGCAAGCCGTTCCCCGGCGTGAGCATCCGGATCGCCGACGACGGCGAGATCCTCGTGAAGGGCCGCCACGTCTTCGACGGCTACTGGAACAACGAGCGCGCCACCAAGGAGGCGATCGACCCGGAGGGCTGGTTCCACACCGGGGACGTCGGGCAGCTCGACGAACACGGCTACCTGAGCATCACCGGCCGCAAGAAGGAG
Organism: Microbispora hainanensis; assembly: GCF_036186745.1. Lineage (NCBI taxonomy): Bacteria > Bacillati > Actinomycetota > Actinomycetes > Streptosporangiales > Streptosporangiaceae > Microbispora > Microbispora hainanensis. Next base: position 5,031,924 of record NZ_CP108086.1, on the reverse strand, counting down.
ATCCTCGTCACCGCGGGCGGCAAGAACGTCGCCCCTGCGCCGCTTGAGGACGCCATCCGGGCGCACCGCCTGATCAGCCAGGTCATGGTCGTCGGCGACGGCAGGCCGTTCATCGGGGCGATCGTCACCCTCGACCACGAGGCGATGGAGCAGTGGAAGGAGGCCAACAGCCGCTCCGGCGCGTCCATGGCCGAGCTGTGCTCCGACCCGGCCGTCATCGCCGAGGTGCAGCAGGCGGTGGACGACGCCAACCGGATGGTCTCCAAGGCCGAGCAGATCAAGAAGTTCAGCATCCTCGACATCGAGCTGAGCGAGGAGAGCGGCCACGTCACGCCGAAGCAGTCGATCAAGCGACACGTCGTGGCCCGCGACTTCGCCAAGCAGATCGACGAGCTGTACGGCGACTGAGCGGCGACCTGGACACCGCGGGTGCGCCGGGCGCGCCGACGGAACTCCTGAAAGTTTCATCGGCGTCGGCGCACCCTCCGGACGGCGCGGGCCGCGGTCGCGCGAGAGGACCGGGACGGCCGGGGACATGCGGTGATCAGCCCCCTATGGGAGTGGGTCTTCTTCGCCGCCGGTGACGGACGACCTGCGGCGACGCCGCGCCGGCCCTGTTGACCACCGGAAACATCGCAGCCGTCCCGCAGCAGCGCGCTTCGCTTGGTTATGCTCCAAGCGCATCCATGATCATTGTCTGGAGAGGGGCGGGCGATGAGCGACAGAGCCGGCAGATGGAACTGGACGCACCGCGATCCCGACTACCTCCCCCCGGAGATCGACACCACGAAGCCCAGCATCGCGCGCGTGTACGACGCGTTCCTCGGCGGCAAGGACAACTTCGCGGTGGACCGCGCGGTCGCCACGGAGGGCATGCGGCACTTCCCCGACCGCGGCGAGGGCGCCCGCAACAACCGGGCCATGCTGTTCCGCGGCGTGAAGTACATGGCCGCGCAGGGCATCGACCAGTTCCTCGACATCGGCTCGGGCCTGCCCACGATGGACAACACCCACTCGGTCGCGCAGCGGATCGATCCCGCCGCGAAGGTCGTCTACGTGGACAACGACCCCATCGTGCTGGCCCACGCGCGGGCGATCCTGCAGACCGACAAGCGCACCCGCGTGATCACCGCGGACATGCGCGAGCCCGAGGTGATCCTCGGCCACCCCGAGGTCGATGGCTTCCTCGACTTCTCCCGCCCCATCGGCCTGCTGCTGGTCGCCGTGGTCCACCACCTCGCCGACGAGGAGGACCCCGACGGCCTCGTGGACACCTACAAGGCCCGCCTGGCACCCGGCAGCTACATGCAGCTCACCCACTTCTGCTCCTGCGCGCCGGAGATGCGCGAGCTGGAGGCGGTGCTGCTGCAGATGCTGGGCACCGGCCGCGCCCGCGACATGCCCGAGATCGTGCGGTTCTTCGACGGCCTCGAACTGATCGAGCCCGGCGTGGTGCACGTGCCCGAGTGGCGTCCCGAGAAGCCCGTGAGCTACCCCCTCGACCTCGGCGGCATCTGCGTCGCCGGCGGCGTGGGCCGCAAGCCCTGACCGGCCGGAACGACCTCGCGGGCGTGCCCACGAGGCGGCCGCACAGCGGGCATGCTCCCGGCTGAGGCAGCCATACAGCGGGCCGTGCCCACCGGCTGAGGCTGCCTCACAGCAGCGCGGCGAACCGGGCCGCGACGAGGTCCCAGCGCCACTCCTCCTCGATCCAGGCCCGGCCCCGCTCGCCCATCGCGCGGGCGCGGGCGGGGTCGGCCAGCAGATCGCCCACCGCGGCGGCCACCGCCGTGTGCGACGTGCCGTCGACCACCAGGCCCGTCTCGCCGTGCCGTACGGCGTCGGGGGCGCCCCCGGAGGAGCCCGCGACCACGGGCAGCCCGGTGGCCGACGCCTCCAGATAGACGATGCCGAGGCCCTCCACGTCGAGCCCGCCGAACCTGCTGCGGCAGGGCATGGCGAACACGTCGCCCGCGTCGTAGTAGGCCGGGAGGGACGCCCAGGGCACGGACCCGGTGACGACCACCGAGCCGCGCAGGCCGGCCCCCGCCGCCGTCCGTTCCAGCGACCGCCGCAGCGGGCCGCCGCCGACCAGCAGCAGGACCGCGCCGGGAACCCGCCGCAGAACGAGCGGCCAGGCCCGCAGCAGCACGTCCTGGCCCTTGCGCGGCACCAGCCGGGAGACGCACACGACCACCGGCCGGTCGCCCAGGCCGAGGGACGCGCGGATCCGGTCGCCGCCCGCCCCCGGACGATAGAGAGTCGTGTCCACGCCGGGCGCGAGCTGTACGAGCCGGGAGGCGGGCACGACCCGGGCGATCCGGCGGCGGGTGTACTCGCCGAGATAGGTCACGATGTCGGCCCCCGCCCCGATGCGGCGCAGCAGGGCGCGCGCGCCCGGCAGGCGGGCCCACGACGCCTCGTGCCCGTGGGTGAGCATGACGATGCGGCCCGCGCCCGCGGCGCGCAGGCCGGGAGCCAGCAGCCCCAGCGGCGCCGCCGCGCCGAAGACGACGGTCGCGCCGTCCTCCACCAGCGCCGCCGCCCGTCGCGCCACCGCGCGGGTCGGCAGCATCAGCGAGGAGGGATGCCGGACCACCTCGTACGGCTGGCGGGCGTCGAACTCCTCACACCCCTTCCAGCGCGGGGCGTACACGACCACGGAGCCGGGCGGCCTGCGCACGGCGAGGCCGTGCACGAACGCCTGGATGCCGCCCGGTCTGGGCGGGAAGTCGTTCGTGACGATCAGCGTCCGCTTCGTCATCCTCACCCCCGCTGCCGGCGTGATCACGCGGTCCCCCCGCGCCGCCCGAGAACGCATTGTCGCAGTCCCGGCCGGGTCGTCGCGGTCGGACGATCAGGTCCGGGCGAGCTGCTCGCGCGACCACGACCGCCAGGCGCGGGTCAGGTCGCCGGCGGTCAGCCCGAGCTCCTCCCGCAGGGCGGCGCCGATCTCCTCGCGCAGCGCGGCGCGATAGAGGGCGACCAGCCTCGGCTCGCCGAACCGGGCCGCGATGTAGCGGCAGGCGAGCCACGCCTCCTCGTACGCCTGGGCGGGCCTGGCGGCGAAGTCGGCGGGCCCCGGCAGGCCGCCGAGCGCCGCCCTCCCGGCCGCGACGTCGGCGGCCAGCTCGGCGGCGACCGTACGGACCGGCAGCCCGCTGTCCAGGTAGCCCACGTAGTCGGCGAAGCCCTCCATGAGCCACATCGGCACCGTGCGGCGGCCGGCGGTCGCGACGTGCGTCAGCTCGTGGGTCATGACGACCAGGCGGCCGGTCGCGGACAGGCGGGCGAACGCGGCCGGCTGCACGATCACCCGGTCGCCGGTGGCGACGGCCGCCAGGCCGTCCACCTTCGCCGGCGCGGCCAGCACGGCGGCCTGCTCCTCGGTGCGCGGCACCAGGACCACCGCGCCGCCGAGCCCGCCCCAGACCCTCGTGACCGTACTGCCCGCGCGGCCGGCCAGCGCGGCGATCTCGGCGACCAGCGGCCGGGGCGACCCGACGACGACGGCGCGCTCGCCGCGGGCGACCGAGGCACCGGTCCACATGCCGGGATGCTCGCGTACGGCGGCGCGGGCGTCGAGCCGCAGGGCGCGCAGCGGGTCGGGCGGCGCCGCGGCGGCGGGCCCGGCCAGCAGCGCGGCCAGCGCGACGGCCACGGCCGCGATCCGGCGGGGAGTGGCCCCGGCGGGTCCGGGCCGGCTCCGGCCGGCTCCGGCACGCACGCCCGGCGCGCACGCGGGCACGCCGCTCGTGACAGTCACGCCGTGCATGGTAGCCAGCGCATGTCACGGCCCCGCCCACCTCGGCGAGGTGGACGGGGCCGTAAGGACGGCGCCGGTCGAGGGGGCTTGGTGACCGGTGCCCGTCAGACGCCCGGCCGGACGGCACCCACGAAGGTGCTCCTCCGGTAGGCGTCCAGCTTGTCGATCCTGACCCGCGTGCCGCTGTGCGGGGCGTGGATCATCCTGTTGTGCCCGACGTACATGCCGACGTGGCCGCCGCCGCTGGTGAAGATGAGGTCACCGGGCTCGAAGTGCCCCCAGGACACCTTCTTCCTGACCGCGCTGCGGATGGACCACGTCGTGCGCGGCAGCCGTACGCCGGCCTTGCGCCAGGCGTACTGGACCAGGCCCGAGCAGTCGAACGCGCCCGGTCCCGTGGCTCCGTAGCGGTAGGGGTCGCCGATCTGCTTCTCGGCGGCCTTCACCGCGCGCCGGGCCCTGGCCCGCTGGAGCGAGGCCCTGCTGATCTTCCGCTTGGCGGTGTGCCTCTTGGTCCGCTTCTTCGCGGCGGCGTTGCGGGCGGCGGTCTTCGCGCTCTCCTCGGCGCCCGTCTTCGTGGCCGTCTTGGTGGCCGTCTTCGTCGCCGTGGCCGTCGTGACGACCGTGACCGTCGCCGGGTCGGCCGCCGGGTCGGCCGCCGTGCCGGCTGCCGCCGCCGGATGTGCTCCAGCGACACCTACGGATGCCGTCAACGCGGCACCACTAACGGCAATTCGGGCAAGACGGGACAGACTGGGGGTGGTAGACAGGATCTCTCCTCGGGTCTTCCGCTCACGCCTACCGGGTTAGCTGACGGGTTCGGGCGGGGAAGTCGCCCTACGGCGCGCGATGCGCCGATTCACCCCGGACCTTCGCGTGAAGGTCGGTGGTTCCCCGGCTCCGTGCCTCCTGACTGCACGGACTCGGCTGGCCATCGGCGTCGGGGGGATCCCACGGGGGGAGGGTGATGAAGGACGCCGATGCCGCTGGATGACTGCGACCGGCCGGCCGGACCGGGACGCACGGCGGCGAGGCGTGCTCGCCGCGGCCCAGAAGCTACCCAGGACTCGCGGCGTTCGGCAAAGCGCTCCGGCCGGATAAAGATCGCATAACGAAGGCCGCGGAGAAGAAATCGCAGCTTACCCACACCGCGAATGCGCCAAATGTGACCCTGCCCACAATTTGCACAACAAGCGCCGATGGGGTCACATTTGCCGCGTCAGTCACAGATCGTCACGGAGACGGCGGGACCGTCAGGGGCGCACGGCTCCGATCGCGTGATACTCGGCGAGTGTGACGACTTTCACAACATCGCCGGTCTGCGGGGCATGAACGACCTTCCCGTCGCCGGCGTAGATGCCGACGTGCCCGTATCCGGCGTGCCAGAGCAGGTCGCCCGGCTGGAGGTCGTCGAGCGAGACCCGGCGGCTCGCGCCCCAGGCCCACTGCTCGTAGCTCGTCCGGGGCAGCCGGACGCCCGCCGCCGCCCACGCGGCCTGCACGAGCCCGGAGCAGTCCCAGGCGCCCGGTCCGGTGCCCCCGTAGCGGTAGGGCTTGCCGATCTGCTTGTAGGCGAACTGGAGGGCGGCCAGCGCGTTGCCGGACGCCGGCCCGTTGTAGACGACGCCGGCGCTGTTGGGGTTGCCGGGGTTGAACGTCCCGAGCGAGCGCAGCAGCTTCATCTGCTCCCGGACGAGCTTGTCGACCTTCTCCTTCTCGTCCGCCAGCTCGTCCTTGACGTCGGCGGCCTCCTTGTAGACCTGCTTGCTCTGGTTGCGGCGGTTCTTGAGGTCCTTGATGGCGCCCTCGTACGCCTTGAGCCGCCCGGCCCGCTCGGCCGACATGTGGTTGAGCGTGGCGAGACCGCTGAGCATGGCGTCGGGGTTGGAGCTGTAGAAGACGCCGCCCCACGACCCCATGTCGCCGACCTGGTAGCTGCTGACGGCCATCGAGACCAGCCCGGAGCGTAACTCCTCGACCCGGGCGTTCTGCTTCTTGTAGTCCTCGTTGATCGTGAGGTACTTCTGCCGGGCCTTCTTCCACTTCTCGTTGGCCGCGTTATAACGGTCCACGAGCTGGTCGGCCTGCGCGTTGAGCTTGCTCAGCTTCGCTTTCACCTGCGCGACAGTGGGCTTCGGATCCGCCTGCGCGCCCGTCATCGGAGTGAGCAGGACCACGGCGGCCAGACCGGCGGCCACCGGCACACGCCCTCGCACTGAGCCCCCTTGAGGATAAACCTCTTTGATCGACGAAACCTGCGGCGCGACTCTATCTAGGCGATCTTGAAGCTTCAACCTATTCGCAGGTATTCGCGGCAGTCGTCACATACTGTGACGTCGCAGGTCCGGGGCGTGCGCGGGACGCGTCAACCGCGGCCGAGACGGCGCAGCAGCAGGATCGAGGGCACCGGCCGGGCGCCCATGCGGCGCACCGACTCGGCCACCTCCCGGTCGGAGGAGACGACCGCGATGGCCCGCCCCGGCGGCTCCGCCCGCACCAGCGTGCGGATGAGGTCGTCGGCGATCTCCCCGGGCGCGCTGAACATCACCCGCACCCCGCGCGGCGCGGACACCTGGACGGGCCCGTTCAGCTCGGCGCCGTCGAACACGCACGTCACCTCCGCCCGCGTCTGCACGGCGAGCCCGCCGAGCCCGGTCAGCAGCCGGGCTCGCTGGTCGGCGAGGGTCAGCGACGGATAACCGGTCTTGGTCACGTTGTAACCGTCGACGATCAGATGCAGGTGAGGGATGGCCAGGAGCTGGTCGAGAAGCTGCGGGTCGTCGTTGGCCAGCGCCCGCGCGGGGACGGCCGTCACGCCCGGCTCGCCGGGCACCACCGCGTTCACGTAGTCGGCCGGCCTGCTGATCGTCGTGGGCAGGCCGAGCTCCTTGCGCAGCCCGGAGGCGGCGTCCTGGAGCGCGTCAAGCAGCACCCGCACCCGGGCGTCCTCGATGCTGCGGCCCTCGCGGGCGGCCCTGCGGCTGGCCTCGAGCTGGCGCTCGGCGTCCGCCAGGCGCTCCTTGAGCCGGCGCAGCTCGGTCTCGGCCGCGCCGTTGGCGCTGGCAGCCCTGGCACGCGCCTCGGCCGTCTCGGCCTCCAGCTCGGCCGCCCTGGTCTCGGCGGCCTTGACCCGCTCGCGGGCGTCGTGCAGCTTGCGCCGCAGGTCGGAGTTCTCCGCGCGGGCGGCCTTGAGCTGCTCGCGCACCCGGTCGATCTCCTCCTTGGCGGAGGCACGCTGCGCCGCGAGCTGCTCGCGCAGCCGCGTCTCCGCCTGCTCCCGCTGGGTGCCCGCGGCGGCGGCCTGCTCAAGGTCGGTCCGCGCCTGCTCGACCAGGTCCGGCCAGCCGGGCGGGCGGGTCAGGTAGGCCGCCGCCGCGACCAGCACCGGCTCGGCCGCCGGGGGCACCGTGCCCTCGGCCAGGCTCCCCACCAGCTCGGGCCAGGCGGTCTCCACCGCCTCGGCCACCCGCTCGCGGAACTCCTTGTCGTTTTCCAGCTGGGCCGCGATCGGCGCGCTGCCAAGACGGGCGCGCTTGCGCGGGTCGAACCTGGCGATGTTGCGCAACGGCGGCGGCACGGCCGCGGCGGGCATCGAGCCCAGCACCTGCGCGGCGACCTCCACCACGTGTAAACGGACCTGCTCGGGCAACGGACGAGACAGGCCTTCTCCGGCTGAACTCATCTCGTCGCTCCTCGGCCGTGTCCTACAGATCTTCTGCCCACTGGGGTCGCCCCGGCGGCGCCTCGCGGTGCTGTCGCCCCCGAATGCGAGAACGTCCCGATATCCGGCGTCCCCGAGGCGTGAGCCTCACGGCGCGCCCACCGGACCGCCCTCCCACGGCAAGATCTGCGAGACACTCCCATGTTCCTGTCTTCTTTTAAGGGTACGGCCGTCACACCGTGACCATGTCGCGTTCATGATCTGTCACGACGTCCGCCGGGGCCGGGACCCGGCGACGCACAACCCCTTCGCGGACGGCCCGATTCCCGTCCGTACGCTTTCGGCGGTGTTCACACGCTTCGCCGGGGCCTGGAGCGACGAGCTGGTCTACGCGATGCCGGCCCGCGAATGGCGCGCCGCAGCGGCCTGGGCGCAGCCGCCCGCCTGACCGTCGCTTGACCTCCGCATGGGGTGGGTGCGGCAATTGTCGGTCGGGACTTCTATGGTCTTGGGCGTGGATGCGGTACAGGGCACGCTGGACGAGCTCGGCACTCCCCTGCGGGAGGTCACGTTCGTCGTCTTCGACCTGGAGACCACCGGCGGGTCGTCCGCGGAGCACGCCATCACGGAGATCGGCGCGGTGAAGGTGCGCGGCGGCGAGGTGATCGGCGAGTTCGCCACGCTGGTCGACCCCGGTGGCCCGATCCCGCCGTTCATCTCCGTGCTGACCGGCATCACCGACGCGATGGTCGTGGCCGCGCCGAAGTTCTCCGAGGTGCTGCCGAGCTTCCTGGAGTTCATCGCGGGCGTCGCGCTGGTGGCGCACAACGCGCCGTTCGACATGTCGTTCCTGAAGGCGGCGTGCCAGGTCAACGGCTACCCGCCCCCGGCCAACCCGGTGGTGGACACCGCCGACCTCGCGCGCCGCGTGCTGACCCGCGACGAGACGCCCAACTGCAAGCTGGCCACCCTCGCGCGGGTCTTCCGCAGCTCCACCGAGCCCTGCCACCGGGCGCTGGCCGACGCGAAGGCCACGGTCGACGTGCTGCACGGCCTCATCGCCCGGGTCGGGTCGCTCGGCGTGCACACGCTGGAAGACCTGCGCGGCTTCGTGCGCGCTCCCACGCCGGAGCAGCAGCGCAAACGCCACCTCGCCGACGGGGTGCCCGGCGCGCCCGGCGTCTACATCTTCGAAGACGCCAAGGGCGAGGCGCTCTACATCGGGAAGAGCTCCAACCTGCGCAACCGCGTGCGCAGCTACTTCACCGCGAGCGAGACCCGCTCCCGCATCCGCGAGATGGTCGGCATCGCCGAGCGGGTCAGGACGATCGTCTGCGCCACCGCGCTGGAGGCCGAGATCCGCGAGCTGCGGATGATCGGGGCCACCAAGCCGCGCTACAACAGGCGGTCCCGCTTCCCCGAGCGGGTGGTCTGGCTCAAGCTGACCGACGAGGCGTTCCCGCGGCTCAGCGTCGTGCGCGAGGTGAAGGACGACGGCGCGACCTATCTCGGCCCGTTCGGCAGCAGCCGCACCGCCGACGACGCGCGGACCGCCATGCACGAGGCGCTGCCGCTGCGCCAGTGCACCGAACGGCTGTCGCCCCGCGTGCGCCGCCCCGCCTGCGCGCTCGCCGAGATCGGCCGCTGCGGCGCGCCCTGCGAGGGCCGCGAGAGCGAGGAGAGCTACGCCCGCCACGTCCGCCGCGCCCGGCACGCGATGGAGCTCGACGCGGAGGCGGTCTTCTCGGCGATGGAGGCGCGCATGAGCCGCCTGTCGGCCGAGCAGCGCTATGAGGAGGCGGCCGTCGACCGGGACCGCCTCGCGGCCTACGTCAGGACCGCCGCGCGCATGCAGCGCCTGCGGTCCCTGACCGGCATCCCGCAGATGGTCGCGGCCAGCCCCGCCTTCGACGGCGGCTGGGACATCCACGTCATCCGGCACGGCAGGCTCGCCGCGGCCGGCGTGATGCCCAGGGGCGCCCACCCCACGCCGTACGTGGACGCGCTGGTCGCCACGGCGGAGACCGTCGTCCCCGGTCCCGGGCCCACCCCGGCCGCCAGCGCCGAGGAGACCGAGTGCGTGCTGCGCTGGCTCGACTCCCCCGGCGTGCGCCTCGTCCAGGTCGACGGCACCTGGAGCCTCCCCGCGTACGGCGCCGGGCGCCTGGTCGAGCGCATCGAGCGCGCCTACCGGCACCAGCGCGGCGACCGCCGTGAGGGACGGCCCCTGCGGTGAGGCCGCGGGGGTGGCACTAAGGTCGGGGGCGACAGACCCGAGCCGCGAGACAGCAGGAGAGACGCGCATGGTCACCGCGATCGTCCACATCAAGGCGGACGTCGACAGGATCCCCGAGGTCGCCCAGGCCATCGCCGAGATCGAGGGCGTCAGCGAGGTGTATTCGATCACCGGCGAGTTCGACCTGCTGGCCATGGTCAGGGTCGGCCGATACGACGAGGTGGCCGAGGTCGTGCCCGGCCGCGTCAACAAGGTGCCGGGCGTGCGGCACACCGAGACGCACATCGCCTTCCGCACCTACTCCCGTCACGACCTGGAGGCGGCCTTCTCCATCGGCCTCGCCGACGCCGACTGAGACCCCGCCCGGCGGCGCGGCGGTTCAGGCCGGACCCGGCACGTCCCCGTCACGGCGGACGGCCGGGCCCTCCCGCGGTGGAGGCGATCCCGATCGGGAGCGCGATCAGCCCTTTCCGCCGAGCGCGCTGCTGATCTCGATCCAGCGCTCCAGGGTCTGCGCGGCCCTGCCCGAGTCGACCGCCTCGGCCGCGCGGGCGTACGCCGCGCGCAGGTCGCCGGTCAGGTCGTCGCCCGGGCCGTCGTAGGCGACCAGGCCGGCCGCCGCGTTCAGCAGCACCGCGTCGCGCACCGGCCCCGTCTTGCCGCGCAGCAGGTCGCGCACCGCCGCCGCGTTGAACTCGACGTCGCCGCCGCGCAGGTCGCCCGGCTGGGAACGGGGGATGCCGAGGTCGGCCGGGTCGATCGTCGTCTGGGTCGCGGTGCCGTCGCGGACGACGAAGACAGTCGACGGGGCCGCGGTGGACAGCTCGTCGAGGCCGTCGTCGCCCCGGAAGACCAGCGCCGACACGCCGCGCTCGGCGAAGACCCCGGCCATGACCGGCAGCATGCGCGCGTCGAACACGCCGATCGCCTGGGCGGCGGGGCGCGCGGGGTTGGCCAGCGGCCCGAGGAAGTTGAACACCGTCGGCACGCCGATCTCCTTGCGCGGCGGGCCGGTGAAGCGCAGCGCCGGGTGGTAGACGGGCGCGAAGCAGAAGGCGATGCCGGCCTCCACGGCGACCCTGGCGGTGGTCTCCGGCGACAGGTCGAGGGCGACGCCCAGGTGTTCGAGCACGTCGGCCGCGCCGCACAGCGAGGAGGCCGCCCGGTTGCCGTGCTTGACGACCCGGGCCCCGGCCGCCGCCGCGACGATGGCGGCCATGGTCGAGACGTTGACGGTGTGCGCCCGGTCGCCGCCGGTGCCGACGATGTCGACCACCCGCCCTTCGACCGTGAGCGGGGTCGCGCGCTCGAACATGGTGCGGACGAGGCCCGTCACCTCGGCGACGGTCTCGCCCTTGGCCCGCAGGGCGACGGCGAAGGCGGCGATCTGCGCCGGGGTGGCCGACCCCGACATGATCTCCCCCATTACCCAGGCCGTCTCGTCGGCCGTGAGGTTCTCGCCCGCCAGCAGGGCGTTCAGCGTGGAGGGCCAGGTGGTGCGCGTGTCCATGGTGGGCTCCGCGGATTCGATGTGGAGTCGGGTCGGCGTGTTGGCTGTGCCGCCCGGCCGGAAGGCCGGGACGCGGGGCCGGGCGCGACCGCGCCCGGCGTCCAGGGTCAGGGTGTGCCCGGCGCCGGCGCCCCCGCTTGCGGGCCCGCCTGACGACGCGCCGGGGCTCCCGCGCCTTCGTTGGAGCGCCCGGTTCGGTGTGCCCCGCCCGGCGCGCCCGATTCGGCACGTCCGGCTGAGGGCACCCCTTCACGGGCGCGGCTCGGGGCGCGCGGCTCAGTGCGCCTTGGTGAGGCTGAGACGGCGCCGCATGAGGTCGGCCACGGCCTCGGCCAGGACGACGGGGTCGATGGGCTGCGCGACGACGGCGTCGGCGCGGGACCAGTTGGCCAGCCAGCGATCGTCCCTGCGGGCGATCAGCAGCAGGATCGGGGGGCAGTTGTGCACCTCGTCCTTGGCCTGCCGGCTGACCCCCATCCCGCCGGCCGGCTGCGCCTCGCCGTCAAGGATGGCGACGTCGATGTCGCCGGAGTCGAGGTGCTTGATCACGGCCGGCTGGGTCGCGCACTCGACGATCTCGACGAGGGGCACGTCCGCGGCGGGGCGCCGCCCGATGGCCAGCCGCACCTTCTCCCGGGTGCTTGCGTCGTCGCTGTAGACGAGAACCCTCATTTCACGCTCACTGTCGAATCGCGGGGTATGGTCATCGTGATGCTACCGGCGCGGCTGCAGGGCTCGCAGCCCCGGGGCGATTGCGATGACATGCCCGTTTCGTAGGCGCAGATGGACCCTAGCGGGGGGTCGTGGGGCGACCCGACCTGGGGAGCCGCAATAATGCTGGGCGTGGCGACAGCATCCGCAATTACTACGACGACGAGACCGCACGGGTCCAGCCGGCCGAACCTGGTTCAGGTCGGCACCATCGTGTGGTTGTCCTCTGAGCTCATGTTCTTCGCGGCGCTGTTCGCGATGTACTTCACCATCCGGTCGGTCAGCCTGGGGCAGGGCACTCACTGGCCCGAGGCGGACCTCAACGTCCCGTTCGCGACCTTCAACACGACCGTCCTGGTTCTGTCGAGCGTCACGTGCCAGCTGGGCGTGTGGGCCGTCGAGAAAGGCCAGGTCAAGAAGCTGCGATTCTGGTATGTCGTAAGCTTCCTGATGGGTGCGTTCTTCGTGGGCGGACAGCTCTGGGAGTACGGAAACCTGGCGAAGGAGGGTCACATCCTCTCGCACTCTCCGTACGACTCGGTGTTCTACCTGACCACGGGCTTCCATGGCTTGCACGTGACGGGTGGTCTGATCGCGTTCCTCTTCATCCTGGGACGCACGTACGCCGCGAAGCGCTTGACGTATGAGCAGCAGACCAGCGCGATCGTCGTGTCCTACTACTGGCACTTCGTCGACGTGGTCTGGATCGGCCTTTTCGCGACCATCTACATCATCAAATGATCGGAACGGGGATTTCGGTGAATTCCATCACCGCCCGACGGCGCCATCCCCTCGCGCGAGTCGCCGTCGTGGCGCTCGCGCTGGGCCTGCTCGGCGGCGGCTATGCGCTCGCGGCGCCGAACGGCAGCACCGCGGACGCCGCGATCGCGTCCGGCAAGGCCGACGACGTGGCGCAGGGCAAGAGCCTCTTCGTGGCGCACTGTGCGAGCTGCCACGGCATGAACGCCGAAGGCACCAAGAAGGCTCCGACGCTCATCGGCGTCGGAGCCGCCGCTGTGAACTTCCAGGTGAGCAGCGGCCGCATGCCGGCCGCCGACGCGGGTCCCCAGGCTCCGCGCAAGCCGCGCGCCGAGTGGGCGACCGACCAGGCCGTCGACCAGCTCGCGGCGTACGTCCAGTCGCTGGGCGGCGGCCCGACGGTGCCCAGCGCCGAGCAGGTCGACCCGGCCAAGGGCGACCCGGCCAAGGGCGGCGAGCTCTTCCGCGCCAACTGCATCCAGTGCCACAACTTCGTGGGCGCCGGCGGCGCGCTGACCTACGGCAAGTACGCGCCGCCGCTGAACCCGGCGACGCCGACGCAGATCTACGAGGCGATGGCCACCGGCCCGCAGGCGATGCCGGTGTTCAACGACTCGACGATCACGCCGGAGCAGAAGCGTGACATGATCGCGTACATCACCCACGTGCGGTCGCAGGTCGACCCGGGCGGTTCGGGTCTGGGCCGTATCGGTCCCGTCACCGAGGGCCTTGTAGCGTGGGTCGTGGGTCTCAGCCTCCTGATCCTGGCCTCCATCTGGATCACAGCGAAGAAGCGACGGGCGGCATGACAGAGCAGAACGAGTTCCCCGAGAGCGGCCGGGTGCAGACGCGCGTCCTCGGCACTCCGCCCGCGGACGCGCCGATCGTCGACACCGACCCGGTCCACGCGCCCGAGGGCGTTCCCGGCGTGATCCCGCAGGACCCGGTCAAGGCCCGCAAGGCCGAGCGCCTCGTCGCTCTGCTGTTCCTGGTCACCTTCCTGGCCGGGGCCGGCTTCATCGCCTCGTACGTGATCTTCCAGGTCGGCACGATCGACAGGACGGCCACGTCGAACCTCGCGCTCGGCGGCACCCTGGCCCTGGCCCTGCTCTCGCTGGCCGCGGGGCTCACGGTCTGGGTCCGGCGGATCATGCCGAAGTACAACCTCGTCCAGGAGCGCCACGAGATGCGCTCCGACGACGACACGCGTGAGTACGTCCAGGAGACCTTCCTCCAGGGCGCCGACGAGAGCGGTTTCGTCAAGCACAGGCTGCTGCGCCGCACGCTGCTGCTGGCCGCCGCTCCGCTGGGCCTGGCGCCGCTGGTGCTGCTGAAGGACCTCGGCCCGCTGCCGGGGACCTCGCTCAGGCACACCGTCTGGGGCGAGCCCACCAAGGACGGCAAGCCGCGCCGCCTCGTGGTCGAGGGCTCCGGCCAGCCGATCCGCGCGGCCGACTTCAACTCGCCCGGCGGCATCCTCTCCGTGGTCCCCGAGGGCTACGAGGAGGACCTGAACGCCCTGGCCAAGGCGACGCTGATCCTGCTCAAGTTCCGTCCGGAGGAGCTCAAGTCCGGCACGAACCTGAACTGGACGCACGACGGCATCGTCGCCTACTCCAAGATCTGCACCCACGTGGGCTGTCCGGCGGCGCTCTACGAGCAGACGACGCACCACATCCTGTGCCCGTGCCACCAGTCGACCTTCGACGCGGCGGACGGCGCGAAGGTCGTCTTCGGGCCCGCCGCGCGGCCACTGCCGCAGCTCCCCATCGGAATCGACGAGGAGGGCTACCTCGTCGCGAAGTCCGACTTCGACGTCCCGGTCGGTCCCAGCTTCTGGGAGCGCGGCGACGCCGAAGCCGAAGTTAGGGAGAAAGCATCATGAACGCTCCCCCGAAGGCCATCACAGGCGTCTCGACGTTCGTCGACGACCGCATCGGCGCGGGGAACTTCCTCAAGCGCAACCTGAGGAAGATCTTCCCCGACCACTGGTCGTTCCTCCTGGGGGAGATCGCTCTCTACTCGTTCATCATCCTGCTGCTGACCGGTACGTTCCTGACGTTCTGGTTCAAGCCGGGTATGGCCGAGACGACATACACGGGCAACTACGCCCCGCTGTACGGCGTGAAGATGTCGGAGGCCTACGCCTCGGCGCTGCACATCAGCTTCGACATCCGCGGTGGTCTGCTCATGCGGCAGATCCACCACTGGGCGGCGCTGCTGTTCGTGGCCGGCATGACGGTGCACATGCTCCGTGTCTTCTTCACCGGCGCGTACCGCAAGCCGCGCGAGCTCAACTGGATCATCGGCATCCTGCTGCTCTCGCTGGCGCTCCTTGAGGGCCTCACCGGCTACTCCCTCCCCGACGACCTGCTCTCCGGCGCCGGTCTGCGGATCACCGAGGGCGTCATGCTGGCGATCCCGATCGTGGGCACCTACCTCCAGTTCTTCCTGTTCGGCGGCGAGTATCCGGGCCACGACGTCATCTCGCGGTTCTACTCGATCCACATCCTGCTGATCCCGGGCATCCTGCTCGCGCTCGTCACGGCCCACATGATCCTGATGTGGGTGCAGAAGCACACGCAGATGCCGGGCAAGGGCAGGACCGAGAAGAACGTGGTGGGCGCCCCGTTCTACCCGGCCTTCATGATCAAGGCGGGCGCGTTCTTCCTGTTCACGTTCGGCGTCATCGCGCTGCTCGGCACCTTCGCCCAGATCAACCCGATCTGGCTGTTCGGGCCGTACACGCCGGCGGACATCTCGGCCGGTTCCCAGCCCGACTGGTACATGGGCTTCCTGGAGGGCGCGCTGCGTCTCATGCCGGCCTGGGAGATCAACTTCCTCGGCCACACGGTGACGTTCAGCGTGCTGATCCCGGCGCTGGTGCCGCTGGGCATCGTCATGACGGGCCTGGCGCTCTATCCGTTCCTGGAGCAGTGGGTCACGGGCGACCGCCGCGAGCACCACGTCGCCGACCGGCCGCGCAACAACCCGCACCGTACGGCCATCGGCATCTCGGGCATGACCTTCTACGGCATCCTGTGGCTGCTGGGCGCCAACGACGAGATCTCGGCGAACTTCCACATCAGCCTGTACACGACGACCTGGTTCGGGCGGGTCGCGATCTTCGTCGGCCCGGCGATCGCGTACTGGATCACCTACCGGATGTGCATCGGCCTCCAGCGCAAGGACGCCGAGGTGCTGTCCCACGGCGTGGAGTCCGGCGTCATCAAGCGGATGCCGAACGGCCAGTACATCGAGATCCACACGCCGCCGGCGGAGGACATCGCCGAGCACATCCGCGGCAAGAAGGAGATCCCGGTGCTCGAAAGCGCCGAGGACGGCGAGGGCATCCCGCCCAAGAGCGCCCGCAGCGCCCTCGGCCGGCTCCGGGCCAAGCTGAGCGAGGCGTACGGCACCGACCACGTGCCGCTGACCGACGGCCACCACGAGGAGGGCCACGAGGGGGAGCACGCGGGCGTCGGCGCAGGCGACCGCAAGGAGCTCCACTGACGGGCACCTGACCTACCGGCACGAAGCGGCCCGGCTGGGGGAACCACTCCCCCGCCGGGCCGTTGCGTTTCTGTGTTTCCCGCGTCGCTCATCGGGGTGCTCGGACCCGCCGGTCGTGCCGGAGGCGCGCGATGAGTCGTGCCGGAGGCGCGCGATGAGTCGTGCCGGAGACGCGCGATGAACACAACCCTCGTCACGCTCTGGTCGCTCCGCTCCCGCGCGCTCCTCACTCCAGACTCCGGCGCGCCCCCTCCGGCTCGCTCGGTGTTTCCGCGTTTCGCCGATCACGGTCAGGACGAGGACCTGCGCGCCGCAGCCCTCGGTGATCAGCCGGGTGGCCTCGATCCCGTGCGCCTGCCCTTCGGCACGATCGGGCTCGGCGCGGACCCCATGGCCCCCGGGTTCGGCGCCCGGATCTTCGCCGCGGGCGACGGTGGTCACAGCGACTATCTGGACGACGGATCGCCCGCTCTGGCGAGCATCGCCCGGATCCTGCCGGGGCATGCTCCCACCGGGGTGAGCCATGCTCCGTGACCTCGTCCAGCGCGTCGAGGCGGCGACACCCGGCGGGCGCGACCGGGCCGTCGACGCGCTGCGCGCCGTCGCCATCGCCGGTGTGGTGGCGGGCCACTGGCTGGTGACCGCCCCCGTCGCCGACAGCGGCATGCTGCGCGTCACCAGCCCGTTGAAGTACATGCCGCGGCTCGCGCCCGCTTCCTGGCTGTTCCAGACCATGGCCGTGTTCTTCTTCGTGGGCGGGCGGGTGGCCGTCGAGAGCCACGGCCGCGCGCGGGCCAGGGGCGAGGGCCACGGGCCGGTGGGCCGCCGCCCGGATGGGCCGGCTGTTCCGCCCTGCGGTGCCCCTGGTGGGCGTGTGGAGCGCGGCGGCGGTCGCGATGCTCGCGTGGGGGGCCGATCCGGGCACCGTCCACGCGCTGGTCAAGCTGGTGTGGTCGCCGATGTGGTTCCTGCTGGTCTTCGCCGCGCTGACGGCGGCGACCCCGCTCGCCGCCCGGCTGCACCCGGTGTGGCCGCTCGCGGCCGTCGCCCTGGCCGACCTCGTCAGGTTCGGCCTGGACGGGCCGTCCTGGACGCACGGAGTGGGCTGGACCAACGTGGCGACCGGCTGGCTGGTGCCGTACTGTCTGGGCATCCTGTGGGCGCGCGGGCGGCTGGACGGCCGCCTGACAGGGTGGGCGCTGCTGCTGGGCGGGGCCGCCGCCACCGCCGTTATCCGAGACGGGCCGCCCGTACGGCGGTGAGCTCACAGGCTCTCGGAGGGAGCGGCACGCAGGCTGCTCCGCTTGAGCCACTGCGGCCAGGAGTCCTGCCAGTAGCTCCAGCCGTTGGTGGCCTCCAGCCTGCGCGGCGTCCCGGTGACGATGATCGGGTCGCCGATCAGGGTGTTGTTCTTGAACCACTTGGCGTTCTCCGGGCTGACGTTCACGCAGCCGTGGCTGACGTTGGAGTTGCCCTGGTCGCCCACGGACCACGGAGCGCCGTGGACGTACTCGCCGGTGTTGGAGATGCGGACGCTGTTGTACACCGTCGTCTGGTAGTAGCCGGCCTGCCCGGGGCCCGCGTCCGGCGACGTCATGACCGTGACGTCCTCCCTGGACATCGCCACGTGGATGCCGCTGGTGGTGTGGTGGCGGAGCACGTCGCCCATGCCCGCGCTGATCGGCATGTTCTTGATCTGCTTGCCGTCCCGCTCGATCTTCATGTGGTGCGTCTGGGTGTTGGCGACGCTGATCTGCGAGCGGCCGATCTCGAAGTTCCTGACGTAGTCCTGCTTGCCGTACATGCCCTCGCCGCCCCTGACGCCGGCCAGGCGCGCGGTGACGCGGACCTTCGTGTACGTCGGCCAGTATTTCTCCGGGCGGAAGACCACGTTCTTGTCGTCGAGCCAGTGCCAGGCGCCCTCGATGGGCTTGGACGCCTGCACAATCAGGTTGCGCTCGACGGACACGCGGTCGGTGACCGGCTTGTCGAAGGTGATGATGATCGGCATGCCGACGCCGACCTTCAGGCCGGTGTCCTCCTTGTTGGGCAGCAGGGTGGAGATGCCGAAGATCTTGGCGGCCTGCTTCGTGGTGAAGCGGACGGTCCTGGTCGTCGAGCCGCCGGGCCCCGCCGCCGTCGCCTCGACGCTGTAGGACGTCCCCGGGGCCATGGAGCGCTCGCTGCGCCACTGGGTGCGGTCGGGGCTGAACACGCCCGCGACGGGCTTTCCCCCGGCCTGTACGGCCACGTGGGTGAGCGTGCCGCTCGCCGCACCGATGAGGATCGGCAGCTCGGGCGGCAGGCCCGCGGCGCCGTCGAGCGGGCTGATGCTGATCGCCGTCCGTGGGCCTTGGTCTTCATCCCGTCCGCTCGACGTGGAACATCCGGCAACCATCACGAGAAGGGCCAGCGCCCCCGCCCCAGCACGCACGTCCATCCCCCTAGCGTCGCTTTCCGGGGGTTATTCCCTGATGACGTACCGTTCGGGCAGTCCGGGGACCGCATGGCGGCAAAGAACACGACGGCCGGCCGGCGAGATCGCCGACCGGCCGTCAGAGGCCCTCCACCCGCTCAGTGCGAGAAGTTGCCCCGGTAGTACTGGAACACGAATCCGATCATGCTCATGACGGTGCAGAACAGGCCGATGAAGAACAGCCACCAGCCGACCGCGAAGCCGAAGAACGTCAGCGCGGCCGACAGGCAGACGAACAACGGCCACCAGCTGTGCGGGCTGTAGAAGCCGATCTCGCCCGCGCCGTCGCTGATCTCGGCCTCCTTGTTGTCCTCCGGCTGGTCGCCGATGCGGCGCGCCGTGAACAGCAGGTAGTAGCCGATCATGAGAGCCAGGCCGACGGAGATCGCCATGGCGGTGGTGCCGGTCGGCTCCTTGGACCAGAACCAGTAGACCACGTCCGCGGCGGCGAAGAAGACGCCGCAGAGCAGGAACATCCACCCCTGGATCTTCATCGGGACTCCTCCACCAGCTCAGGCTTGGCGGTGATGTGCGGGTACTTGAGGTCGAACGCCGGGCGCTCGGACCGGATCCGAGGCAGCGACGTGAAGTTGTGCCGCGGCGGCGGGCAGGAGGTCGCCCATTCGAGCGAGCCGCCGAAGCCCCACGGGTCGTCCACCGTGACCTTGGGCGCCTTACGCCACGTCACCCACACGTTGTAGAAGAACGGCAGGGTGGACAGGCCGAGCAGGAGCGCGCCGGCCGAGGAGACCATGTTCAGGTCGGTGAAGCCGTCGGTCGCCGAGTAGTCGGCGTAGCGCCGGGGGAAACCGATGACGCCCAGCCAGTGCTGCACCAGGAAGGTCAGGTGGAAGCCGAAGAACAGCAGCCAGAAGTGGAGCTTGCCGATCTTGTCGCTCAGCATCTTGCCGGTGAACTTGGGCCACCAGAAGTAGAAGCCCGCGAACATCGCGAACACCACGGTGCCGAAGACCACGTAGTGGAAGTGGGCCACGACGAAGTAGGTGTCGCTGATGTGGAAGTCCAGCGGGGGCGACGCCAGGATGACGCCGGTCAGACCGCCGAACAGGAAGGTCACCAGGAAGCCGACCGCGAACAGCATCGGCGCCTCGAACGACAGGTGTCCCCGCCACATGGTGCCGATCCAGTTGAAGAACTTCACACCGGTCGGCACGGCGATGAGGAACGTCATGAACGAGAAGAACGGCAGCAGCACCTGCCCGGTCACGAACATGTGGTGCGCCCACACGGTGACCGACAGGCCCGCGATGGCGATGGTCGCGCCGACCAGGCCGATGTAGCCGAAGATCGGCTTGCGGCTGAAGACCGGGAGGATCTCGGTGATGATGCCGAAGAACGGCAGCGCGATGATGTAGACCTCGGGGTGACCGAAGAACCAGAACAGGTGCTGCCACAGCATCGCCCCGCCCGTGGGCGAGTCGAAGATGTGCGCGCCCAGCTTGCGGTCGGCCTCGAGAGCGAGCAGCGCGGCCGCCAGGACCGGGAAGGCCAGCAGCACCAGGATGCTGGTCAGCAGGATGTTCCAGGTGAAGATCGGCATCCGGAACATCGTCATGCCGGGGGCCCGCATGGTCAGGATCGTGGTGATGAAGTTCACCGCGCCGAGGATCGTGCCCAGACCGGACATCGCCAGGCCCAGCACCCACATGTCGCTGCCGAGGCCCGGCGAGGTCACCGCGTTCGACAGCGGCGCGTACGCGGTCCAGCCGAACGACGCGGACCCGTTCGGGGTGAAGAAGCCGCCGACGGCGATCAGACTGCCGAACAGGTAGAGCCAGTAGCTCACCATGTTCAGCCGGGGGAACGCCACGTCGGGCGCGCCGATCTGCAGCGGCATCAGCTCGTTGGCGAAGCCGGCGAACAGCGGCGTCGCGAACATGAGCAGCATGATCGTGCCGTGCATCGTGAACAGCTGGTTGAACTGCTCGTTGGACACGAACTGCAGCCCCGGCTGCGCGAGCTCGGCCCGCATCACCAGCGCCATGAGGCCGCCGATGAGGAAGAACACGAACGACGTGATCAGGTAGAGGTGCCCGATCACCTTGTGGTCGGTCGAGGACAGCCACTTGGCGATGACCGTGCCCTTGCGGTACGGCCGCGCGGCGAGGCCGACCGGTTGCTGGATGGCGGTCACTGCGCACTCCCCGCCTGGCTCTTGATGTACTGGTCGAACTCGGCCTGCGGGACGAGCTTCACGGAGAACAGCATCCTGCTGTGGTCGGTGCCGCAGAGCTCGGCGCATCGGCCGACGAAGACGCCCGTCTTGTCGAGCGTCGTGATCTGGAACTTGTTGTGCACGTTGCCCGGGAAGACGTCCTGCTTGAACAGGAACGCCGGCACCCAGAACGAGTGGATGACGTCGGGCGAGTGCAGGTCGAACTGGACCTGGGTGTTGACCGGCAGCACGAGCTGCGGACCCTGCGGGTTCTCCGGGCTCTGCTTGCTGAGGTCGACCGGCACGCCCGCGACCACGGCCTTCTGGCCCTGGT
Source organism: Microbispora hainanensis (assembly GCF_036186745.1). Taxonomy (NCBI): domain Bacteria; kingdom Bacillati; phylum Actinomycetota; class Actinomycetes; order Streptosporangiales; family Streptosporangiaceae; genus Microbispora; species Microbispora hainanensis. The sequence continues at coordinate 5,010,782 of NZ_CP108086.1, read as the reverse complement.
ATTCGGTCGTGAAGCGCCAGCTCCACTGGTAGCCCTCGACGGCCACCTTGACCGGGGCGTCGTTGCTGATCCGCGTGATCTCGGTCTCGTCACGTGCCGTGAAGTAGAAGAAGACCGCGACCATGATGACCGGGACCACCGTGTAGAGGATCTCGATCGGCAGGTTGTAGCGCACCTGCGGAGGCAGCTGATCGGGGCTGTTCTTCTTCTTGCGATGGAAGATGCACGCCCACAGGATCAGTCCCCAGACGACCACACCGGTGGCGAGAGCCGCGATCCAGCTCCCGTTCCAGAGCGTCTGGACGATGCCGGCCTGCTTGGTGACACCTTCCGGCATGCCCCCACGGGACCACTGATCGATCGCCTGGTTGCTACACGCCGTCCCGGACGCCACCAGCAGCGCCAGGGCGGCGGCTCCGGGCAACCGGCGGCGTGCCCACGGTCGCCGTGTCGTACGGCGGGTCGGACTCACGGATCGCCTACCCCACAGATGAAGCCCAAGAGTTCCTCTCCTGGGCGATTTTTCCAATTGACCATTGGGTGAGACCTGCGCCAACCTTGCGGCCGGTCTGCCCTTTACTTGGTTGAGTTCACGCTGGGGGACACATTAGCGCGGACCGGCGCCGCCCCTCTGAGCAGCCCCCGTTAATGTCCTAACTGTGGCCTACCTGGACGCGGCTTCGACCGAACCTCTCCATCCCGCGGCCCGTGACGCCCTGCTGGCGGCGATCGACGCCGGTTGGGCCGATCCCGCCCGCCTGTACGGCACGGCACGCCGGGCCCAGATGTTACTGGAGCGCGCGCGGGCAGAGGTAGCCGAACTGATCGGCGCCCGGCCCGACGAGGTGTCGTTCACCGCCTCGGGGACGCAGGCGGTGCACCTGGGCGTGCTCGGCACGCTGGCCGGCCGCCGCCGGGCCGGGAACCGCCTCGTGGCGGGCGCCGTCGAGCACTCCAGCGTCCTGCACGCGGGCGCCCTCCACGAGCGCGACGGCGGCGAGGTGGAGATCGTCGGCGTGAGCCGTACGGGCCGGGTGGACGCGGACGCGTTCGCCGAGGCCGTCGCGCGGCCCGGCACGGCCCTGGCGTGCCTGCAGACGGCCAACCACGAGGTGGGCACCCTCCAGCCGGTCGAGGAGGCGGCGCGGGCCTGCCGGGAGGCGGGCGTGCCGCTGCTGGTCGACGCCGCGCAGTCGGCGGGCCGCCTGCCGGTCCCGGAGGGCTGGTCGGTCCTGACCGCGAGCGCGCACAAGTGGGGCGGCCCGGCCGGGGTGGGCGTGCTGGCGGTGCGCAAGGGCGTGCGCTGGCGCTCGCCCTTGCCCGAGGACGAGCGCGAACGGCGGCGCGTGCCCGGGTTCGAGAACGTGCCCGCGATCGTGGCCGCCGCCGCGGCGCTGCGCGCCCGGGCCGAGGAGGCGGAGGCCGAGGGCCGGCGGCTGTCCGCCCTGGTCGACAGGATCCGCGCCGAGGTGCCCCGGCTGGTGCCCGACGTGGAGGTCGTCGGCGACCCCGTCCTGCGGCTGCCGCACATCGTCACCTTCTCCTGCCTGTACGTCGAGGGCGAGGCGCTGCTCACCGAGCTCGACAAGGCCGGTTTCGCCGTCTCGTCCGGGAGCTCCTGCACGGCGAGTACGCTTCGTCCATCGCATGTTCTGGAGGCGATGGGCGTGCTTACGCATGGGAATGTGCGGGTATCGCTGCCCCGTGGCGCGTCCGAGGACGACGTCGATCGTTTCCTCGCGGTGCTTCCGGACATCGTGCGGCGGATCCGGTCGAGCTTGGGGGTGCACTGATGTGGCGCAGACGGACGGGCGGCGCCCGGCGGTCTCCTGAGGCGGCTGCGGCCGAGCCCGCCCCGCCGGTCCAGCCGGCGGAGCCGCCCGCGCTGACGATCGACGCGCTGGGCCGCAAGTGCCCGATCCCGATCATCATGCTGGCCGAGCGCATCAACCAGGTGGCGACGGGCGGCGTGGTCGCCGTGCTGGCCGACGACCCCGCCGCGTTCACCGACGTCCCGGCCTGGTGCCGGTTGAAGTCACACGAGCACGTGGGGAGCTACGAGCTGCCGCAGGGCGGCTGGTCCATCCACGTGCGCCGCAACTACTGAGCGCCCGCCGTCAGGCGTAGTGGCAGCGGGCGTGCTGCCCCACCTCTCCGGCCGCGTCGGCGCCGTACGCCGCGGCGAAGCGCTCCAGGAAGACGCGCTGGCTCAGCTCGTACTCCTGGCAGCCGACCTGCTCCAGCACGTGGGTGGCGGTGAGGTTGCCGATCTGGCCGCAGCGCTCCAGCGACAGCCCCCAGGCGAGGCCCGCGAGGAACCCGGCGCGGAAGGCGTCGCCGACGCCGGTCGGGTCGGCCTTGCCCAGCTCGGGAGCCGGCGAGATGTGCAGCGACGGCTCGCCCTTCCGGTCGATCCTGGCGCCCTTCGGCCCGAGGGTGGTCACCCGGACGCCGACCCGGTCGAGGATCTCCTCGCCCGACCAGCCGGTCTTCTGCTCGATCAGCCCGAGCTCGTAGTCGTTGCTGAACAGGTACGCCGCGCCCTCCACGAGCTGGCGGATCTCCTCGCCCGGCATGCGGGCGAGCTGCTGCGACGGGTCGGCGGCGAACGGGATGCCCCGCTGCCGCGCCTCGTCGGTGTGCCGCAGCATCGCCGCCGGGTCGTTGGGGCTGATCAGGACGAGGTCGAGCCCGCCGAGACGGTCGGCGATCGGGCCCAGCTCGATCTCCCGCGCCTCGGCCATCGCGCCGGTGTAGAACGAGGCGATCTGGTTGTGGTCCTCGTCGGTGGTGCACAGGAAGCGCGCCGTGTGGTGCAGCTCGGAGACGTGCACCGATTCGCAGTCGACGCCGTGGCGCTCCAGCCAGGAGCGGTAGTCGGCGAAGTCGGTGCCCACGGCGCCGACGAGGACCGGGGTGAGCCCGAGGCAGCCCATGCCGAACGCGATGTTGGCCGCGCATCCGCCACGGCGGATCTGCAGTTCGTCGACGAGGAACGACAACGACACCCGGTCGAGCTGCTCGGCGATGAGCTGGTCGCCGAAGCGGCCGGGGAACGTCATCAGATGGTCGGTGGCGATTGAGCCGGTGACGGCGATGCGCACGGGGTCATTCTCCTCGTTGTCAGCATCAGGGAGACAAGGGCGGGGACGTTGATCCCGCCGAACCTTCTGAGCGTACCGTCTCCGGCATGACGACGCCCCGTACGGAAGCGATCCGTACGGGGCGTTCGACCCACCCTTGAGCGCGGCGCGACCCGGCGCGCGCCGGGCACGCGCTCGCTGTCAGTTGAACGAGTCGCCGCAGGCGCACGACCCCGTCGCGTTGGGGTTGTCGATCGTGAAGCCCTGCTTCTCGATCGTGTCGACGAAGTCGACCGTGGCCCCGATGAGGTACGGCGCGCTCATCCGGTCGGTGACGACGTTCACGCCGCCGAAGGTGGAGACCACGTCGCCGTCCATCGACCGGTCGTCGAAGAAGAGCTGGTAACGCAGGCCGGAACAGCCACCCGGCTGGACGGCCACCCGGAGCTGCAGCCCTTCCTCGCCCTGCTGCTCGAGCAGGCTCTTGACCTTGGCCGCGGCCGCGTCAGTCAGGATCAGGCCCTGCTGCGTGGTCTCGCTGCTCTCAACCGTCATGTGCTGACTCCCGCGTCTGCGCCAACCGCCCTTCGGGGCGGTTCGATTGGTTCTGACGTCCTACTAGACGCTACCAACACCCGTGCAGCCCTACACATTCCAGATGCCCCACAGGCGACCGCGCGACGAACCAGGCGACGTGATGTGTAATGATTAGTCGTCAGTTAGACGATAAGTCCCCGAGGGGGTGTGGTCGTGACGATCACCGAGACCGGCCTTCCGCTCTTCATCCTCGGCCGGGGCACCGACCCGCACAGCGAACGCGGCGTCGACTGCCCGGGCGAGCTGCCTCCAGCGTCCGATCCGACCCTCGTGGAGCGCGCCCGCGTCGCCAAGGAACGGCTCGGCGACCGGTTGTTCGTGCTCGGTCACCACTACCAGCGTGACGAGGTCATCCAGTTCGCCGACGTGACCGGCGACTCGTTCAAGCTCGCCCGCGAGGCCGCCGCCCGCCCCGAGGCGGAGTACATCGTGTTCTGCGGTGTCCACTTCATGGCCGAGTCGGCCGACATCCTGACCAGTGACACCCAGAAGGTGGTGCTCCCCGACCTGGCCGCCGGCTGCTCGATGGCCGACATGGCGACCTTCACCCAGGTCGAGGACTGCTGGGACGCCCTGGAGGACGCCGGCATCGCCGACCAGGTGGTGCCGATCACGTACATGAACTCCAGCGCCGACATCAAGGCGTTCTGCGGACGGCACGGCGGCGCCGTGTGCACCTCCTCGAACGCCAGGCGAGCCCTCGACTGGGCCTTCGAGCAGGGCGAGAAGGTGCTGTTCCTGCCCGACCAGCACCTGGGCCGCAACACGGCCGTGCTGGAGATGGGGCTGTCGCTGGACGACTGCGTGGTCTACAACCCGCACCGCCCGAACGGCGGCCTCACCCGGGAGCAGCTGGAGAACGCGAAGATGATCCTGTGGAAGGGCCACTGCTCGGTCCACGGGCGCTTCTCCGCCGCATGCGTGGACGAGGTGCGCGAGCGCATCCCCGGGGTGAACGTGCTCGTGCACCCCGAGTGCCGCCACGAGGTCGTGACCAAGGCCGACTACGTCGGTTCGACCGAATACATCATCCGCAAGCTGGAGGAGGCCCCGGCCGGGTCCTCGTGGGCCGTCGGCACGGAGCTGAACCTGGTGCGCCGGCTGGCGAACCGGTTCCCCGACAAGACCATCACGTTCCTGGACCGGACCGTGTGCTATTGCTCCACCATGAACCGCATCGACCTGCCGCACCTGGTCTGGGCGCTGGAGTCGCTGGCCGACGGCGAGGTGGTCAACCAGATCACCGTCGACGAGGACACCACCCACTGGGCCAAGGTCGCCCTCGACCGCATGCTGGCCCTGCCGTAACCGTCGTAACAGCGGCCCCATGACGCAGGGCGCCCCCGGATCTCCCGGGGGCGCCCTGCGTTTCCGTGCTTCTCCATGTCGTCCGGGGTGTCCGGGGTGTCCGGGGTGTCGGGGGGTTGTCCCGGCGTTCCACGGCCCCTGCCGCGGATCCGGTCCGTGCGGATCCCGGCCTCAGATCTTGGCGCGCTCGCGCCACCAGTCCAGCAGGGCCGTGTCGCCCTCGACCGCGCCGGGCTCGCGCCGTCCCCACAAGGTCAGCATCAGGTCGCCGGTCGTCTCCGCGCGCACGGTGACATTCGCGCTGACATTCGCGGTGACATCCGCGCTGACATCCGCGCTGACATCCGCGGTGCCATCCGCGGTGACCGCATCCGGCACGCCGAGCCGCTCGTACGCGAACCCCTGGGGCATGAGCCGTACGAGCCAGGCCCCGCCCGTCTCCGCCCGCCAGGAGATCGTCTCACCGTCGCCCTTCAGCTCGGCGATCTGGGAGCGCCACCGGGCGTGCGGAAGCGTGTCGAAGAACTCCGCGACCCCGTCGGCCGCGACGTCCTCGTCCACCTCCGGGGTGATCCCGAGGGCGATCTCGGCGTCGGCGCGGTGGACGACGGTCTCGTGGAGCTGGCGGCGCGACCAGAACCGGGCGGTGCGGTTCGGCGTCCAGTTCCACACCTCGGTCTCCGGTTCGCGGCTCTTCAGCGCCTCGGTGAGCCGTACGGCTCCCGCCTCCAGCCAGTCGGCGTGGCCGGCGAAGTCCTCGGGGAAGCCGTGGTCCATCGCCGCGCGGTCGTACCGGCGGACGGCGGCGTCGCGCACCATCGCGGCGGCCCACCGGTGGATGGCCCCCGTGTGCTCGACCAGCTCTCTGAGGTCCCATCCCGGGCAGGTCGGCACGGGTGTCGTCCCGTCCCGTCCCCGTACGGCCTCGGCCATCCGGCCGATCTCCGCGGCGGCGGCCTCGGTGTGCCGCAGGTGGGTCCACTCGGTCATGGGGGCTCCCAAGGAGTCAGAGGCCCGGGGCGCCCCAGACGGGAAACCAGCTCGCGAGTTCGGGTTCGATCGGGAGCTCGCGGTCCAGGACGCCGCGCACCTGCAGTTCCAGCGCGTTGTCGCGGCGCGGTTCGCCCATGGGGGCGAAGGGGTAGAACGTGCCGCGCTTGTAGAGATACACGATCGCCAGCTTCCGGTGGGAGGGGTCGGCGAAGGTGACGAGCGAGCACAGCAGCGAAGGGCCGAACCCGGCCGACTCCAGGGACGAGTTGGCGGCATGCAGGTCGGTCACGAGCCCGGCCACGTCGGGGTTGCGCACCTGCAGCCAGGTGTAGCCGTAGGAGTCCCGGGAGACCTCGACCCTGCCCATCAGGGCCTCGATGTCCTGTTCGAGCCGGGCGAAGGCGCCGCCCTCGGCGGCGCGGAAGCACACCGACCCGGTGCCCGCGGGGGCGAAGCCGGTGGCGGCCTGCAGCGTCACGGCGGCCGACGGCAGGGCGAACAGTGCGTCCAGGTCGGGCCTGGCGGGCTTGGAGCGGCCGAGCAGCGAGTCGAACCAGCCCATCAGCGTCCCCTCATCAGCGGCCCAGCGCGGCGGCGATCCTGGCGAGCTGGTCCAGCCGGCGCTCCAGCGGGGGGTGGGTCGACAGCAGCGAGGCGATGCTCTGGCCGGAAACGGCGGGCGCGAAGAAGAAGGCGTTGAACGGCTGCGCCTCGCGCAGGTCCCTGGTCGGGATCCTGCCGATCTCGCCGCTGATCTTGACCAAAGCGCTGGCCAGGGCGCTCGGCTGCTGCGTCAGCAGCGCGCCCGCGCGGTCGGCGGCCAGCTCGCGGTAACGCGACAGCGCCCGCGTCAGCAGGAAGCTGACGGCGTAGACCAGGCCCGAGACCGCGAAGATGATCAGCCCGATCGGGGGCCCGTTGTCGTTCCGCCGGCCGCCCAGACCGGTGTAGAGCGCGAAGCGCGTCATCAGACCGGCCACGACCCCCAGGAACGAGGCGATCGTCATCACCGCCACGTCGCGGTGGGCCACGTGCGACATCTCGTGGGCCAGCACGCCTTCGAGCTCCCGCGTGTCGAGCCTGCGCAGGATGCCGGTGGTCACGCAGACCACCGAGTTCTTCTGGTTGCGTCCGGTGGCGAACGCGTTGGGGAGATCCGAGTCGGCGATCGCCACGCGGGGCTTCGGCATCCCCGCCATCGCGCTCAGCCGGTCGATGATGCCGTGCAACTCGGGAGCCTCCTGCGGGGAGACCTCCCGCCCGTGCATCGCGAACAGCGCGATCTTGTCGGACAGGAAGTACTGCGCCAGCAGGAGGCCCCCGGCGATCACGAGCACGGTGACCGCACGTACGCCCACCGCGACCAGGACGGCCACGAACGCGACGTAGAGCAGGCCGAGCAGGAACATCGTCACGGTCATCCGGACGGTGAGGCCGCGATCTGGGGCGAAGCGCGTGGAGGCCATCAGCCAGGGATGAGCCCGGTGTCCCCGAGCATCTCCCGCACTTCCTCGATCGAGGCGTCGGCCGGCGGCAGGATCAGCTCGGACGGCTCCAGCGAGTCGTCCGGCAGGGCCTTGCCGACATGCCGCACCTTGTCGAGGAGCGCGTGCAGCTTGGTGCGGAACTCGGTCTCGTCGCCCGACTCGATCGCGGCTTCCAGCTCGCTGTCGAGCTCGTTGAGGACGTCGATGTCGGCGGCGCCGATCTCGACCTGTCCCTCGCCCATGATTCTGACGATCACAGTCCCTCCCCCGGCTGGCGCAGCTGCTGCGTGTGCTGCTGCTGGGTGGACGGGGCGGCCTGGCCCTGCTGGCCCGGCTGCCCCTGCTCGATCGCGCTCCTGGGCGCCGGGCCCTGGCCGAGCTCGGCCTTCATCCTGGCGAGCTCCAGCTCGATGTCCGAACCGGCGCCCATGCGGTCGAGCTCCGCCTGGATGTCGTCGCGCTGCCCGGTGAAGTCGTCGAGAGCGCCGCTGGCGAGCAGCTCGTCGATCGCGCCCGCGCGCGCCTGCATCTGCGCGGTCTTGTCCTCGGCCCGCTGGATGGCCAGACCGACGTCGCCCATCTCCTCCGAGATGCCGGAGAACGCCTCGTTGATCCGCGTCTGGGCCTCGGCCGCCGTGTAGGTGGCCTTGATGGTCTCCTTCTTCGTGCGGAAGGAGTCGACCTTGGCCTGGAGCCGCTGGCTGGCGAGGGTGAGCTTCTCCTCCTCGCCCTGGAGGTTGCTGTACTGGATGCGCAGGTCGGCGATCTGGGCGTTGAGACCGTTGCGGCGGGTCAGCGCCTCGCGGGCCAGATCCTCACGCCCGGCCGACAGGGCCTGCCTGCTCTGGTTCTCCAGCTTCGCGGCCTGCCCTTCGAGCTGGTTGATCTGCAGCTCCACCCGTTTGCGGCTGGTGGCCACGTCGGCCACGCCCCGGCGGACCTTCTGCAGCAGCTCAAGCTGGCGCTGATAGGAATAGTCCAGCGTCTCCCGCGGATCCTCCATCTTGTCCAGGGCCTTGTTGGCCTTGGACTTGAAGATCATGGAAAGTCTCTTCATCACGCTCATGCGCGTCGGCCGTCCCCTTCTCCAAGGTTGTGCATGGGTGACCCCAGCCGTCTCAAACCCCTTGTCAGGCGGCGCTGCCGCCTGGGTTCACCCTACGCATAACGCGCGAGGGCGTCACTAAGTTGCACTCCCGGTAGGCTGAGCGACGTGTTCCGACGTCGCACTCAGACCTCTGCGGAGGACTCCCCCGTCCCTGTAGAGGATCCTAAGCCCCACGGCACCCCGGGTAAGGGCCGTCCTACCCCGAAGCGGAGCGAGGCGCAGGGCCGCCGCCGCTCCCCGGTGACCGCTCCGGCCAACCGCAAGGAGGCCTACCGCCTGGCACGCGAGCGCGACAAGGCGCTGCGCGCCAAGCAGCGCGAGGCCATGCTGCGCGGCGACGAGCGCGCGCTCCCGGCACGCGACCGCGGCCCGGTGCGCAAGTTCGCGCGCGACTGGGTGGACTCGCGGCGGCTGCCGGGGCAGTACTTCCTGCCCGTCGTGTTCGTCATCATGCTGCTGTCGATGGTGCCGTTCCCGATCCCGGTGCGTTCGGCCGTCATGCTGCTCTACACGCTGTCCCTGCCGGTCGTGATGGTGCTCGTGCTGGCGAGCTCCTTCTACGTGGCCGGGAGGGTGAAGAAGGAGGCGGCGGCGAAGTTCCCGGGCGAGGACCTCAAGGGCGTGGGCTTCTACGCCGCGATGCGCTCGTCCCAGATGCGCCGCCTGCGCTTCCCGAAGCCGAACGTCCTGCCCGGCGGGCTGCCGGTCGCCGTCAAGAACACGACCGGCACGGCCGGCGCGAAGAAGTGACCCGCACGACCGCCTGAACCACACAGTCGGATTCGGGCCATCGGGTTCGGGCTGTCTTACCCGGGGTGCCCAGGTCGCCCGGGCCTGGGCCGCCCGGGTGATCCGGCCTGCCCAACGCGGGTTGTTCACCCTTCCCGCCCTGTTCGTCCGGGCCGCCTGGGTGTCCGGCCCGGTCAACGCGGCTGTCCGGCCCACTCCCAGTCGAGGACGCCCCCGCGCACCACGGGGGTCCACCCGCCCACCGGGCCGCCCTCCGCGAGGCCGTCCGCCGTGGCCTTGAGCAGCGCGTAGTACGACGGCCACTCGTTCTCGAAGTGGGGCGCATCCCGGTCCGCCGAGCCCACCCCGCCCGTGGCGGAGTCCGTCACGAGATAGTCGCCGTCGTCGGAGTTGCAGGCGAAGGGGATGCCCCCGCCCATCCGGCACGCCTCGGGCCAGGAGGAGACCAGCCCGCGGGCGCCCAAGAGTGCGTAAGAGGGCGAGAACCGGAACCCGGCCGTTCCCCGGGCTCCGTCGTGGCGCAGCAGCGAGGCCCGCAGCGAGTCGGGGATGCGCGTCCCCATCCGCGCCTCGGCCGTCGCCACCAGCCGCCGGGTGGCCGGGCCGTTCAGCGAGGCGTACGTCCTGGGCGCGTGCGCCTTCAGCCACCTCTCTATCCGGCGCCACTGCCGGTTCACCGCGGTCGTCACGCGCCGGGAGACCGGCCGTACGACGGGGGTCGCGGACGCCCTCCGGACCCCGCACTTGGGAGCGGGGGACGGCGCCTGTGACACGGCCTCCGCGCCCACGGGAGCGGTGGACGGCACGACGTTGCCGACCAGGCCGCACGTGTCCGCGAGGCAGGGCTCGGCGTGCTCCTCCACGTATCCCTCCCCCACCGTCTCACCACCGGAAGGCACGTGGTTCCCCGCCATCGTGCAACCGTCCGCGAGGCAGGGGCCGGCGGGGTCTCCCGCGTACGCGGTCGAGCCGGACGACGCCCCGGGCCGCGTGCCGAACACGGCGCTCTCCAGCGCCTGCGACGTGAGCACGAGCAGGCCGAGCGCGACGAGCCCGGCCGTCCAGCGGCGCGCCCTGCGCCCGTGCGGCCCCCGCAGCCGCGCCAGCCCGTCGAGGAGACGCGCGACCGGCGCGCCGGCCTCCGGCCGGTCGTACCTCGCGAGATCCTCGCTCGTGGGCCATCCGAGCACGGGCTCGGAGCCGCGCCCGGCCGGCTCTCCCGTCTCCTGCGGCGAGGCGGCCGGCCGCGCAGCCGGGACCGGGCGAGGAGCGGCCTGTACGGCGATACGGCGGCGGCGGACGGCGACGAACCCTATGGCGACACCGGCGACCAGCGCGACGGCCAGAGCCAGCCGCGCGGGGCGAGAAGCGATCAACCGGCGCACGCCGGGCACCCTACCGCCAACTACCCGGAAGAGTGACTCGGTGTCGTGATCTAAGGTCGGACCATGGAATACCGTCATCTTGGCCGCAGCGGCCTCATGGTCAGCGAGATCAGCTACGGCAACTGGATCACCCACGGGTCGCAGGTGGAGGAGGACGCCGCCGTCGAGTGCGTCCGCGCGGCTCTGGACGAGGGCATCACGACCTACGACACCGCCGACGTCTACGCCGGGACCAGGGCCGAGGAGGTCCTCGGCCGGGCGCTGAAGGGCATCCGCCGCGAGTCGCTGGAGATCTTCACCAAGGTCTACTGGCCGACCGGCGAGGGCAAGAACGACCGTGGCCTGTCCCGCAAGCACATCATGGAGTCGATCAACGGGTCGCTCCGCCGGCTGCAGACCGACTACGTCGACCTCTACCAGGCGCACCGCTTCGACTACGAGACGCCGCTCGAGGAGACCCTGCGGGCCTTCGACGACCTCGTACGCCAGGGCAAGGTGCTCTACGTCGGCGTCAGCGAGTGGACGGCCGACCAGATCGCCCGCGCCTTGAAGATCGCCGACGAGATGGGCTTCGACCGCCTGGTGTCCAACCAGCCGCAATACTCGATGCTCTGGCGGGTCATCGAGGCCGAGGTCGTGCCGCTGTGCGAGAAGGAGGGCCTGGGCCAGATCGTCTGGTCGCCCATCGCCCAGGGCGTGCTGACCGGCAAGTACCTGCCCGGCCAGCCGCCGCCGGCCGGATCCCGCGCCACCGACCCGTCCGGCTCGGGCTTCATCGGCCGGCTGATGGACGACGAGCTGCTGCGCCGGGTGCAGGACCTCAAGCCGATCGCGGCCGACCTGGGGCTCTCGATGGCCCAGCTCGCCGTGGCGTGGGTGCTGCAGAACCCCAACGTGTCGTCGGCCATCATCGGGGCCACCAAGCCCGAGCAGGTGCGCGACAACGTCAAGGCCGCGGGTGTGAAGCTCGACGCCGAGGTGCTCAAGAAGATCGACGACGTGCTCGGCCCGGTCGTGGAGCGCGACCCGGCCAAGACCGTCAGCCCGCCGGCGCGTCCCTGACGCCGTCCGCGGTCATGCCGGATCGGTGATCGTCGCGGGGGCCTGGCCACGATCGTCGTGGTCCCGGCCCCCGCGGGGCTCACTCGGCGCGCAGGGACATACCCGAGTATTCGACCCGCTCGTCCTCCATCAGCGTGACCTGCTCGACACCGGCCTCGAGCAGCTCGCGCCAGCTCTCCCCCAGCCACGACTCCGCGTCCGACTGGCTGGAGAAGATCTCCCGGGGCAGCGGCCGGTCCGTGACCTCGCCGCCGTTCGCGTCCTCGTAACGCCACCGCCAAATCATGCGCACCCGCTCCTTCGGTTCCTCGCCGCCCCGCGCCGGGACTTCACGCCGGGGCCGGTGCGGCACAAAGACCGTGCAGCCGGACCCTATCCTCTCTTCCCTGCGTCCAACCTTCCCCACTGACGCGGGGCAGCCCGGCGACACGTACGCGGAAAGGGAGCGGCATGGAGATCCGCCTGGAGGGCACCGGCGGCCCGGAGGGCTGGCCCGTCCCCGGCTGTCCCTGCGCGTCCTGCGGCAGGCTCGCGCCCGGCCACCGGCGTCCGTCCTCGATCGTTCTCGACGGCCGCGTACGGCTGACGGACGGCCACCCGCCCGACGGGTACGTGATCCGCGAGACGGCCGACGGGCGCGAGGTCACCGGGCCCGACGGCGGCCGACTGCTGTACGCCGTGGGCCCCGCCGGCGGCTCACCCGGCCGGGACACGGACGCGCCCTTCGACGTGGTGCTCATGGACCTGCCCGACCGCCCGGAGCGGCTGGGCGACCTGCGCCGCCGCGGACGGGTCACGCCCGCGACGCGGATCATCGCGGTGCACCTCGGCCACCGCGTCCCCGCGGAGAGCGAGCTGGCCCGCCGGCTCGGTTTCTGGGGCGCGGCGGCCGTCCCCGACGGGACCGTCGTGCGCACCGCGAGCGCGGAGGCGGCCCCGCGGGCGCTGCCCCGGCGGACGCTGCTGCTGGGCGGGTCGCGGTCGGGCAAGTCCGAGGAGGCCGAGCTCCGCCTGGCCGCCGAACCCGAGGTGACCTACGTCGCCACCGGCCCCTCGGGCGGCGACGACCCGGCCTGGCTCGCCCGCGTGCGCGCCCACCGTGAACGGCGCCCGGCGCACTGGCGAACCGTCGAGACGACCGACCTCGTGTCGGTCCTGTCCGGCGGCCCGGGGACGTTGCTCGTCGACGGGATCGGCACCTGGCTCGCCGCCGTGTTCGACGAGTGCGCCGCCTGGCCGGACGGCACGGCCTCGACCGGCCACCGCGCCGCCCTCGACCGGGTGGCGGAGCGATGCGAGGCGCTGACGGCCGCCTGGCGCGGCACCCGCGCCCGGGTGGTGGCGGTGAGCGACGAGGTGGGCCTCGGGGTGATTCCGGCCACCCCGGCGGGACGGCTGTTCCGCGACGCGCTCGGCCGGCTCAACCAGGCCCTCGCCCGCGAGTCCGAGGACGTCGCGCTAGTGGTCTCCGGCCGGGTCGTCCCGCTGCCCCTCTGACAACTACGATCTCCCCTCGTGCCCGGCGAACCCTCTCCCGTACGCGGCCCCGGCGCGGCCTGGCGGCTCGCGGTCGGGACCCTCACCGTCCTCCCCGTACGGCCGGTGGAGGTCGACCGCGCCGTGGCGGGACGCGCGATGTCGCTCGCGCCGTTCGTCGGCCTGCTGCTCGGCCTGGCCGCCGCCGTGGTGCTCGTGGTCGCCGGCGCTCTGTCGGGCTCGCAGCTGCTCGGCGCCGTCCTCGCCGTGGGCATGCTGGCGTGGCTGACCCGGGCCCTGCACCTGGACGGCCTCGCGGACCTGGCCGACGGGCTCGGCAGCGGCAAGCCGGCCGACGGCGCGCTCGACGTGATGAAGCGCTCCGACATCGGCCCCTTCGGGGTGGTCACCCTCGTGATCACCCTGCTCGTGCAGGTGGCCGTGCTGGCGCGGGACGACACGGCCGCCTGGGTCGCGCTCGTGGCGGCCGCGGCGACCGGCAGGCTGGCCGTCACATGGGCCTGCCGCGACGGGGTGCCCGCCGCCCGGCCCACCGGCCTCGGCGCGCTCGTCGCCGGCACCGTACGGCGCGGCGCCGCGCTCGGGGCCACCGCCGCGACGGCGGCAGTCGTGGTGGTGCTCGCCCTCGTGGCGGCCTCCGGCCCGTCGCTGCTGGAGTATTGCCGGCCGTCCGGTCTGCCGAACCCCTTCGGCGACGCTCCTCCCACGTTGGTCACCTACTCCGAGCTGACCTACGAGCCCCTCACCGGCACGGACCTGGGACCCGGCGGGCTGCTGCACCGCCTGTCGGTCGATCCCTACCTGACCACGACGGCCGGGCTGCTGCTCGCTATGGCCGCCGGGCTGGGGGCGGCGGCGCTGCTGCGCCGCCGTGCCGTACGGCGGCTGGGCGGCGTCACCGGCGACGTGCTCGGCGCCCTGGTGGAAACGGCCACGACCGTCACGCTGCTGGTCGCCGCCCTGCTGCTGTGAGGGGCGTGGACGCGCCGGTCGGCGCGGCACGGCTCAGCGCGGCACGGCGACGGGGCGCAGCCGATAGACGGCGAGGACCAGCGCCGCGAGCAGCACCCAGCCGACGATCCCGGTGATCCCGGCGAGCGCCGCGTTCGGCGGGGCGTCCGCGTCGCCGAGGAGCAGCGCCTGGCCCGCCACGGCGTTGATCGAGCCGTGCGCGATGACCGCGGGCCACACGCTGCGCGAGCGCAGCCGCAGCCAGCCGAGCAGTGCGCCGAAGATGACGCAGAAGCCGATGAACACCACCGCCGCCCAGGCGCCGAGCGCCGGATAGTTGTAGCCCTTCAGCGTGAGGGGGGCATGCCAGAGGCCCCAGATCACCCCCGACAGCACCACCGCCGGCCACACCCGGGCGGGCCGCCACTTCGCCGGGCCCTGCGCCGGCGACCCGGATGCGAGCGCGGGCGCGGGGGTGAGCGCAGGGGTGAGCGCGGGGTCGCCGAGCAGGCGCGGCAGCAGCCAGCCCCGCCAGCCCCACTCCTCTCCGAACGCGGGGATCGCGTTGACGAACGGGGCGATCAGCACGCCCTGCACGACCTGCAGGGCGTACATGACCCGCGGGTCCAGCGGCACCTTGTCGAGGGCCGCGCCCAGTTGCTCGCGATAGAGGCTGAGCCCGGCGACATCGAGGCGCACGACGCCGACGGCGGCGCTGACGAGGAGGGCGAGGGCCACGAGCACCGGCACGCCGAGCAGCGCCGCCACCAGGAGCGGGGCCGTCGTGCTCCGGTCGGGCCCGAGCGTGAGCCCGGTCGCCCGCGCCCATTCCTTGAACGGCGTGCCGCGCCGCCGGACGAGCCACACGGCCAGCACGCCCAGGGACGGCGTGAACATCATCACCAGAGCGGTGAGCTGGAAGGCGACCGGGCTGAAGGGTCCCGTCCACAGGGGCGACGCGATCAGCCACGAGGCCCCGAACGCGACGAGGAGGAAGAGCCAGACGTCGGAGTGGCGCCGGATCACGGGCATCACCTTTCACCAGAGCTCGGATGGGGGGTCGGACGAAGGCGTGCCCGGCGCTCGGGCACGCGGGTCAGGGCGATCGGGTGCCGTGGCGGGCCACGAGGGCGTTGAGCAGGGCCGCGCCGCGGTCGGCGTCGTCCACGCTGATGGCGAGCTGCCCGCCGGAGGTGTAGCGCACGACCAGGCACGCGCCGCCGCGGACCATGATCGTGGCGCGCCCGGGGAGGCCTCGGTAGCCCCATCCGCCCACCTGGGACGGATAGCGCTCCTCCACCCAGGCGCGGTCGATCCGGTCGAGCGGCACCCGCCGCGCGGGCCACCGCAGCGGGCCGAACCCCACCCGCATGCCATCGGAGCTCACCCTGACCGAGACGGTCGAGAATGCGAACCCGGCGAGGGCCACGACGGCGAGCACGGCGGCCGTCTGCCAGGCGTGGCCGGACAGGCCCATGAGCCTGAGCACGGCGAACGCGGCCGACGCGGCCAGCGCGGCGCCGGAGAGGACGAGCAGCAGCGGGGCCGAGGCCGACGACACCCACACCACGCGCCGCCCCGGCGCGAGGTCGGGTACGGCCGCGTCCGGCGCGGGCGGCTGCTCGTCCGGCCCGCGACGTGCCGCCCAGCCCGCGAGCATCGCGCACGCGACGGCCACGGCGACGACGAGAATCGCCTGCCAGGTGATCGGAGCCGCGTCCTGCCACCGGGACCTGCCGAGGTTCGCGGCGATCGACACGGCCTGCACCCCGATCAGGAAGATCCCGCTCCAGGCGAGACCCGCGACGATCCCGGACCGGCCCGCCCGCGAGGTGACGAGGCGCCGCCGCCGCCCGAAGCCGAGGCACGACGCCGCGAGCACCGCCCAGAGCACCAGGGGGACGACCGTGAGGATGACGGCCGGAGCGGATCGGTCGGGCCCGCCGGACGGACCCCAATGGGTGGCCACCGGGTCCGGCAGGCGATCGGAGAACACCAGTGGCACCGCGACGAGCACGGCGGCCACCAGGATGAACCAGGCGGCGCCGGCCAGCAGGAATCGGGTGCGGAAGACGGTCGCGGAGGTGTCCTTCGTCTCGGTCATGCCATTTCCTTGCCGACGTCCTTGACCAGGGCCACGACGTCATCGGAGGTGAGGCCATACCTGGCGGCCTCGTCGAGCAGGTCGCGCACACGCGTCCGCAGCGCCGTACGGCCGTCCGGCCGCCGCAGCACGGACACGCCGCGCCCGCGGCGGAACTCCAGCAGGCCCTCGTCGCGCAGGTCGCGCAGCGAGCGCAGCACCGTGTTCGCGTTGACGCCCAGCGCGTGGGCGAGATCGCGGGCCGGCGGGAGCCGATCACCGGGGGCGATGTCCCCGGCTCCGATCGCGCGCCGTATGGCGGCGGCCACCTGTTCGTGCAGGGGCCGCGGATCGTTGAGATCGAGCGTGAGCAACATAGTGCTAGTGACATTAGCACCATAAGCCGGAAAGGTCGAGATGGTGCTACTTTTATTGGCACCATCGGGATTACCGATAGGTAGGATGAACCCTCGTTTATGCGTAGCCGAGTCAGCCCAGCTAGCATCGGCTCACGTGACCACAGTGCGCATAAACGCATCTGACGCGGTCTCCATCGAGACCAGTGCTCTCATAATCGGCGTCCACACGACCCCGGAGGGTCCACGCCCGGCTCCCGGAGGCGAAGGCCTCGACCAGGCCCTGGACGGACGACTCGCCGAGATCCTCACCACAATGGGGTTCACCGGCAAGGCCGAAGAGGTCGTGAAGATCCCCACTCTCGGGGCGCTGCCCGCGCCCGTCGCCGTCGCCGTGGGCCTCGGCGACGCGCCGCAGGACGGCGCCGAGGGCGGCTACGACCTGGAAACCCTGCGCCGCGCGGCGGGAGCGGCCGTCCGCTCGCTCGCCGGCACGGCGTCCGCCGCGCTCGCCCTGCCCGCCCGTACGGCCGCCGAGGTGGAGGCCGTGGCGCTGGGCGGTCTGCTGGGCGCCTACGACTTCACGCGCTACCGCACCAACGGCGACCGCAAGCCGCCCGTCGGCGAGCTGACCGTGCTGTCCGGCGCGGCCGGGGCGGAGGAGGCCGTCGCGCACGCGACGACGCTCGCCGGCTCGGTCACCCTCGTCCGCGACCTGGTGAACACGCCGCCGTCCGACCTGTGGCCCGCGCGCTTCGCCGAGATCGCCCAAGAGACCGGGGGGGAGGCCGGTCTGTCGGTCGAGGTGCTCGACGAGGTCAGGCTCAAGGAGGACGGCTACGGCGGCATCATCGGCGTCGGCCAGGGCTCGGTCAACCCGCCCCGCCTGGTCCGCGTCGCCTACGGCCACCCCGAGGCCACCCGGAAGGTCGCGTTCGTCGGCAAGGGCATCACCTTCGACTCCGGCGGCCTGTCGCTCAAGCCCTCCGCGTCCATGGACTGGATGAAGTCGGACATGGGCGGAGCGGGAGCCGTGTTCGGCGCGCTCCTCGCGATCGCGCGGCTGGGCCTGCGCGTCAACGCGGTCGGCTACCTCTGCCTCGCGGAGAACATGCCCTCGGGCAGCGCTCAGCGCCCCTCCGACGTCCTGCACACCTACAGTGGCAAGACCGTCGAGGTGCTCGACACCGACGCCGAGGGCCGCCTGGTGCTGATCGACGGCATCGCCCGCGCCGCCGAGGACCAGCCCGACGTGATCATCGACGTCGCCACCCTGACCGGCGCCCAGATCGTGGCGCTCGGGTGGCGTACGGCCGGCGTGATGTCCAACGACGACGACCTGCGCGAGGAGATCGTCCGCATCGCCGGCGAGCAGGGCGAGGCCGCCTGGGGCATGCCGCTGCCCGCCGAGCTGCGCAAGGGGCTCGACTCCGCGGTGGCCGACATCGCCAACCTCCAGCCCGAGCGGTGGGGCAGCATGCTCGCCGCGGGCATCTTCCTGCGGGAGTTCGTGCCCGCGGGCGTCCGCTGGGCGCACGTGGACATGGCCGGGCCGGCGTTCAACAAGGGCGAGCCGCACGGCTACACGCCCAAGGGCGGCACCGGCGCGATGACCCGCACGCTCGTCGCCGTCGCCGAGCGCTACGCGGGGAACGGCACGTCCGCGCAGGCTGTTTAAACGATAAAGAGCCCCGCGGGCTGTTCGGAGAAGGAAGCCGGCCCCGACGCGGCGTGCCCGCGCGGGCCAGGGCCGGGGCCACGATCTTCCAGGACAAGTGAAAAGATGCTGCCGGGTCCACCCGGCGGTGCGAATACGACCAAGGAGCATTCCAGTGGCTGATGGCAGCGGCCCCTACGACATCGTCGTCCTAGGTGGCGGTAGCGGTGGATACGCCTGTGCCCTGCGGGCGGCCGAGCTCGGCATGAACGTCGTCCTCATCGAGAAGGACAAGGTCGGGGGCACGTGCCTGCACCGCGGCTGCATCCCCACCAAGGCGCTGCTGCACGCGGCCGAGCTCGCCGACCAGGCTCGCGAGGGCGAGTCGTTCGGCGTCCGCACCCGGCTGGAGGGCATCGACGTCCCCGGCGTCCACGCGTACAAGGACAAGGTGATCGGGGGCCTCTACAAGGGTCTCGCCGGGCTCATCAAGAGCAAGAAGATCACCGTGGTCGAGGGCGAGGGCCGCCTGGCCGGCCCCGGCCGCGTCGTGGTCGGCGACCAGGTCTACGAGGGCCGCAACGTCGTGCTGGCGACCGGCTCGGTGCCGAAGTCGCTGCCCGGCCTCGACATCGACGGCGAGAAGGTGATCAGCAGCGACCACGCGCTGGTCCTCGACCGCGTCCCGTCCTCGGTCGTCATCCTGGGCGGCGGCGTCATCGGCGTCGAGTTCGCCAGCGTGTGGCGCTCGTTCGGCGCCGAGGTCACGATCGTCGAGGCGCTGCCGCACCTGCTGCCGCTGGAGGACGAGTCCAGCTCCAAGCTGCTGGAGCGCGCCTTCCGCCGCCGCGGCATCAAGTACGAGCTGGGCGCCCGCTTCGAGAGCGTCAAGACCACCGACACCGGGGTCGTCGTCTCCCTGGAGAACGGCAAGACCCTCGACGCCGAGATCATGCTCGTCGCCGTCGGCCGCGGCCCGGTCTCGGCCGGCCTCGGCTACGAGGAGAACGGCGTCGCGATGGAGCGCGGCTACGTGCTGGTCAACGAGTTCTGCCAGACCAGCGTGCCGGGCGTGTACGCCGTGGGCGACCTGATCCCCACGCTGCAGCTCGCCCACGTCGGCTTCGCCGAGGGCATCCTGGTCGCCGAGCACATCGCCGGGCTCAACCCGGTGCCGATCGACTACGACGGCGTGCCGCGCATCACCTACTCCGAGCCCGAGGTCGCCTCGGTGGGCATCTCCACGTCGGTGGCCCGCGAGCGCGGTCACGACGTCGTCGAGCTGAGCTACAACCTCGCCGGCAACGGCAGGAGCAAGATCCTGCAGACGCAGGGCGAGGTCAAGGTCGTCGCCGAGCGCGACGGCCGGGTGCTCGGCGTCCACATGGTCGGCAGCCGGGTGGGCGAGCTGATCGCGGAAGCCCAGCTGATCTTCAACTGGGAGGCCACGCCCGTCGACGTCGCCCAGCTCATCCACCCGCACCCGACGCAGTCCGAGGCTCTCGGCGAGGCCATGCTGGCCCTGGCCGGCAAGCCGCTGCACGTCCACAACTGAAGCCCTCCTAGCGAACGCGAGAGAAGACACACCATGCCGGTCTCCGTAACCATGCCCCAGCTCGGCGAGAGCGTTACCGAGGGCACCGTCACCCGTTGGCTGAAGAAGGAAGGCGACCGCGTCGAGGCCGACGAGCCGCTCCTCGAGGTGTCGACCGACAAGGTCGACACCGAGATCCCGTCGCCGTCCGCCGGCTACCTCACCAAGATCATCGTCGCTGAGGACGAGACGGTCGAGGTCGGCGCCGAGCTCGCCCTGATCGACTCCGAGGCGGGCGCCGCTCCGGCCGCCGCCGAGCCGGCGGCTCCGGCTCCCGCTCCGCAGCCCGAGCCCGAGCCTGCTCCGGCCCCCGCGCCGGCCCCGCCGGTCTCGTCGATCCCGCAGCCCGCGCCCGCCGTGGTGACGCCGCCGGCGCCCCCGGCGCCCGCCCCGGCTCCGCAGGCCCAGGCCGCCCCGGCCCCGCAGGCCCCCGCCGCCCCGGCTCCGCAGGCCCCGGCCGCGCAGCCGAGCGAGCCGGCCCCGCTGCCCTCGTCCGGCGAGGGCCCGTACGTCACGCCGCTGGTCCGCAAGCTCGCCGCCGAGCACGGCGTCGACCTCGACTCGCTGACCGGCACCGGCGTCGGCGGCCGGATCCGCAAGCAGGACGTGATCGAGGCCGCCCGCGTCCAGCGCGAGCAGGCCGCGGCCGCCGCTGCCGCCACCCCGGCCCCGCAGGCGGCGCCCGCCCCGGCCCAGGCGCCCGCCGCCCCGGCCGCCGCCGCGCCCGCCGCGTCGGAGGTGCGGGTGGACACCACGCTGCGCGGCCGTACGGAGAAGATGTCGCGCCTGCGGCAGACCATCGCCAAGCGCATGGTGGAGTCGCTGCAGGTCTCGGCCCAGCTCACCACCGTGGTCGAGGTCGACGTCACCCGCATCGCCCGCCTGCGCGAGCGGGCCAAGGAGGAGTTCCAGCGGCGCGAGGGCGTGAAGCTGACCTTCATGCCGTTCTTCGCCCTGGCGGCGGTCGAGGCGCTCAAGCAGCACCCGAAGCTGAACGCGACGATCAACAGCGAGACGAACGAGGTCACCTACTTCGACGTCGAGCACCTCGGCTTCGCGACCGACACCGAGCGCGGCCTGCTCGTCCCGGTGATCAAGAACGCGGGCGACCTCAACATCGCCGGGCTCGCCCGGAAGATCGCCGACCTGGCCGAGCGCACCCGCACCAACAAGGTGAGCCCGGACGAGATCACCGGCGGCACGTTCACGCTGACCAACACCGGCAGCCGGGGCGCGCTGTTCGACACGCCGATCCTCAACCAGCCGCAGGTCGGCATGCTGGGCACCGGCGCGGTCGTCAAGCGCCCGGTCGTCGTGGACACCCCGGAGGGCGAGGTCATCGCGGTCCGCTCGATGGTGTACCTCGCGCTCAGCTACGACCACCGCCTGGTCGACGGCGCCGACGCGGCCCGCTTCCTCACGACGATCAAGCACCGTCTCGAGGAGGGCCGTTTCGAGGCCCAGCTCGGCCTGGCGTAGCCGTACGCCGCAGGCGGCGCGAGCCGCACTCCCGGACACCACGGGGCCGTCCCGCGCTCGGCGGGGCGGCCCCGTTCGTTTCCGGGTAGTGATCCGTGCGTGGAGACGATGACGACAGTGGTGACAGGCTCCTCGGGGCTGCTCGGAACGGCCCTGGTGAGCGCGCTGCGCGCCGACGGGCACCAGGTGCGCCGTCTCGTACGACGCGCGCCCGCCGGGCCCGACGAGTGCTTCTGGGACCCGGAGGGCGACGTGCTCGACCCCGCGGCGCTCGAAGGCGCGGACGCGGTCGTCCACCTGGCCGGCGCCGGCATCGGCGAGCGCCGGTGGACCGAGGCGTACAAGCGGGAGCTGGTCGGCAGCCGGGTCAGCGGCACGCACGTCCTCGCCACCGCGATGGCCCGCGCCGAGCGCGGGCCGCGGGTGCTGCTGTCCTCCTCCGCGATCGGCTTCTACGGCGACACCGGGGATCGCGCCGTGGACGAGTCCGCGCCGGCCGGCACGGGCTTCCTCGCCGATCTGGCACGCGCCTGGGAGGCCGCCACCGCGCCCGCCGAAGAGGCGGGCGTGCGGGTGACGCTGCTGCGCAGCGGGATGGTGCTCAGCGGCCGGGGCGGCGCGCTCGCCCGGATGCTGCCGATCTTCAAGATGGGCGCGGGAGCCGTGCTCGGCAGCGGCAGGCAGTACACGTCGTGGATCTCACTGCCCGACTGGGTGGACGCGGTCCGCTTCCTGCTCGCGCACCACCTGACCGGGCCGGTGAACCTCACGGCTCCCGAGCCGGTGACCAACGCCGAATACACCGCCGCGCTCGCCAGGGCGCTGCGCCGCCCGACGATGCCGCTGCCCGCCCCGCGTCTCGCGCTGCGCCTGGCGCTCGGGGAGTTCGCGGACGAGGCCCTGCTCGCCGGTCCGCGGGTGCTCCCCCGGCGGCTGCTCGACGCCGGTCACCGGTTCGCCCATCCCACCATCGGCGAGGCGCTGGCCGCCGTACTCTGAAGAGTCACTCGATCCGGGAACAGGAGCATGGGCATGAGCCGCATCGGGCAGTCGCACATCGTCGCCATCGGAGGCGGATCGTTCCGGCAGACGGAGCGATACGGGTTCATCGAGCCGACCGCCCTGCTGCGTTACGTCCTCGACCTCACCGGTCAGGACCGGCCCAAGCTCGGCCTGCTCGCCACCGCCACCGGCGACGACGCCGACTGGCTGCTCAAGATGTACGGCGCGTTCGCCCGCTGGGACGTCGAGGTGAGCCACCTGACGGTCTTCCCGATGCCGAACGTCGAGGACCCCCGCGAGTGGATCCTGGAGCAGGACGCGATCTACGTGAGCGGCGGCAGCGTCGCCAACCTCGCCGCCCTGTGGCGGCTGCACGGCCTGGACGAGGCGTTCGCCGAGGCGTGGCGGGCGGGCATCGTGCTGTCCGGGCAGAGCGCCGGCGCGCTGTGCTGGCACATCGGCGGCAACACCGACTCGTTCGGGCCGAAGCTGCGGCCCTGGGCCGAGGGCCTGGGCCTGCTGCCGTACTCGTGCGGCGTCCACTACAACTCCGACCCGCAGCGCCGGGCGCTGCTGCACAAGTCGGTCGCGTCGGGCGAGCTGCCCGAGGGGTACGCCGCCGACGAGGGCGTGGCGCTCCACTACGTGGGCACCGAGTTCATCCAGGCCGTGACCACCGACCCGCAGGGGTACGCCTACCGGATCGAGCGGGACGGGTCCGCAGTGAAGGAGCTGCGTATCGAGCCCCGGCTGCTGACCTCTACGCTGTGAACGTGAAGGGCGATGGGAACGTGAAGGGCGTGGCCATCGTCCGCCTCGGCGTCGACGTACCGTACGAGCAGGCGTGGACCCTGCAGCGGCGGCTGCGCGCCCGGCGGGTGGCCGACGAGATCTCCGACCTGTGCCTCATGCTGGAGCACGCCCCCGTCTACACGGCGGGCAAGCGGACGCTGCCGCACGAGCGCCCGGTCGACGGCACTCCGGTCATCGACGTCGACCGGGGCGGGAAGATCACCTGGCACGGCCCGGGGCAGCTCGTCTGCTACCCCATCATCCGCATCGGCGACGTGACCTCCTACATCCGGTTGCTGGAGGAGGTCCTGATCCAGGTCTGCGCCGACTTCGGGCTGACGGCGCGCCGCGTGGAGGGCGCCGGCGGGGTGTGGGTGCCCGGCGACCCCGCGCACGGGCTGCCCGACCGCAGGATCGGCACGATCGGCATCCGGGTCTCCGGCGGGGTCACCATGCACGGCTTCGCGCTCAACTGCGTCAACGACCTGAGCTGGTACACCCGCATCGCGGGCGACGACGCCGGGGTCACGTCGCTCGCGGCCGAGACCGGGCGGCGGATCATGGTCGACGAGGTCATCCCGTTCGCCGGAAAGCGCCTCGCCGAGGCCCTGGGCGAGGAGCCGTACGACCTGTACGAGGAGGACCTCGCCTGACGCCTACGCGCCGCGGCCCTTCCGGCGGATCTTGATCTGCCGCATGTCGGTCACCGCCAGGTGCAGGATCTCGTACGGGTGCCCGTGCGCGTCCAGCGCGGCCATCGCCCCCAGCGCGGCCTCGTCCTCGCCGTCGTCCGGCCCGGCGGGCACCTGGCAGCGGAAGGTGAAGGCGGACACGCTCGCGTCGTGGGTGAACGTGCCGCCCTCGGTGTAGCCCATGCCGCCCGCCGCCGTCACCGCCGCCCGCCCGGCGTCGTCGAGCCCGGTGAACTTCCCTCTGATCGTCACTCTGAACACGGTCATCCCTCTCGTACGGCATAGGCGCGGACGCGCTCGCCCAGGACGCTCTCGGCGACGTCGAGCAGCTCCAGCACGGCGTCCGCGATGGCGTCCGGGCTCTCCCCCGCCGTCGTACGCCGCCCGATCTCGGCGTACACCAGCGAGTGGAGGCAGCCGATGTGCCAGGCGACCACGCGCGGCAGCGGATCGCCGGCGTCCGCGCCGGTCTCCTCGGCCAGCTCGGCCGCCAGCTCGTCGGTCATCCGGCGGCCGAGGTCCTCCAGGCGGGCGGTCAGCGTGGGGGCGGCCCGCATCATCTCCAGCACGCGCCCGAATCCCGCGCTCAGCCCGACCGAGCGTTCGCGCCCGCGGATCTCCCGGCGCAGCCGGTCCAGCACCGCGCCGGCCGCCGACCGTCCCGGCGGCCGCTCCCGCACGATGTCGGCCAGCCTGCGCGGCGACGCCTCTTCCGGCGGGAGCACGAGGTCCTCCTTCGCCTGGAAGTAGTTGTAGACGGTGTTCACCGACACCTCGGCGGCCCGCGCGACCTCGGCCATCGTGACGTTGTCGAAGCCGCGCTCCACGAACAGCCCGACCGCCACCTCGGCGATGTGCTGCCTGGTCCGCCGCTTCTTGCGCTCCCGCAGTCCCTCGGCCATTGCTGCACTCTACTGCAAATTTGCAGTGCATTGCAGTTTTCGGTGTCTCGCCGGATGAGACGGCCTCGGACATACTCGCGGCATGAGCCTCTCCTCACCCCCCGGCGAGGTCCGTACCGATCTGCTCCCCCGCGACACCAGGAGGCGGTTCCTGCGGCTACGGGGCCGGCGACTCGACCGGCCCGGCACACGGCCGCCAAACTGGCCTCACTCGCCCTCTCGGCCGTCGTCCACGCGGTGACCGCCGCCTTCCTGGCCGCCGGCGTGTTCATCGTCACCGGCTGGCGCGGGAACGTGATCGGCCGGCTGTGCGGCAGCGTCCCCTTCGCCATCGGGATCTGGACCAGGCCCCGGGCGATCCGGCTCCCGGACGGCGCCGAGCTGTCCCGTCACCTCGCCCGCACGGTCGGGGAGCTGTCCCGGATCACCTGAACTCAGGTAATAAGCTGGGTTCGTGAACGAGCGTTCCGACAGGCACGCAGGCCCGCGTACGGCGCGGGGCCGCGTGCTCCCGCTCGGGCCCCGGGCCCGCGGCCCGCTACCGCGGAGTGCTGCGAAGGAAGTCGCATGACCGTCGCTCCTGAAGGCCGAAAGCTCCTCCGCCTGGAGGTGCGCAACAGCCAGACCCCCATCGAGAAGAAGCCGCCGTGGATCAAGACGCGGCTGCACAACGGCCCCAACTTCAACGAGATCAAATCGTTGGTGAAGGGCGCGGGGCTGCACACCGTGTGCCAGGAAGCGGGCTGTCCCAACATCTCCGAATGCTGGGAGGACCGCGAAGCCACCTTCCTCATCGGTGGCGACCAGTGCACCCGGCGCTGCGACTTCTGCCAGATCGACACCGGCAAGCCGGCCGAGTACGACCGGGACGAGCCGCGCCGCGTCGCCGAGTCGGTGCGCCAGATGGGCCTGCGCTACGCCACGGTGACCGGTGTCGCCCGTGACGACCTGCCCGACGGCGGCTCCTGGCTGTACGCGGAGACCGCCCGGCAGATCCACGAGGCCGTGCCCGGCTGCGGCGTCGAGCTGCTGGTGCCGGACTTCAACGGCGACCGCGACCAGTTGGAGGAGGTCTTCTCCAGCAGGCCCGAGGTCTTCGCGCACAACATCGAGACCGTGCCCCGGATCTTCAAGCGGATCCGGCCCGCGTTCCGCTACGAGCGCTCGCTGCGGGTCATCAGCATGGCCCGCGAGGCGGGGCTGGTCACCAAGTCGAACCTCATCCTCGGCATGGGCGAGGAGCGCGAGGAGATCACCCAGGCGCTGCGCGACCTGCACGAGGCCGGCTGCGACCTGGTGACCATCACGCAGTATCTGCGCCCCACCCCGCGCCACCACCCCGTGGACCGCTGGGTCAAGCCCGAGGAGTTCGTGGAGCTCAAGCAGGAGGCCGAGGAGATCGGCTTCGCCGGCGTCATGTCCGGGCCGCTGGTGCGCTCGTCCTACCGGGCCGGACGCCTGTACCAGCAGGCGATCGCCGCCCGCGTGGGCGAGTCTCGTTTTCATTAAGTCAGCTCGACGTTTGTATCCTTCAGACCATGGCGAAAGACGCAGCGTCTCCGGGGCGCCTCAAGCAGCTCCGGATGGTCGCACAGATCATTCAGCAGGCGAACCCCAAGGGCATGCCGATCGTCTACGCGTCGGCTCTGGGCACGCTCGTCCTGTTCGTCGTCATCGGCGTGATCTTCGGCTGGACGTGGATCGTTTTCGGCGTCTTCGCCGCCGTTCTGGTGGGGATGATCGTCTTCAGCCGGCTGGCGCAGAAGGCGCAGTACTCGATGCTCCACGGGCAGCCGGGCGCGACGTACGCGATCCTGCAGAGCCTG
Organism: Microbispora hainanensis; assembly: GCF_036186745.1. Taxonomy (NCBI): domain Bacteria; kingdom Bacillati; phylum Actinomycetota; class Actinomycetes; order Streptosporangiales; family Streptosporangiaceae; genus Microbispora; species Microbispora hainanensis. The sequence continues at coordinate 4,984,178 of NZ_CP108086.1, read as the reverse complement.
CGCGGCACCTGGTATGTCGAGGAGAAGCCGGTCGCGGTCAACCGCGACCAGGACCTCGTCTTCCGGGTCGTCGGATACCCCGGGGTCATCCTGGTCTCCGAGGGCCCGCCCAACCGGGTGCAGCGCATGCTCGTCGCGGAGAAGAAGCGCGTGCAGCGCGTCGCGGTCGACGTCCCGGTGTACGACATCCAGTGTGGTGACGCGGACGGCCAGATCCCCCTGGCCAAGCTCCAGCGGCACATGATGAAGCTGCCCCGCAACCTGAAGAAGGGCGCGGTGTCCGAGGTCAACAACCGGATGCGCGCGCTCACCCCGGCCATCCCGATGCCGAAGGGCCCCATCCCCAAGGGCGCCCGGATGCCGCGCGGCCCCAAGATGCGCTGACGACGTTGGACTTCGTGGGAAGGCGGCCGGTCTCCCGGTCGCAGACCTCCCGGGCCAACCGCGGCTGGTGGGACGGCGCGGCCGACGACTACCAGGCCGAGCACGGCGGGTTCCTGCGCGACGACGGCTTCGTGTGGTGCCCCGAGGGCCTGGACGAGGCCGACGCCCGGCTGCTCGGCGACGTCGCCGGGCGCCGCGTCCTGGAGATCGGGTGCGGTGCCGGCCAGTGCGGCCGGTGGCTGCTCGGACAGGGCGCGACGGTCGCCGCCGTCGACCTGTCCTACCGGCAGTTGCAGCACTCCCGGCGGATCGACATGTCCGCCGGGGTGACCCTGCCCGTCGTCCAGGCCGACGCCGAGACGCTGCCGTTCGCGGACGAGTCGTTCGACCTCGCGTGCTCGGCGTACGGTGCGCTGCCGTTCGTGGCGGACGCCGGGGCGGTGCTCGCCGAGGTGCGCAGGGTGCTGCGGCCGGGCGGCCGGTTCGTGTTCTCCGTCAGCCATCCCGTGCGGTGGGCCTTCCCCGACGATCCGGGCCCGCGCGGCCTGACCGCCGACCGGCCCTACTTCGACCGATCGCCGTACGTCGAGTTCGGCGAGGACGGCGAGCCGTCATACGTGGAGCACCACCGGACGATGGGCGACTGGGTGGGCCTGATCGCCGCCTCCGGTCTCGTCCTGACCGGCCTGACCGAGCCGGAGTGGCCGCCGGGGCACGACCGCACGTGGGGCGGCTGGAGTCCGCTGCGCGGCCGGCTGCTCCCCGGCACGGCGATCTTCCACTGCGTCCGGGCCGCCTCATAGGTCGGCTCGCGTTCCCCGCTTCGGCCGCCCACTCGCCATTCGCGCGTGTCAGACGAAGTAGCGCAGCCAGACGTACACCCACGCCATCGTGATGCTCAGCGCGGTGACGAAGATGCCATAGCGGGTGAACTGCCAGAAGCCGATGCGATGGCCGGTCCGGGCGGCGATGCCGACGGCCACGACGTTCGCGCTCGCGGCCACCGCGGTGCCGTTGCCGCTGAAGTCGGCCCCCAGGGCGAAGGACCACCACAGTGCCTGCCCGGTCTTCGGATCCGGCGTCTGGGCGACCATCTCCTCGACGACGGGCACCATCGTGGCGACGTAGGGGATGTTGTCGAAGAACGCGCCGAGCACGCCCGAACCGAACAGCAGCGCCGTGGCCGACAGGAAGTGGTCGCCGCCGAGCGCGCCGACGGCCCAGCCGCCCATCGTGGCGATGACGCCCGTGTTCACCAGGCCGGCGACCATGACGAACAGGCCCATGAAGAAGACCAGGGTGCCCCACTCGACCTCGCGCAGGACGTCGGGCACGTCGGCGCGGGACACCAGCAGCATCACCCCGGCACCCACCAGGGCGACGATCGACGGCTCCACGTGCAGCACGGGGTGCAGGCAGAACGCGGCGACCACCCCGCCGAGCACGACCATGCATCGCGTGAGCAGGCGCGGGTCGGTGATCGCCCGCCGTTCCTGCAGCGCCATCACCGCGGCCACCCGTTCCGGCGAGTAGCGGAACGACCTGCGGAACAGCACCCGGGTGAGCAGCACGAACACCACGAAGACGACGACCACGATCGGCGCCATGTGGACCAGGAAGTCGTTGAACGTCAGCCCGGCGCGGCTGCCGATGATGATGTTGGGCGGGTCGCCGATGAGCGTCGCCGCGCCGCCGATGTTGGACGCCAGGACCTCGGCGATGAGGTATGGCTGAGCCGGGATGCCGAGCCGGTTGCAGACGACCACGGTGACCGGCGCGACCAGCATGATCGTGGTGACGTTGTCCAGGAACGGCGAGGCGATCGCGGTGATGATCATCAGCATGACCATCAGCCGGTAGGGCCGTCCCTTGGACTTCTTGGCCGCCCAGATGGCGAGGTAGTCGAAGACTCCCGTGTGCTTGACGACGCCGACGATGATCATCATGCCGAGCAGCAGGAAGATGACGTTCCAGTCGATTCCGGCGGTCTCGGAGAAGAACACCTCGTCGCCGGGGATCAGCCCCAGGACGGCCATGGCACCGGCGGCGACGAGGACCACCTTCACCTTGTGCACCTTCTCCGCCGCGATGAAGGCGAAGGCCACCACGAAGATCGCGAAGGAGACGGCCGCGCTCACGTGCGGCGCCCCGGTGGTCCGGCGGTGCGCGCACGGCGGACGGCGTTCCGGCAGGGTGTCCCGGCAGGCGGGCGCCGTGACGACGACGGCATGGCGAAGCGGTGAATGATCGGAACCTCCGGATCGTGGAAACGCCGCACGGCGCGACGCGTACGGACGCGAGACGACAGGTCCGCGACCGGAAAGGTCGCGGGGCGGCCCGCCACCGGCCTGGGGCGATCACTCACCCGGTGGCACGAGCGCCAGGCTGGTGAGCAGCCGCTCCAGGGTGATCGCGCCGGCCAGGGTGCCGTCGGGGCCGACGACCGCGGTGATGGGGCTGCGCATCCGCGTCATGAGGGCGGCCACTTCGAGCAGGGTCGCATCGAGGGGCACCGTGACCGGCCTGGGCGGCTGGGGCGGCAGGCACTCGCCCACCGTGATGCCGTCCAGCTCCTGCCAGAAGCGGTCGGCATGGGCCTCGTCGATCGCCCGGGCGAGCGCCGGGTCCTCCTGATAGGCCCCGGGCACCGTGAGACGCAGGACCTGCGTGCCGGGAAGCACCCATCCCGGCCGTCCCCTGCCGTCCACCACGATCAACCCGGGCATCCGGTTCAGCACCATGATCCGTACGGCCCGGGCGACGGGGTCGTGGACGGTCACCGTCGGCAGGTTCACAACGACATCGCGCGCTTGCATCAGGCCATCACATCGATCGGGGAGGCGGACGGTTCCGTACGTGGTCATCGCGCCGCCTCCACGAACTCGGCGACGCGGCGTTCCAGATGGGCGAGCCGATCGAGGACGGGCCTGCTGTGCAGAATGTCGGCGAGCTGGTCGGCCTCACGCTGGTCCAGGGTGATCACCTGCAACGGCGTGTCGGGCTCCCCGGAGCCGTAGAGGAGAAGCCTCCGGCCGCCGGCCTTGTCCACGAGCACGCCGAAGCGCTGCCCGTCGCGGGTGACGCACTGGTGCACCACGGTCGCGACGCCGGGCAGGGTGGCGCGGGTCACGTCCATCTCGGCTACCTCCCATCTGCGGCGGATCCTCACCACGGGGCCGGGGCCCTCTCTCGCCCGCACCGGCCGCTGGTGCCTCGGATGTGTGGCCCGCCGGCGGCGTGGCGTCTCCCTGTCCGCCCGTCGCCACCAGTCTTCGAGACGGCACGGGCCACCACCATCGGGTGCGTCACCCATATCCGGAGAGGTATGACATGTAGGAAGACGGCATGATGGGGGGCGGCCCGCATGGACACCGGCGCACGCGTACGAGCAGGCTGTGAGCCGTGAACGAGCGCACCGAGCCGCGCGCCGGCCCCCGCTCCGGGCCCCACTCCGGCCCGCGTACCGGCACGGGGCACGACACGGGGAACGACACGGTGACCGGCGGGACGGCGGCGGCGCGGTCGCGGCACCCGGCCCGCGCCCTGTTCTGGCGGCTGTTCGCGATCAACGGGCTGGTCTTCACCGCCGGGACGTTCGTGCTCGCGCTCTCCCCCGCCACGGTGTCCTCACCGGTCCTGCTCACGGAGATACCGGTCCTGATCGTGGGGCTGGCCCTGATCATCACGGCCAACGCGCTGCTGATCCGCAAGAGCCTGGCCCCGCTGGACGCGCTCACCACTCTCATGCGGCGGGTCGACCTGCTGAGGGCGGGCGACCGGCTCACCGACAGCGGCAACGGCGACCTCGCCCAGCTGATCGGCACGTTCAACGAGATGCTCGACCGGCTCGAAGCCGAGCGCAGCGCCAGCAGCGCGCACGCGCTGGCCGCACAGGAGGGGGAACGGCAGCGGATCGCGCGCGAGCTGCACGACGAGATCGGCCAGAGCCTCACGGTGGCGCTGCTGTCGCTCAAGCGTGTCGTCGACCGGGCGCCCGAGGAGCTCCGGGAGGAGCTGAGCGCCGCCCAGGAGACGGTGCGCGCCAGCCTGGACGAGGTGCGGCGGGTCGCCAGACGGCTGCGGCCCGGCGTCTTGGAGGACCTCGGCCTGCACAGTGCGCTGAGCGCGCTGAGCAGCGATTTCGCGCAGGCGAGCGGGATCGCGATCACGCGTGAGATCGGCACCGACCTGCCCCCGCTCAGCGGGGAGGTCGAGCTCGTCCTCTATCGGATCGCGCAGGAGGGGCTGACGAACGTGGCCAGGCATTCCCGCGCCCGCCACGTGGAGCTGTCGCTCAGGCAGGAGAAGGGACGGCTCACGCTGCGCATCGCCGACGACGGGCGCGGGGGCGTCGACAAGGAAGGCGCAGGGATCCGCGGCATGCGCGAGCGCGCCCTTCTCATCGGCGCCCGGCTGACCGTGGACTCCCCGCCCGGCGGCGGCACGGACGTGCGCCTGGTCGTCCCCCCGCACGCGGTTCAGGCGGATCACACGGATCGCGGGGGTCTCGCGGATCACGCGGTTCATCCGGTGAAGGAGAGCTGATCGGTGGAGAGCGCCAAGACCCGCATCCTGCTGGCCGACGACCACGCGCTGGTCCGGCGCGGACTGCGGCTGATCCTCGACGCGGAGCCCGATCTCGTGGTGGTCGCCGAGGCCGCCGACGGCGCCGAGGCGGTCGAGGCCGCCCGATCCGAGGAGATCGACCTCGCCATTCTCGACATCGCGATGCCCCGAATGACGGGAATCCAGGCGGCGCGCGAGATCTCACGGCAGGCGCCCCACGTCCGGATCCTGATCCTGTCGATGTACGACAACGAGCAGTACTTCTTCGAGGCGCTCAAGGCCGGCGCCTCGGGCTACGTGCTCAAGTCGGTCGCCGACCAGGACCTCCTGGAGGCCTGCCGGGCGGCGATGCGCGGGGAGCCCTTCCTCTATCCGGGCGCGGTCACCGCCCTCATCCGCGACTACCTGCGGCGCGCCCGGCAGGGCGAGCGCGTGCCGGACAGCATCCTGACGCCCCGGGAGGAGGAGATCGTCAAGCTCATCGCCGAGGGCAACTCGGCCAAGGAGATCGCGGAGACGCTCTTCATCAGCGTGAAGACCGTGGACCGGCACCGCGCGAACATCCTGCAGAAGCTCGGCATGCGCGACCGGCTCGAACTGACCCGTTACGCCATCCGCGCCGGACTCGTCGAACCCTGACGGCGGTCTCCCGCGGCGTCAGAGGTTGACCACGACCGTCCCGCTCGCGCGGTCGTGCAGGCCGCGCCGGTCGCGGTCCCAGATGAGCGCGGGCACGGCGAGGCACAGCAGCAGCGTGCGCACCAGCACGCCGGGAACGTGCGGCCGTCCGCCGTCGAGCCTGGCCACGCGGATGCCGAACAGCCGCATCCCCAGCGTCATGCCGATCGTGCTGACCAGCAGGACGTACTCCGCGGCGAAGACGCCGAGGCCGACCACGCCGACGTCGTTGCCCTGGAAACGCAGCAGGCCTCCGGCGATGGCCCAGGTGCACAGCAGCCAGTCGACGGCGACGGCGCCGATCCTGCGCCCCCACCCCGCGACCGCTCCGGGGCCCTGCTCGGGCAGGCCGAGGCGCTCCCCCGGATAGCCCAGGTTCACCCCGGCGGCCCGCGGGCCGTCCATCCAGGTCTGTGTCCAACGCGGCTGCCGGTCACTCATGGTTTCCCAGCGTATCGGGCACCGGCGCCGGTCCGGTGCCCGGCCACAGGGCCGTCCAACATGGGCAAGCTTTTCCCATTAAATGCCGGTATCGTGAATCGTTTCCGACCTCAGCGCTTTGGAGGGAACCGTGCGACCGGCGGACCCCGATGACATCGACGCTCGCTTCGAGGCGCTGGTCGCGCAGTTCGACGAGGACGAGATCCGGCGGATGACCGCGGCGGCCGAGACGGACGTGTTCCCGCCGGAACGACGGCGCCGCCCGGCCGTGCTGATGGTGATCGCGGGCCTGGTCGTGCTCGTGGGGCTCGTCGTCGTCCTGCGGCCGGACGTCCTGGAGCGGCTCGGCATCGTCCGCCCGGCCGCCGGCGGCGAGGAACTGATGATCTCCGGTCCCGTGGTCGCCCGGCCCGGGCCCGTGCTGACGCCGATTCCCGACGGCGAGGAGGGCCTGTTCGACCACGGCCCCGTCCCTGCGCCGTCCGACGCCCCGTTCGCCGGCACTCCCGCCATCGACTACGCCGACGGAGAGCAGGGGCTGGTCATGCCCGCGGCACGCGCGCTCGGCGGGCTCACCGAGCAGGAGGTCGGCCAGGCCCTGCAACGCGTACGGCGGCTGCTGTCGGCCGCGCACCTCGACCCGGCGACCGTGCGGGGCGGGCGCCCGGAGGAGCTCATCCGCCTGCTGCATCCCCGGCAGCGCGAGGCGTTCCTCCGCCACCTGGACGACAAGGGCCCCTCGGGCACGCGGTCGTGGGTGTTCAGCCTCGCGCCGGACGCCGCCGAGCCGGTCGGCGACATCGTGAAGGTCTCCGGCGAGACGACGATCTCCGAAAGGCCCGGCGGAGGCGTCGAGATCAAGACGGACTATCTGTTCGTCCACCCGGTGAGCCGCCCCGGCGCGCCGCTGGTCATGACGAGGGTCGTCGAACATCACCGAAGCGAATTCTCCGCCTACCGCGAGGACGGGAAGCTCGTCATCTGGTGGAACACGGACAGATCCGCCGTATTTGGCGCGAATTGCGCACTGGACGACGGATTCGTCCGTCCGCGATTCCCTGGTGATCCACAGGGAACACGACCCTCCGGCGAGCCCGTCGATCCCTATGATCGTGTCTCCGGCGTTTCCGGCAAGCCCCGCTGCCCGGCCGCGTTGGGCACCTGACCTGCGAAAAGGCCGTACGATGGAGCCCGGGGAACGGTAGGCCGACGCTATCGCCGCGGCCGCCCTGGCGGCGCATTCCCTTAACACGCGCGAAACAATCGAGACATGGGGCGGAAACGGCATCGGCCTATTTTCGGGTTGCTAGCCCATGCCCCTGGGAGGTTCGAGAGTGTTCAACTCCGCCGATGACGTCCTCAAGTTCATCCGGGACGAGGGTGTGCAGTTCGTCGACGTCAGGTTCACGGACCTGCCGGGGACGACGCACCACTTCACCTTCCCGGCCGAGAACTTCGGGCCGAACGTCTTCACCGACGGCCTCATGTTCGACGGCTCGTCGATTCGCGGGTTCCAGGCCATCCACGAGTCGGACATGCTCCTGCTGCCCGACCCCTCCACGGCCGTGCTCGACCCGTTCCGTCAGCACAAGACGCTGAACATCAACTTCTTCGTGCACGACCCGCTGACCGGTGAGGCCTACAGCCGCGACCCCCGCAACGTCGCGCGCAAGGCCGAGGAGTACCTCAAGGGCACCGGCATCGCGGACACCGTTTACTTCGGCCCCGAGGCCGAGTTCTACATCTTCGACGACGTCCGCTTCGAGACGAAGCAGAACGCCGGTTACTACTACATCGACTCCATCGAGGGCGCCTGGAACACCGGCAAGGCCTCCGAGGGCGGCAACCTGGGCTACAAGCCCCGTTACAAGGGCGGCTACTTCCCGGTCCCGCCGATGGACCACTTCACCGACCTGCGCTCGCAGATGGTGCGCAACCTCATCGACGCCGGCATCGAGACCGAGATGCAGCACCACGAGGTGGGCACCGCCGGTCAGGCCGAGATCGACTTCCGGTTCGGCACGCTGCTCGAGACGGCCGACAAGCTGATGCTGTACAAGTACATCATCAAGAGCACGGCCATCCAGGCGGGCCGTACGGTCACGTTCATGCCCAAGCCGATCTTCGGTGACAACGGCTCCGGCATGCACTGCCACCAGTCCCTCTGGAAGGACGGCGAGCCGCTGTTCTACGACGAGGTCGGCTACGCCGGTCTGTCGGACACCGCGCGCTACTACATCGGCGGCCTGCTCAAGCACGCCCCGTCGCTGCTGGCCTTCACCAACCCGACGGTGAACTCCTACCACCGCCTGGTGCCCGGCTACGAGGCCCCGGTCAACCTGGTCTACTCGCAGCGCAACCGCTCGGCCTGCGTCCGCATCCCGATCACGGGGTCGAACCCGAAGGCCAAGCGCATCGAGTTCCGCGTGCCGGACCCGTCCTGCAACCCGTACTTCGCCTTCGCCGCCATGCTCATGGCCGGCCTCGACGGCATCCGCAACAAGATCGAGCCGCCGGAGCCGGTCGACAAGGACCTGTACGAGCTGCCGCCGGAGGAGGCCCGCAACATCCCGCAGGTGCCGGGCTCCCTGGAGAAGGTGCTCGACGCGCTCGAGGCCGACCACGACTACCTGCTGGAGGGCGGCGTGTTCACGCCGGACCTCATCGAGACGTGGATCTCCTACAAGCGCGAGAACGAGGTCGACCCGATCCGTCTCCGCCCGCACCCGCACGAGTTCGAGCTCTACTACGACGTGTGACCGGTGACCGCGCGATGACGTGCATGGTCGTCGCGCGGTGATCCGGCCCGCCTCGGTTCCGTCCGAGCGGCGAGCACCACATCGAGGGCGGCGTTCGGCGCCCGAAGAGGTCAGGAGCGACGCGAGGCGGTGCCGCGAGTCGTGGAGCCGGAAAGCCCGTGGCAAGGTCCCGCACCTTGCCACGGGCTTTCCGCATTGCGCGCTGCAAAGCGGCCCTCCCCCGGCTTGCCCGCGTTGATGATCGCCCGCACGGCCGCTGGGTGCTCAGGGCCTTTGGGCCACGTCGAAGGGCGGCAGCTCCGCCAGGCCCAGGACGGCCGCCGGTGGGAAGTCCGGCCATGAGCCCGGCGGGTCCTGGTTCAGATTGCGCAGGTGCTTATCGATGAAGCGCTGCGTGTCGCGCAGGACCCTGGCCGCGGTGGCGGCATCGATGGCACCGTTCTCCAGCGCGTCGGCGAACTCGTCGAGATCCAGCACTTCGTAGTGTCTGTTGAACGGGGGCACGAGGATGTCCACGTAGTGGTCGTGGACAGCCAGCTCCTTCGGGCCCGCTTCCTCCAGTTCGATGAGGTCGATATACCAGCCGCCTTCGAGCGCGTCGACGAAGGTGACCGGCTTTCTGATCTGTACTCCTTCGTCGGCGATGACGAAGCAGCGATCGGTCGTGGGCCGCCCGGGAACCCGCCACGGGGGAAGGATCTCGACGTCGTAGGCCACGATGTTGTCGCCGGTCCGGACACCGGAGCACCATTGCCCAGTGCCGTGGTGAACGCGCACCTCTTCAAAGGTCATGAGTCGCAGTATGACCGCGGTGGGGAACAGCGCCTGATCGCTCCCAGTTGCGCTCGAGGATCACGGCCGGGGAGATGGGACGGCTGCCGCCGGTTAATGTCCTCTCGTGACAACTACGGACGACATCCGACGCTGGGCCACGGCACTGCCCGAGGTCGAAGAGGTCAGTCACTTCCGGTTCCACGTTCCCGTGTTCAAGGTCAGAGGCCGGACCTTCCTCGGCATGGGCAGGGACGAGACGACGGCCGTGTTCTGCGTCGCCGAGCAGCAGGCCGTCGACGCGGCGCAGGCCGACCCGTCCGTCTACGAGGCCGTACGCCGTCCGGATGCGCGGAAGAGCTTCCTCGGGCTGCAGGTCGAGCTCGGCAGGGTCCCGGCGGAGCGCGTCAGGAGTCTCGTGGAAGAGGCATGGCGTCAGCAGGCGCCCAAGCGCCTGGTGGCCGAGCATGACCGGCACAGACCGGCCTGAGATCGCATGAAGACGGGACCATGGTTCCGGCCCGCCGATGGTCGGCACGGGAGGTCAGACCGGGAGCGTGGCCCGGATCGGCGCCGCGTCCTGATCGCGAAGATCACCCCCGCGCCTCTCCCAATCGGCGGCGACCACGTACCGCCGGGCTCGTGAGATCGCCGGCTTGGGCAGGGGGATGATGGAACTTTCCGCCCTGGAGGGCCTGCGCCTGACCGCGGTCACGGCGGCCCTGTTCACCCATGAGTCCGACGCTCCCGAACTCCTGCACGTATGGCTTCATCTGGAGACGACGACCGTCGTGGTCCGTGACACCGCCGACTGGGCTCTGTGCGTCGTGCCGGACGAGCCGGGAGACGGCTACACGATGGAGGAGCTCGGCAGCCGGGTGGACATCGTGCCCGCACCCGCCGAGGTGCCCTTCATCCGGCATGTCGGCGAGCGGCTCGTCCAGGTGAGCAAGGGATTCGACCCCGACGATCCCACCCAGTGGGTGGGGGCGGAGTTCGTCTTCGAGACGGGACGCGTGATCGCGCAAGCCTTCGGGGGCGACCTGCGCCTATCTCACGCCTCCCCGTGACGAACGGTCACTTCCCCAGGGCGGGGGTACGGCGCAGCAGGAGGGTGAGGGCGCCGGTGGCGGTGAGCAGGAGCACGGCGAGGGCGACCACGCCAGGCCATCCGGCGTCCGTCCAGGCGCGGCCCGCGAGGCTGCCGAAGACGGAGGACCCGAGGTAGTAGGTGAACAGGTAGAGCGAGGCGGCCTGGCCCGTGGACGCCCCGCCCGCGTGCGCCCGGGCCGGGACCCAGCCGCTGGCCACACCATGGACGGCGAAGAACCCCGCGGTGAGGAGCGCGAGCCCGATGACCACGACCGGCAGCGAGGACGGCAGCGTGACCAGCGCGCCGGCGACGGCGAGCAGGCAGCCGAGCGGCGTCACGGTCCTGCGTCCGTAGCCGTCCGCCAGCCGGCCGAACACCACGGAGCTGACCGAGCCGATGGGATAGACGAGGAACATCAGGCCGGCGGCTCCGACGCCGAGGTGGAACGGCGCGCCCGCGAGGCGAAAGCCCAGGGTGTTGAACACCGCGACCAGGGCCCCCATCGAGCACCCGCCGATGCCGTACAACGCGAGCAGCCCGCGGTCCGACACCACGCGCAGGCTCCCACGGAGCAGGGCAAGTACGCCTGCCGGGGCCGCGGTGAAGCGCCGGGAGGCCGGAAGCAGGACGCGCACGGTCAGGGCGCACAGCAGGCCGAGTGCGGCGACCGCGGCGAGCGCCCAGCGCCAGCCGCCGGCCTGGGCGACGGCGCCGGTCAGGAGACGGCCGGCCATGCCGCCCAGGGCCTTGCCGCCGACGTACAGACCGGCGGCGCGGGCGTGCGTGGACGGGTGCAGTTCCTCGCGCAGGTAGGCGGTGGCGACGGCGGGGAGCCCTGCCAGCGTGATGCCCAGGAGCGACCTCAGGACCATGAGCGCGGTCCAGCCGGGGGCCAGCGCGCACGCGGCCGCGACGACGGCGGACGCCGTCAGCGACAGGTGGATCAGCCGCGTACGGCCGACGACGTCGGACAGGGGGCCGGCCACCAGCAGCGCGACACCGAGCCCGAGCGTGGTGAGCGACACGCTCAGCGTGCTCTCCGCGGTGGACACCCCGAACTGCTCGGCGAGCTCGGGCAGGATCGCCTGGGTGCTGTAGAGCAGCGCGAAGGTGGCGACCCCGGCGGCGAACAGCGCGACGACGACCCGCCGGTATCCGGCGGTCCCCGGCAGGTGTCCCTCCACGGCGGAGGGCTCAAGAACAGCGGTCACCCGAACGACTGTGCGCTTTCTGACTCCATGCGTCCAATGCGGTTAAAGTCGGTTTTCGATGCGTGATGCGTATGATGGCGCTCATGCTGCTCCGGGATCTGGCCTGGCTGGTCGCCCTCGCCGATCACCAGCACGTGACCGACACCGCCACAATCCTCCGCACGAGCCAGCCGACGCTCTCGCGCGCCCTCGCCCGCGTCGAGACCGAGCTCGGCACCCGGGTGTTCGAGCGCGCGCCGGACGGCGTCCACCTGACGCCCAACGGGAGGCTCGTGGTGGCGGCCGCGCGCGACCTCACGGCGCGCTACGAGCAGTTGCTGGCCGACCTCGGGAGCCTGCTCGACCCGGACACCGGCGTGGTGCGCCTGGCCTTCCTCGACTCCATCGCCACCTCCCTCGTCCCGCGGCTGCTGCGCTCCTTCCACGAGCACGCGCCCCGGATGCGCATCCTGCTGCGCCAGGAACCGGCGCACGAGATCGTGCACGATCTGCGCACCGGGGCCGCCGACCTCGCGATCATCTCGCCACGCCCACCTGGAGATTCCGGCTGGCACCCCTTGCAGGAGGAGCGGCTGGTGCTCGTCGTGCCGCCGAGCCACCGGCTGCGCGACCGGGAGGAGGTGGACCTCCGGGAGCTGGCGGACGAGGAGCTCGTCACGACACCGGTCGGCTTCGGCTACCGGGCCCTGGTCGACGCGCTGCTGCGCGACGCCGGGGTGTCCCCCGCCGTCTCGTTCGAGAGCCAGGATCTCGCGACCATCGAGGGCCTGGTCGCGGCGGGGCTCGGCGTGGCCGTCGTCCCCGAGCCCTTCGCCGGCCTGTCGGGCACCGTCGGCGTCAGGATCGCGGCGGAGGCCGCCCGCCGCACCATCGGCCTCACCTGGCGGACCGACCACGCCCCGGCCGCCCCCGCCACCCGATTCCGCGACTTCGTCATGGCGCCCGCCCTACGATGACCGGATGCGCCAGGCCGACCCGGACCCGTACTGGAACACCAACGTCGCCCGGCACCCGGGCATCCTCCGCGCCGTCCCCGAGGGGTGCGGTGACGCGCTGGACGTCGGCTGCGGAGACGGGCTGCTCGCCCGGAAGCTGACCGGCCGGGCCAAGCGCGTGACCGGCGTCGACAGGTCGCCGGAGATGATCGCGCGTGCCCGCGAGCTCGCGGCCGGCCTGCCCGGGCTCGCCTTCGTCGAGGGCGACTTCCTCACCGCCGCCCTGCCCGCCGGGGAGTACGACTTCGTCTGCTCGGTGTCCGCGATCCATCACATGGACTTCGAAGCCGCGCTCACCAGGATGCGCGAGCTGCTGCGTCCCGGCGGCACGCTGGTGGTGGTCGGCCTGGCCCGCGAGGCGTCCGTCGCGGAGTGGGCGGCGACGATCGCGGCCGTTCCCGTCGTGCGCGTCACGAAGGTGCTGCGCCGCGCACACGAGCCCGAGGGGATGCCGATGACCGCACCGCGGATGAGCTACGGGCAGGTGCGGTCCGCGGCGCGCCGCCTGCTGCCGGGCGTGCGCTATCGCCGGCATGTGCTCCGCCGATACTCCCTGACCTGGACGAAGCCCGGCCGCTAGGTCAACTGTCCAGGGCCCGGCGGTAGCGGATCTCGGTCAGCGGGAAGCCGTCCGACTCGTCGTGCAGTTCGGCGCCGTCGGGGCGCCAGCCGCCGCGCTCGTAGAACCACCGCGCGCGGCTGTTCCCGTCGACGACCCAGAGGACGGCCTGCTCATATCCGGCGGCGGTGAGGCTGTCCAGCGCGGCGGCCATGAGACGCCCGCCGACCCCGGCGCCCCATACCTCGGGCATCAGGTAGATCGCCGAGATCTCCGCCACCGAGGCGGGATCGACGTCGTCGTCCCGGCCGGGGCCGAACGAGGCGAACCCGGCGACCGAGCCGTCCACCTCCGCCACGAGGACCTCCGTACGCGGCGGGGCGGACTCCCCCAGCAGGCGCTCCCAGACGGGCAGGCGCATGGCCGGGGTGAGCCCGTCGAGGTAGGCCTGGGGCATGAGCCCCGGATAGGCGGCCTGCCACGACCGGACGTGGACGACGGCGATCGCCTCCGCGTCCGCCGGTTCGGCACGTCTGATGACCATGCACGCTCCACATCCGTTTTCCGCTGCCGCCGCCCCGTTATACACCTCGCTGCCGCGCACGGAACAATCGGGTGATATCCCATAAAAAGGCTGCCGAGAGTGTTTTGTGTGGCCTAATCTCGTCGTCCGTGAAACTCGCCAAGATCGCGCTCGCCGGCACGGTGGCGCTGGGGCTCGTCCCGGCCGTCACCGGCACGGCCGCCGCCCAACCGGTCAAGAGCAGGACCCTCACCGACAACCGCCTGTACGGCGCGGGCCCGCTGCCGGACACCACGTGCCGGGAAAGGCGCGTGAAGAAGGGAGACGCGAGGTCCGCGAAGCTCTATCTGAACGAGATGCTGCGGTGCCTCACCCGCACCTGGGGCACCGAATTGCGCCGGGCGAATCTGAAGCCGTCGCCGGTGAAACTCACGTACGCCACCGAGGTGCCGGCGAAGTACTGCGGCGACAAGTGGCGCAAGGGCGATTGGGACGGCTTCTACTGCGAGACATCGCGCACCATCCTGATCGTGCTTTCCAAGGACCTTTTGCAGGAGCCGGGGGATCTCTACCTCTTAAACCTGCTCGCGACGAACTACGGGGAGCACGTGCAGAACGTCACGCGCATCTACCGGGCCTGGCTCGACCTCGACCACCGGAGCAAGGCCGAACTCACCGAACAGACGCGGCGATACAGCCTGCAGAGCTCCTGCTTCGCCGGAGCCTCCCTGCGAAGCGTCTGGAAGTCCTTCAGGCGTCCCCGCGAGGACTGGGACGATCTGCTCTTCTACCTGCGCGGCTGGGCGGGCACGTACAGCGGGAGCCGGAAGTCGCTCACTTACTGGGCCAACGAGGGATTCAAGACCGGCGACCCCGCATCCTGCAACACCTGGACCGCCCCGTCCTCGAAGGTGGCCTGACGCCTGCGTACGGCGGCCGGGACGCGGGGCGTCGAACGGGCATGACCTGCCGGCGAGCCGGCCGCGGGCGAGCGTGCCCGTCAGCCGGCCGTCCACGGGTGGAGCTTGTCGGGGTTGCGTACGGCCCAGATGCGCTTGATCCGGTCGCCCGCGATCTCGAACGCGAACACCGACACGGTGACGGCGTCCTGCTGGGCGATCAGGCCGGGCCGGCCGTTGACCGTACGCTCCAGGAGCGTCAGGCCGGACACCCTGGCGGCGAGCGCGGCGAAGTGACGTGCGATCCGCTCGCCGCCCTCGATCGGGCGGAGCAGCGCGGGGGCGATGCCGCCGCCGTCGGCGATTCCTGTGGCGCCGGGGTCGAGGAGCCCGATGAGCGCGTTGATGTCCTGGGCCTCCCACGCCTGCTTGAACTCCCTGACGACCGCGGCCTGCCGGGATGCCGGCGGCGCGGCGGCCTGGGAGTCGCGGATGCGACGGCGGGCCGAGGACGCGAGCTGACGGCAGGCCGCCGGGGTCCGGCCGACGATCTCCGCCACTTCGGCGAAGGAGTAGCGGAAGACGTCGTGCAGGACGAACGCGACGCGCTCGGCCGGGGTCATCGCGTCGAGCACGACGAGGAACGCCATGCTGACCGACTCGTCCAGCGTGACCTGGTCGGCCGGGTCCGCGCCGATGCCGTCCGGCCGCCCGGTGGCCCGGTCCGCGGGGTCGGGCAGCGGCTCGGGGATCCACTCGCCCACGTAGGTCTCGCGCCGGGCCCGCGCCGAGGAGAGCAGGTTGAGGCAGATGCGCCCGGCGACCCTGGTCAGCCAGGCGCCGGGGGACGCGATGGCGTCCCGCTCCCGCGGTGACATGGCATACCAGCGGGCGTAGGTCTCCTGGACGACGTCCTCGGCCTCGGCCAGGGAGCCGAGCAGGCGGTAGCCGAGGTTGATGAGCTGACGCCGCTCGCTGATGATCGCGCTCAGGCCCGCGTCCAACCGGTCGTGTCCTGGTCCGGGGTGATCGGTCATGGTTCCGGAAGCTCCCCTGGGTCGTGTGCTGCCCTTACCGGTCCGACAAGACAGCGCGGCGATCTGTGAGGCCGGGCCGCCTCACATTCCGGGCCGCCTCACATTCCGGGCCGCCGCGTTGTCGTACTGCTCGAAGCATCGGCATCAGCACTGGAGCAGGAGAACGATGACGAAGATCGGGATCATACTCGGCAGCACCCGCCCCGGCCGCAGGGGCGAGCAGGTCGCCACCTGGGTCCACGAGAGGGCCGCACGCCGCACCGACGCCGAGTTCGCGGTGGTCGACCTGCTCGACCACCCGTTGCCGCACCTCGACGAGCCGACACCGGCGATGCTGTCAGCGGGCCGGTATCAGCACGAGCACACCAGGGCCTGGGCGGACACCATCGCCTCTTTCGACGGGTTCGTCATCGTCACTCCCGAATACAACCATTCGGCTCCCGGCGTGCTCAAGGACGCCCTCGACCACCTGTACGCCGAGTGGAACAACAAGGCCACCGGGTTCGTCTCGTACGGCATCGCGGGCGGCGCCCGCGCGGTCGAGCAGTTGCGGCTGGTCTGCGGGGCGTTGCAGATGGCGGACGTGGCCCCGCAGGTCGCGCTGCCGCTGCAGACCGAGTTCGAGGACTACACCGTCTTCAGGCCGGGCCCGCACAGCGCCGGCGCGCTCGACATGCTGCTGGACCACGTCGTCGCCTGGAGCACCGCCTTGGCGCCGCTGCGCGCCGCCACCCCGGTCACCGTCACCTCGGCCTGACATTTCCCGGCACTGTCCGGTCGTACCGGTGAGAACCGATTGAAGGGACGTACAGCGATGCCTACGCGACGCGAGGAAGACGAAGCCACGATCAGGCGGCACATCGGCAGGGTCGTCGAAGGGATCCGGGCCAAAGATCTCGACGCACTGAGGCGGCTCTACGCGACGGACGTCGTGTCCTTCGACGTCGAGCCGCCGCTGCAACACGTCGGGATCGACGCGAAGCTGAAGAACTGGGCGAAAGTGTTCGCGGTCTTCGAGGAGGTCGATTACGAGGTGCGCGACCTGACCCTCGCCGTGGGCGACGACGTGGCGTTCGGGCACTGCTTCGGCCGGCTCAGCGGCACGCTGGCGAACGGGACGGCGACGAACGGCATATGGGTCCGGGGCACCTTCTGCTTCCGGAAGACCGGCGGCGAGTGGCTGATCGTGCACGACCAGGCTTCTGTGCCGCTCGACATCGCCAGCGGCCGAGGAGTGACCGACCTCGAACCCTGACAGCCGCCGGTGAACGCCCCGGGCCGCAGTGGCCGGGGCGTCACCGGAGCCGAAGGCCCCTCGGGCCCCCGCCGCTGCCGTGGTAGGTCCACATCTCGGCGAGCAGGCCGTCCTGTACGCGGATGAGCCAGACCAGAGAGGTGCCGTCCGCGTCCTGGCCGCGACCGGCGTTCCCCACGACCGCCACCAGGTCACCCTCCCCGAGGATGGCGTCGATGCGGAACCGGAGGTCCGGCTGCGCGCCGCGGATCCGCTCGATCGCCTCGCGAACGCCCTGCGGCCCGGCCACCTCGGGATGCGCGTGGTCCACCCAGCTCGGGCTCAGGATCCGCTCGGCCGCCGAGGCGTCGCCGGAGTTCCACATCTCGAAGTAGCGCGTGGCGAGCCGCCGGGGGGGCGCTCGGCCGGTCGTCGTCGGTCATGGTCGTTTCCCATCCAATGCGCGTACGGGTGACAGGGACAGCAGGAGCGGCCACAGCAGGGTGGCGGAGCCCAGGATGATCAGGGCGGGGCGCAGGCCGATCCAGGTGCCCAGGGCGCCGGCCAGCAGCGGCCCGAGCGGCAGCAGGCCCGCCCGCATGAAGTGGGTGGAGCCGTTCATCCGGCCGAGCATGCCGGGCGGGCACAGCGACTGGCGCGCGGTCTGGGCCGCGGTCGTCTGGACCATCCCTGCGGCCGTCAGGAAGGTGAAGACCAGCCCGACGGTCCACTGGCCGGCCAGGCCGGGCGGCACGAGGGGGGTGACCAGCTCGAACGGGGCCGACAGCGCAGCGCCCAGGACGATCACGCGACCCATGCCGAACCGGGCCGTCACCCGCCCGGCCGCCATGCTCCCGGCGACCCCGCCGACAAGGCTCAGGCCGTAGACGAGCCCGGCCGCCCGGGGGCTCCAGCCCAGCTCCCGCACGACGTACAGCAGCCACATCGAGCTGATCCCGCGCAGCAGCACGGCGCTGACCGCCCCGGAGAGGGCGAGCACGCGCAGCACAGGATGGGCGAGCACGAACCGGAGCCCCTCGGCGATCTCACCGAGGAAGCGCCCGCGGTGCGGTGTGCGCTCGGGCTTCGGCTCCCGCAGGCGCATCGACGCCAGGGCCACGGCGCTCACGGCGTACGAGAGGGCGTCCGCGGCGACCGCGCGGGCGGCGCCGACGAGGCCGACCAGGAAGCCTCCGACGCTCGGCCCGGCCATCTCGGCGAGACCGCGCGCGGTGTTCATCTTGGCGTTGCCGTCGGTGAGCCTGTCGCCGCCGAGCAGCACCGGCGTCAGGCTGCCTGACGCGGTGCCGAAGACCACGCCGAGCGCGCCGACGACCAGCGTGACCACGTAGAGCTGGGTCATCGTGACCCGGCCCACGACGGCGGCGATCGGCACCGACGCCATGGCCAGCGCCGACCCGGCGTCACAGGCGATCATGAGGCACCGCCTGCGGTGACGATCGGCCAGCACGCCGGCAGGCAGCGACACGACCAGCGACGGCAGCGTGCCCATGGCCCCCAGCACCGCCACTTCGAACGTGGTGGCGCGCAGCCCGGCGACCGCGACCATCGGCAGGGCGATCCAGCTGATCTGCGAGCCGAACAGGCTCACCGTGTGGCCGCTCCACAGCAACATGAAGTCCCGGTGCCGCCACAGCGACCCGGCCGGCCCTCGCCCGCGCACCCGGCCGACCGTACGCACGCGCGTCGGCCGCCGCAACCCGATATCGCGGCCGTGGCACGCGACCGGTCAGGAGGGGGTGGAGCCGGAGGTACGGCCGCGCAGGCCGCTCACACGGCGCAGGATGTCCCACCAGAACGGCGCGCCGAACAGCAGGGCGACCAGCGTGACGAGGAACCCCGGCCAGTGGCCCGGTGACGTGAGGCGCTGCCACCAGTCCCCGCCGCGCCAGGCCCACACCGGGCCGTCGGCCGCGTCCATCGTGACGCTCACCGGGGCATAGGTGAAGATCTTCACGAACGCCGGGGTGCTCAGCACGTCGGTGACGCACGCGTACGGGTCCTGGCCGGGCGCGCACTGCTCGCGCAGCGGTTCGAGCGCCTGGGGACCCGTATCGCCGAAGGCCGTCACCGCGCTGCGGTAGGCGTTGTCGCGCAGCAGGGTCTTGCCGAACTCCAGGGAGTCCATGCTGAACACCAGCGTCACGACGAGACCGAGCGCGACGATGACCCAGCGGACGTAGCGGCGGTAGAGCAGGCTGAGCCGCTCCATCTCACCGTCGAACCAGTCCTCGATGCCGCGCCGGAACGCCTCCAGGTCGTGGCTGGCCCTGTCCCACACGGCCTTGAGCGGGCGGGAGAAGGGGCTCTTCAGCGCGTCGAGGTCCCGCATGAGGGCGTCCACGCCGCCGTGCTCGGTGGCGATCTCCATCACGGCGACGGCGAAGCGCGCGGGCGGGATGTCGGCGATGCTCGTCCTCCCGCGCTTGGCGTGATCGATCTCCTGCAGCCGCTCGTGGAGCAGCTCGGCCATCGACTTGCCCAGACCCGGCGGCAGCACGCCGCCCCCCGCGCCGGCCCCCGCGCCGTCCCCCGCGCCGGCCGGGGCCCCGGCCGTCCCGCCCGCTCCCGCGCCGACGTCCGCCGGCTCCACCGTGAGGACGGCGATCTCCTCGGGGTCGGCCTGCCCGGCGGTGTGCGCAGGGTCCACGCCCTCCCCTGCCGTCTCCTGCTCGGACGTCATCTGAATGGTCGTCATCTGTTCGGCGGCCACGGAGCCCGCGGCGGCGGTGAGCGGCGGGCTCTGCGTCGGGGGCGGCTGCCGGCTGAACGCGGGCCGCGGGTCCGGGCCGAACGGCAGCCGCGCGAACACCCCCATCACGCCGGCGGGCAGCCGCGAGCGGCCCTCCTCCGGCGACACCGCCCGCACCGCCTGCGCCGACGCCGTGCGCGCCGTGCGGCCGAACCTCCTGAGCGCGTCCAGGATCCGGTCGAGCCGGGAGGTTCCGTCCGCCGTCTCCGCGCCGTCGAGGGTGTCGCGCAGGTATGCCCACAGAAACTTGCTGCGGATTCCGAGCAGCCTGACGATGCCCTCGTTGATGCCGCTGACGAGAAGCGACAACAGCAGGAAGGCCAGAATCAGACCGATAGCCAGGTCTGCGTAATACGAGATCAAAGAGATCACCCGTACCGTTGATACAGCGTCGCCACGGTGAGGGCAATGAATTCCGCGATTCCGGATTTCGATCGGACGACCGGGCGGGGGTGCGCACGGATAAGATCAGAAAAACCCCCTTCCCCCCGGAGCATGTGATGGCCGACGAAACCCCCGCTGCCGCGAAGCTCGACACCTCGGTGCCGCATCCCGCCCGGGTGTACGACTACTGGCTGGGCGGCAAGGACAACTTCGAAGCCGACCGCGCGGTCGCCGAAGCGGTGAAGGCCGCCTCTCCCGGGGTCGTCCAGGGCGCCCGGGACAATCGGGCGTTCCTCGGCCGGGCCGTACGGTTCCTCGCGGAGCAGGGGATCACCCAGTTCCTCGACATCGGCACCGGCATTCCGACCCAGGGCAACACCCACGAGGTCGCCCAGTCCGTGAATCCGGCGGCCAGGGTCGTCTACGTCGACAACGACCCGATCGTGATGGTCCACGCCCGCGCGCTGCTGCGCAGCGCGCCGGAGGGCAGGACCGCCTACATCGAGGCCGATCTGCGCGACCCCGACGCCATCCTCAAGCACCCCGACACGCTGGCGACGCTCGACTTCGACCAGCCGATCGCCGTGGTCATCGTGGGCACGCTCATGTTCATCAAGGACGAGGACGACCCGTTCGGCGTCGTCAGGCGCTACACCGACGCGGTCGTGCCCGGCAGTTACCTCGCCGTCACCCACGTCACCGGCGACTTCGCCCCCGAGAGCCTGGAGGCCTTCGCCGAGGCGTACAACACCGGGCCCGTGCCGCTCACCTTGCGTACCGGCGCGGAGATCGCCCGGTTCTTCGACGGCTTCGAGCTCGTGGAGCCCGGCCTGGTGGCGGTCGGCGAGTGGCGCCCGGACCCGGACGAGATCCCCTTCCTGACCGGCCGCGTGCACGGCGGGTACGGGGCCGTGGGCAGGAAGCTCTGACCATCCCCCGCACTGCCCCCTCCACCCGGCCCGTACGGAACCACCCGGCCCGGGGCCGGAGTCAGTCCTCGTAGAAAACGCGCTCCACCACGGCCCGGGCCCGCCGGGTGGCGCGCCGGTAGTCCTCGACGAAGTCCTCGGTGCCCTCGGGGGGATAGCCGAGCGCCCGCGCGAGCAGCACGCGCTCCTTGACCGAGGTCGGGATGCTGTCGGACGCCCGACCGCGCACCAGCATGAGGGCGTCGCGGATGCGTGACGCGAACAGCCACGCCTGCGCGAGCACCTCCTCGTCGGCCGGGTCGAGCAGGCCCTCCGCCGCCGCCGCGCGCAGCGCGTCGAGAGTGCGCGTCGTACGCAGCGCGGGGGTGGCGCCCGCGTGCCGCAACTGGATGAGCTGGGCCACCCACTCCACGTCGCTCAGCCCGCCCCTGCCGAGCTTGGTGTGCAGGGCGGGATCGGCCCCGCGCGGCAGCCGCTCGGCCTCCATGCGCGCCTTGAGCTTGCGGATCTCGCGTACGGCGTCCGCGGAGATGCCCCCGGCCGGGTAGCGCAGCGGATCGACGAGCGCGATGAACTCACGGCCGAGCTCGGGGTCGCCCGCGCAGAACCGGGCCCGCAGCAGCGCCTGGGCCTCCCAGTGCGAGGCCCAGCGGTCGTAGTAGGCCCGATAGGAGGCGATCGTGCGCACGAGCGGCCCCTGCCGTCCCTCCGGCCGCAGGCCCGCGTCGATCTGCAGCGGCGGGTCGGGCGCGGGCAGCGCGAGCAGCCTGCGCGTCTCCTCGGCCACCGCGTGTGCGGCGTCGGTCGCGTCCCTGTCGGCCACCCCCGGCAGCGGCGCGTGCACGAACATGACGTCGGCGTCGCTGGCGTAGGAGCTCTCCAGGCCGCCGAGGCGGCCCATGGCGATGACGGCCATCCGCGTCGGGAACGGAGCGCGCCGTTCCAGCGTGACCTTGTTGATCGCCGTGTCGAGCGCCGCCTGGATCGTGACGTCGTTCAACGACGAGAGGGCCTGGCCGACCTCCTCGATGTCGATCAGCCCCGACAGGTCGGCGCAGGCCGTGCGGAGCAGCTCCCTGCGGCGCAGCGCCCGCACGGCGGCGACGGCGGTCTCGGCGTCCTCCGCGTGGCGGCTCACCGCGGCGGCGGCCTCGGCGGCGAGCGTCGCCGCGGGCCGTACGGCCAGCTCGGCGGGCGAGCCCAGCATCGCGACGGCCTCGGGGGCGTGCAGCAGTAAAGCGGTGACGTATTTGCTGGTGCCGAGCAGGTGGGCGAGGCGCTCGGCCACGGCGGTCTCGTCGCGCAGCAGGCGCAGATACCACGGCGTGGCGCCGAGCTTGTCGCTCACCTGGCGGAAGCCGAGCAGGCCGGCGTCGGGGTCGGGGGCGTCGGCGAACCAGCCGAGCATGACCGGCAGCAGCGTCCGCTGGATGGCCGCCCGGCGGGAGACACCGCTGGTGAGCGCGGCGATGTGCCGCAGCGCGCCCTCGGGGTCGGCGTAGCCGAGCGCCTGCAGCCGCGCGGTGGCCGCGGCCGCGGACAGGCGGGCCTCGGTCTCCGGCAGCCGGGCCACGGCCTGCAGCAGCGGGCGGTAGAACAGCTTCTCGTGGAGCCGCCGCACCTCCAGCGCGTGCCGCTTCCACGTTGTGGTGAACTCCCCCACCGGGTCGGTCGTCATGCCCAGGCCCCGGCCGAGCCGCCGCAGGTCGGCGGTGTCCGACGGCACCACGTGGGTGCGGCGCAGTCGGTGGAGCTGGAGCATGTGCTCGACCTGGCGCAGGAAGGTGTAGGCCTCGGCGAGCGCCTTGGCGTCATCACGCCCGACGTAGCCGCCCCTGGACAGGGCGGCGAGGGCCGACAGCGTGGCCCGGCGGCGCAGCAGCGGGTCGGAACGGCCGTGCACGAGCTGGAGGAGCTGGACGGCGAACTCGATGTCCCGCAGCCCGCCCGGCCCGAGCTTGATCTGCCGGTCGGCCTCGCCCGCGGGCACATGCGCCTCCACGCGGCGGCGCATGGCCTGCACGTCCTCCACGAACTTGGGCCGGGCGGCGGCCTGCCAGACCAGCTCGTTGACCGCGGCGACGTACTGCTGGCCGAGCTCCAGGTCGCCCGCGACCGGGCGCGCCTTGAGCAGCGCCTGGAACTCCCAGGTCTTGGCCCACCGCCGGTAGTAGGTCAGGTGGCTTTCCATGCTGCGCACGAGCGGGCCCATCTTGCCCTCGGGGCGCAGGTTGGCGTCCACCTCCCACAGCGCGCCCTCGGGGGTGCTCGCCGAGCAGGCCCGCATCATGCCCTGCGCGAGGCGGGTGGCGATCTGCAGCGCCTTGGTCTCGTCGACGCCCTCCTTGGGCTCGGCCACGAAGACGACGTCGACGTCGGAGATGTAGTTCAGCTCGCGGGCCCCGCACTTGCCCATGCCGATGACGGCCAGCCGTACGTCGCCCGCGTCGGGCACCTCGGCCCTGGCGATGGCGAGCGCGGCCTCCAGCGCGGCCGAGGCGAGGTCGGCCAGCGCGGCGGCGACCTCGGCGAGCGTGCACTCGCCGGCCACGTCGCGCGACGCCAGGTGCAGCAGGCGGTTGCGGTAGGCGACGCGCAGCGCGTCCATCGCCGGCGTGCCCGGCCCGGCGACGACTCCGCCTGCCATGAGCTCGGCCACGGGTTCGGACGCGTCCGGGTCGGCCCCGACCGCGAGCAGCATCTCCTCGCGCAGATCGCCGAGCGTGGGCCAGCGCGTCCACTGGATCGACGGCAGGCACTCCGGGTGCCGCACGACGTGCTCACCGAGCGCCGCGCTGAGCCCGAACACGCCGAGCAGCCTGCGACGCAGGTCGGGGTCGGCGCGGAACGCCCCGAGCACGCTCGGGTCCCGCTCGACCAGACGGCTCAGGGTGGTCAGC
The DNA here is from genome assembly GCF_036186745.1 of Microbispora hainanensis. Classification (NCBI taxonomy): domain Bacteria; kingdom Bacillati; phylum Actinomycetota; class Actinomycetes; order Streptosporangiales; family Streptosporangiaceae; genus Microbispora; species Microbispora hainanensis. Next base: position 4,960,042 of record NZ_CP108086.1, on the reverse strand, counting down.
GCCAGATCCGGGTCCGCGGCCCTGACGAGGTCGTCGAGCAGGGCGAGATCGCCGACCGCCTCGGGGCCGAGCTCGTCGAGCAGCCGTTCGGCCCGCGCGCCGTCGGCGAATCCGAGCGCCGCCAGGCGCCCTGCCGTCGTCTGTATCCGAGGCGCGGCGTTCACCGTTCCTTCCTCCACCCCGACGTCGATCACGTCGGCCCCCCGAGACGAACCTTCCCAGTAACGGTACACATGGGACGGAAGCCTCCTCGCAGAGATCGGCCCCCTGCCGCGGAACCGACCTCGGACATCACCGCCCGGCGCCCGCCGGGCTCAGCGCACACGCTAGCCCTCCGTGTTGTGCGCGTCCTTAGCGGTTTCTCTGCGTAATCGGCCCATCACGCGTTTTCGCCGCGCGCTCCTCCGGTCCGTCAGGGCATGTCAGCTCCGGGTGAGCTGGGCCGCGAACGCCTCGGCGAGCGGCCTCCAGGTGCGCCTCAGCTCGTCTCCGGCGGCCCCGACCTGCGCGTTCAGCTCCGCGGCCCGCTCGGGCGGCAGCTCCCCTCCCTCGGTCCAGGAGGCGAAGATCTCGGGCGTGGCCTCGGGGTGGAACTGCACGGCCCACGCCCGGTCGCCGAGCCGGTACGCCTGGTTGGGGTAGCGCGCGCCGGTGGCCAGCCGTACGGCGCCCTCGGGCAGGGTGGTCATGGCGTCGTAGTGATACTGGATCGCCCGGACCGGCCCGTTCCGCGACGCGGACGGCAACGTGGAAAGCAGCGGGTCGGCGGCGGCCTCGGGCAGCGGCTCGATCTCCCCCAGGCCGATCTCCAGGCCCGCGCCGCCGCGCTCGACGGTCCCGCCGCAGGCCATGGTCATGAGCTGGGCGCCGAGGCAGATGCCGAGCGTCGGCACGCCCTCGTCCACGGCACGGGCGATCAGGGCCCTGGTCGCGGGCAGCCAGGCGTAGCCCTCGTCGTCCCAGGCCGCCGCGGCGCCGCCGAGCACCAGCAGCCCGCCGGGGGCGCGCTCGGGCACCGGCTCCCCCTTGTACGGCCGGACAACCTCGGTCTCGACTCCGGCGGCCCCCAGCCACCCCGCGAAGAAGCCCAGGCCGGCCTCGGCCTCGTGCTCGATGACGGTCAGACGTTCACCCATACGGGAGAGCTTAAAGACACATATCAGGACAGGCGATAGCGGACAGGGTCGTACCGTACAGTCCGCATCATGAACATCGATGAGGTCGCCGTCCCCGGCGGACGGCTGCGGATCGCCAGGTTCGGCGACGGTCCCCGCCTGATCATCGCGGCGCACGGCATCACCGCCTCCCTCATGGCGTGGCGGGCGGTCGCCGACGCGCTGCCACCCGGCTGGTCGCTGGTCGCCGTGGACCTGCGCGGGCGCGGCCACAGCGCCGATCTGCCCGGCCCGTACGGCCTGGACCGGCACGCCGAAGACCTGGAACGCGTCGCCGAGCACGTGGGCGCGGACGGCACGAGCGTGCTCACCGGGCACTCGATGGGCGCCTACGTCGCGGCGCTGCACGGCGCGCACCGGCGTTACGCCAAGGTCGTGCTCGTGGACGGCGGCCTGCCGCTGCCGCTGCCGCCCGGCGCCGACCCCGACGAGGTGCTGGAGGCGACGCTCGGCCCGGCCATCGCCCGGCTCTCCCAGACCTATCCGAGCGTGGACGCCTACCTCGGCTTCTTCCGCGCCCACCCCGCGCTCGCGAACGACTGGTCCCCGCTCATCGAGGAGTACGTCCGCTATGACGCCGCCGGGCCGGACGACGCCGTCCGCTCACGCGCCCGCGAGGACGCCGTACGGCAGGACGGCCGCTGGCTGCTCACCGAGCACGAGGCGATCGGGACGGCGCTGAAGGGCATCGAGCCGGCGCCGCTGCTGCTCCGCGCGCCGCGGGGGCTGCTGAACCAGGACGTCGGGATGCTCCCGGACGACCTGACCGAGCGGTGGACGGCCGAGCTGCCCGGCCTGCGCGACGAGGTCGTGCCGGACTGCAACCACTACACGATCCTGTTCGACCCCCGCTGCGCCGCGGTCGTCGCCGCCCGCCTCACGGAGTGAGCGCGGGCCCCTTCGCGCCCGGCGGCCCTGGACGAGCTCCACGGCCGCCCGGCGCCGGCCCTGCCCTGACCGGCGCAGGGCCGTGTCACTGGCGGGGCAGGATCCAGGTGGCCTTGGCGGCGGCGACGAGCGCGCCGTCCACCTCGTAGACCGCGCTCGTGCCGAACAGCTTGCGGCCGTCGCGGCCCTCCGCCCGGGCGACGACCGAGTATCGGCCCATCGGGTAGACCCGGCGGAACACCTGCCCGGTCAGCCGTCCGAGCAGCGGAGGCTCGATGGGCCGCCGGTCGGGGAAGCTGCGGTAGTGCGCCCACCCGGTGACGCAGTCGAGCGCCGCCCAGACGATCGAGTCGGGCACCACGCCCTGCTCGTCGGTCACGTTGAACGGCACCCGCCAGCCCGCGGCGACGAGCTCGCCGCCGTCGGCGGGGCTCTCGACCGGGCCGGGGAAGATCCGCAGCCCGTCGCCGGGCTCACGCAGCCCGCAGGCGAAGCAGCCCGCGATGGCGTGGCCGTGCCTGCCGGGGAAGCCCGCCTCCGCGCGGGCCGCGTCGGTGAACCGCACGAACGGCGGCGGCGTCAGCGTCTCGGCGACCGGGATCGCCTCCACGAGGTGGCTGTCGCCCTGGCTGAGCACGACGGCGTTGCCGACATGCTCGACGCACAGAGCGGTCTCCAGGGGGACCGGTCTGCGAAGGGTGACCTCCACCGGCGAGTCGTGACCGCGCCCGGTCAGCGTGCCGGCGAGGGTGCCCGCTATCCAGCCGCCGTTGGCGGTGCCCTCTGGTCCCCGGAAACGCTTCGGTACGGTCAGAACGGTCTGCAGCCCCGCAGCCGCCGTCATATGGCCACGTCCTCCCTGAGTCACGTCTTGATACGGCTCACCCGCAAAAGTCGTAACAAGTGAACCGATTTTACTGTTCCGGCGTACGGACCAGCCAAACAGACGGGAGTGTCAGGAAGATTTGCAGCCTGTAACGGCATGGTGACGCGATCCGCGTCAGAGCACGGGCAGGTAGCGGCCCAGCTCGAACTCGGTCACCTGGCGGCGGTAGTCCTGCCACTCCGCGCGCTTGTTGCGCAGGAAGTAGTCGAAGACGTGCTCGCCCAGCGTCTCGGCGACCAGCTCGCTGTGCTCCATCGCCGAGATCGCCTCGTCGAGCGACTGGGGCAGCGGCTGGATGCCGAGCGCCCGCCGCTCCGCGCTGGTCAGCGCCCACACGTCGTCCTCGGCCCCCGGCGGCATCTCGTACCCCTCCTCGATGCCCTTGAGCCCGGCGGCCAGGATGACGGCGAAGGCGAGGTAGGGGTTGCAGGAGGAGTCGACCGAGCGGAACTCGATGCGGGTCGAGCCGCCCTTGTGCGGCTTGTACATGGGCACGCGCACGAGCGCGGAGCGGTTGTTGTGCCCCCAGCAGATGTACGCGGGGGCCTCGCCGCCGGCCCCGGCGATCGCCTCGGCGCCGCCCCACAGCCGCTTGTAGGAGTTGACCCACTGGTTGCAGACGGCGGTGATCTCCGCGGCGTGCCGGAGCAGGCCGCCGATGAACGACCGGCCGATCTTGGAGAGCTGATAGTCGGCGCCGGGCTCGTAGAAGGCGTTGCGGTCGCCCTCGAACAGCGACATGTGGGTGTGCATGCCCGACCCGGGGAAGTCGGTGAACGGCTTGGGCATGAACGAGGCCCACACCCCCTGCTCCAGCGCCACCTCCTTCATGACCAGCCGGAACGTCATGATGTTGTCGGCCGTGGTCAGCGCGTCGGCGTAGCGGAGGTCGATCTCCTGCTGGCCCGGCGCGCCCTCGTGGTGGCTGAACTCCACCGAGATGCCCATCGACTCCAGCATCATGATCGCGTTGCGGCGGAAGTCGTGGCCCGCGCTGTGCGGCGTGTGGTCGAAGTAGCCGCCGTCGTCGATGGGCTCGGGCTTGTCGCCCTTCTCCGGCCGGTTGCGGAGCAGGAAGAACTCCACCTCGGGGTGGGTGTAGAACGTGAAGCCCATGTCGGCCGCCTTGGCCAGCGTCCGCTTGAGCACGAAGCGGGGGTCGGCGTGCGACGGCGAGCCGTCCGGCATCAGGATGTCGCAGAACATGCGGGCGGCGCCCGGCGACTCACTGCGCCACGGCAGGATCTGGAACGTCGCCGGGTCGGGCTTGGCCAGCATGTCCGACTCGTAGACCCGCGAGAAGCCCTCGATCGCCGAGCCGTCGAAGCCGATGCCCTCGGCGAAGGCGCCCTCCAGCTCGGCCGGCGCGATCGCCACCGACTTCAGGAAACCGAGCACGTCGGTGAACCACAGCCGGATGAACCGGATGTCTCGCTCTTCGAGCGTGCGGAGCACGAATTCCTGCTGGCGGTCCAAGGCGTACCTCACGGAGTCACAGGTCTGGTCTCGTACCAGTCTGCCTGGTGAGTGTTTCACAGGGGTTACGGGGGAGTGTGAGCCGTCGGTCCTGCGGCTCACCACTGGGCCCTGAACGGCGGCGGTCCCCGGGGGCCGCGGGCGGAGACGGTGACGAAGATCACACTGAACGAACCCGTCGGCCGGAGCGTCGATGCCGTTGATCCGGCGTTCCTGACGGCGCGAGGGCATGAACAGCGTCACCGCCGACGTCCGTCAACTCGTGTACGGCCTGCGTCCCCCGCGCTCGACGACCTCGGGCCGACGGGAGCCGTACGCGCCCTGGCGGAGGAGGCCCGCCTCGGCCTGGCCGCCGGCCCTGGAGTGATCGGCAGGAACCCGGGGTGGTTCAGGGTGATCAGGAGACGGCGGCGAGCGACTCGCCGACCGGGGTGCGCCGGTAGAGCACCTCGCGGCCGAGCCGCCGCCGCGCCACCAGGCCCGCGTCGGACAGCACGGCGAGGTGCTGGCTGACCGCGCCCGGCGTGAGGCCGAGCCGCCGGGCGAGCCCGCTGGTCGAGCCCGGCTCGGCCAGCGCGGTGAGCACCTGCGCCCGGGTGCGGCCGATGAGCGCGGCCAGCGCCTCGGGCGTGCAGGGGGGCGTGCCGTCCGTCCACAGCGTCCCGACGCCCCGGGCCGGGTAGCACAGCATCGGCAGGTAGGGCTCGTACATCACCCAGACGTCGGGCCAGGAGAAGGCGCTCGGCACGAGCACGAGGCCGTCCCCGCCGAGATCGCCCACGTAGTCGCAGTTCTTGGCGGCGACGAGCCGGTCGCCGTGCCAGGCGACGGTCGAGTGCAGGTCGGCGAACAGCTCGCGCACTCCCCCGGCCGCCAGCATGCGTGACCGCCACATGACGTCGCCCTCCAGCAGCGCGCGGATCCGCGGCCAGAACTCCTCGATGGCGACCGTCCAGTACGCCCGAAGCTGGTCGGCCACCCGCCGCACGCCCTCCGCCGGGTCGTCGGCGAACCGCCGCAGCGCCGCGGGATCGGACGTCTGCACCCAGACCATCTCCTCGTACGCCGTGGTGGGCGGCGTGGCGCGCACCCGCTCCAGCTCGGCGGCGAAGTCCGGCAGCGGGGTGTCGGGCGGCGGGGTGAGGAAGTCGGGCACGTAGCCGCGCACCGGGACCAGCGCGAACAGATCTGTGAGATCCACCTCACGCAGGCGCGGCCGTACGGCCCGCAGCCACGGCAGGTGCAGCGAGTGGCGGCCCGGAGCGCGCAGCACCCGGAGGCTGGCGACCAGCTCCCACATCGGAGAGAACGCGAACCGCAGCCGCGCCACGTCGTCCGGCGTGAACCGCCACTCCACCGGCATGATCGCCCCCCGATGTTTCAGCCAGGGCTAAAAGATTGGCACGGCGCGGCCCCGGTGTCCAAGGGTGGACGACGTGACCACAGTGATCAGCAGGACCGGCTTCATCCAGTCGAAGGTCGGGGGTTTGCCCCGGCCGTTCTGGGTGCTGTTCGGCGGAACGTTCGTGAACCGGCTCGGCACGATGGTGGAGCCGTTCATCGGCATCTACCTCACGCAGGCGCGCGGCGTCTCGCTCGCCACCACCGGGCTGGTCATGACCATGTTCGGCCTGGGGTCCCTGCTGTCGCAGCCGGTCGCCGGATGGCTGACCGACCGCCTCGGGCGCCGGATCACGCTGACGGGCGGCATGGTCGCCACGGCCGTCACCATGATCGTGCTCGGCTACACCACCAGCGTGCCGGGGCTCGTCGTGGGCATGCTGGTGCTGGGCATCGTGGTGGACGCCTACCGCCCGGCCTCGCAGGCGATCGTCGCCGACCTGGTGTCGCCGGAGGACCGGCCGAGGGCGTTCGGGCTGCTGTTCTGGGCCATCAACCTCGGCTTCTCGGTCGCCATGGTCGCGGGCGGCTGGCTCGCCCACTCGGGCTTCACCGTGCTGTTCTGGGTGGACGCCGTGACCTGCCTGATCTTCGGTCTCCTCGTGTGGCGGGCGATCCCGGAGACCCGCCCGGCCCGCGAGGACGCGCAGCCCGGCCGGTTCGCCGACGTGCTGCGCGACCGGCTGATGCTGGCCTTCGTCGTGGGCAACCTGGTGTATTCCCTGGTCTACCTGCAGGGCTACACCACGCTGCCGCTCGCCATGACCGGTCAGGGGCTGCCCACGAGCGCGTACGGCATGGCGATGGCGGTCAACGGCCTGCTGATCGTGGTCGTCCAGCCGCTCACCAACGCGTGGCTGGCCCGGTTCGACTCGTCCAGGGTGCTCGCGGCGGGGTTCGCGCTCGTCGGCGTCGGGTTCGCGGTGACCTCCCTGGCGTCGTCGGCGGCCGGGCACGCGGCGGCCGTGGCCGTCTGGACGCTCGGCGAAGTGCTCACGGCCGGGATCCCGGGGGCGATCGTCGCGGCGCTCGCGCCGCCCCACCTGCGCGGGCGCTACTCGGGCCTGTACGGCCTGTCCTGGTCGGCCGGCACCCTGCTCGCGCCCCTCGTGGGCACCCGGCTGCTGGCCGCCGCCCCCGGACTGGTGTGGCCGCTGTTCGGCGCCTTCGGCCTGCTCGCGGCGGTGGGCCAGCTCCTCATCGGCCGCGCCATACGCCGCCGATCCGCTCAAACGGCGTAAACCGGGCCGGATGGGAGACGCCGGCCCGCTCCTCTCGACTTTCCTGGTCGAACTGGATCGGGACAGGACATAATCCATCGCAGCATGGACGAGAACCCCCCTGCCCTTCCCGTGCGGGCGGCGGCCTGGGCGATGGCGGGCCTGGCGCTGGTCCTGACCCTCGCGGGGGTGCTGGTCCAGGTCCGGATCCCCGAGGAGTGGCAGCCGCACCCCCCGTTGACGCCGGACTTCGGCGTCGCGCTCACGTTCCCGCTCACGGGAGCGTTCCTGGTGTCCCAGCGGCCCCGGCTCAGCATGGCCTGGCTGATCTGGGCGGGCGGCCTGCTGGGTTCGGGCAACGTCGCCTTCACGGCGCTGATGTTCCACTGGGCCTCGCAGGGCGACATGGGGGCGGCCGTCGCGGCCCGGGCGGTCCAGGTGACCTGCTGGGCGGTGTCCGGCCTGCTGCTGGCGGTCATGGTTCCGCTCTACTCCCCCACCGGGACGCTCCCCTCCCGCGGCTGGCGCGTGGTCGTCGCCGCCGGCTCTGTCGCCACCGCAGCCGAGGTCGTCCTGAGCCTGCTGCGACCCGATCCCGATCCCGCCGGTTACCCCTGGCCGGCGGTGATCCATAACCCGCTGCAGGTCAGGGCACTCATCCCCTACTACGTCCCGGTGTGGGACGTCCTGCAGTACGTGATCCAGGCATGCGTGGTGGCGGCGCTGGCCTCGCTCGCGCTCCGGCTGCGGCGCGCCGACCCGGTGACGCGCCGGCAGATCGCCTGGCCGCTGTCCGTCTTCGCCGTGTACGTGGCGTTCTACCTGCTCGGCCCCGCGATGTGGCTGCCCGCGACGCTGTGGACGGCGCTCATCCCGTTCGCGATCCTCTTCGCGGCGCTGCGCTACCGGTTGTACGGCATCGACACGGTGATCAGCCGGACGTTCGTCGCCGCCGGGCTCCTGGGCGCGATCGGCGTCGTCTACTTCGTGGCCGGGGCGGTCTCCAGCCTGGTCGTGTCGGGATATCACCAGGTGGGCGGCCTCGTGGCGGCGCTGTTCGCCGGGGCGTTCTTCCAGCCGCTGCGCCGCGTCCTGCAGCGTGTGGTCGACCGTGCCCTCTACGGCAGGGTGGGCGATCCGGCGCTGCTCGCCGAACGGCTGACGCAGGAGGTGCGGCGGGCCGGCCCCGCCGACGCGCTGGCGTCGGTGGTGACGGTCGTGCGCGAGGGCCTGGCCGTGGAGGGCGTCGCCGTCGAGGTCGCCGGCGGCAGGCCGCGTTATGTCGAGAGCGGCCAGGCCGGGCCGTCGCCGCGCGAGGTGCCGCTCGTCTGGCACGGCGAGCCGGTCGGCCGGCTGCTCGTCGGCCCGCCGGGGGCACGGCGGTTCGCCGCCGCCCACGACGAGCGGGTGCTGTCCACGCTGCTCCCCTATGTGGCCGACGTCGCCCACGCCGTACGGATGGCCGCCGACCTCCAGCGCTCGCGCGAGCGCATCCTCGCCGCCCGCGAGGAGGAGCGGCGGCGGCTGCGCCGCGACCTGCACGACGGGCTCGGCCAGACGCTCGGGGCGATGGCGATGACGATCAACATGGCCCGCCACAGCCTGGAACGGTCCCCTGAGACGGCCGACGCCCTGCTGCACGACCTGCGGGTCGGCATGGACGCGGTGGCCGGCGACATCCGCGAGCTCGTGTACGGCCTGCGGCCGCCGGCCCTCGACGACCTGGGGCTTGAGGGAGCCGTACGCGCACTGGCCGAGGAGACGCTGCCCGCCGGGACGGACGGCGTCGAGGACATCGCGGTGCGGGTGGACGGCGACCTCGCGGGGCTGCCCGCCGCCGTGGAGGTCGCGGTCTATCGCATCGTGCAGGAGGCGCTCAACAACGTGCGCCGTCATGCACGGGCCACCCGCGCGGAGGTGGTCGTCACGCGTCACCCGGCCGGGGGCGGCGGCGAGCTGCGGGTGACGGTCGCCGACGACGGCGTCGGCCCGCCCGCCCGGCCGCGCGCGGGAGTCGGCATGTCCTCGATGCGCGAGCGCGCCGCCGAGCTGGGCGGAAACTGCGTGGTCACCGCCGCCGAGACCGGCGGCACGGTCGTCGAGGCCCGGTTCCCGCTCACCGCCTGAGCACCAGCAGCCGGCCTCGCGACCCAACCGAGAGCCGCTCGGCGCGACCGTGATCGCCACTGCCTCTACGCTTACCGTGCGATGGTGACTTTTCGTGCCCTTGGACCGTTCGAAGCGGTTTCCGGCGGCGAGACGCTCGACCTGGGCGGCCAGCGGCAACAGGCCGTGCTCGCCCGGCTGATCGTGGCCGCAGGACGCGCCGTGCCGGTGAGCGTGCTGATCGACGAGCTGTGGCCCGGCGAGCCGCCCGCCCAGGCGCTGTCCACGATCCAGGGGTACGTCTCCCGGCTGCGGCGGGCGCTCGAACCGGACCGCGCACCGCGCGAGGAGGCGGGCGTCCTGGTGTCGGCCCCGCCCGGCTACGCGCTGCGGGCGGCCGTCGAGGACGTGGACTGCTGGCACTTCGAGCACCTGGTCAAGAGCGACCACGAAGGCCCGGCCGCGACGTTGCAGCGGATGGAGGCGGCCCTCGCCCTGTGGCGCGGGCCCGCGCTCGCCGGGTTCCAGGAGCTGATCTGGGCGCAGACCGAGGCCACGCGGCTCGACGAGCTTCGCCTGCTCGCCGTGGAGCGCCGCGCGGACGCCGCCCTGCGGCTGGGCCGTACGGGCCCGATGATCCCCGACCTGGAGGCGCATGCGTCGGCGCATCCGCTGCGGGAGGAGGCCTGGCGGCTGCTGGCCCTCGCGCTCTACCGTGCCGGGCGGCAGGGCGACGCGCTCGGCGCGCTGCGCCGGGCCCGGGTGGCGCTGCGCGACGAGCTCGGGCTCGACCTCGGCCCGGCCCTGCAGCGGCTGGAGCAGGACATCCTCGTCCAGGCGGCGCATCTGGACGCCCCCGGTCCGGCCGCGGACGCGCCGCCGGACGGGCCGTCCGCGCCGTCCGTGCCGGTGGGGGCGTCGGGTGCGGCCTCCGGCCCGGCGGCCCTGCGGGTGCTGATCGCCGACGACCAGGCGCTGGTGCGCACCGGTCTCAAGGTGATCCTCGACAGCGAGCCGGGGCTCGACCTCGTCGGCGAGGCGGAGAACGGCGAGCAGGCGATCGCGCTCGTCCGGTCGGTGCGGCCCGACGTGGTGCTCATGGACATCCAGATGCCGCGCCTGGACGGCCTGGCGGCGGCCCGGCGGATCCTCGCGGCGGAGGCGCCGCCAAAGGTGATCATGATGACCACCTTCGGCACCGACGAGAACCTCTACGCGGCGCTGCGGGCCGGGGTGAGCGGCTTCGTCCTGAAGACCTCGCCGCCCGAGCAGCTCATCGCGGCGGTCCGGGCGGCCGTGGCGGGCGACGCGCTGCTCGACCCGGCGGTCACCACGCACCTCATCGCGGCGTTCGCGGGGCGGCGCGACCCGGCGGCGCCGGAAGGGCTGTCCGACTCCGACATCGACCTGATCAAGCTCGTCGCCCGGGGCTTCACCAACCGGCAGATCGCAATGACGCTGGCCGTGCCGGAGCAGGAGGTCGCCGACGAGGTCACCACGCTGCTGCGTGGCCTCGGCCTGGTCGACCGCGCCCAGCTCGTGGTCCTCGCGTACGAAAGAGGGCTGGTCAGCCCCGGCTCGCGCGACGCCTGACCCTTATCGTCGCTTTGACGACAACAAATCGGACACTTTAGGGTGGGACCGTGGCTCAACTGCGTATCGCTCTCGCCCAGACCAATCCGGTCGTCGGTGACATCGCCGGCAACGCCGACATGCTCGTCGAGTGGACCCGCAGGGCCGCCGGGCGCGGCGCTCACCTCGTGGTGTTCCCCGAGATGTTCCTGACCGGCTATCCCGCCGAGGATCTGGTGCTCCGCTCGTCGTTCGTGGAGGCGTCGATCACTGCGCTGTCGAAGACGGCGACGCGGCTCGCCGACGAGGGGCTCGGCGATCTCCCCGTCGTGGTTGGCTACCTCGACCGGGCCGACCTCGCCCCGCGCGTGGGCCAGCCCAAGGGCGCCCCGCTCGACGCGGTCGCCCTGCTCCACGAGGGCCGGGTGGTGACGAAGTCGGCCAAGCACCACCTGCCGAACTACGGGGTGTTCGACGAGTATCGCTACTTCGTGCGCGGCGACCGCCTGCCGATCTTCCGCCTGCACGGCGTGGACGTCGCCGTGGCCGTGTGCGAGGACCTGTGGCAGGACGGCGGTCCCGTGTCGGTGGTCGCCGAGGCCGGCGCCGGCCTGCTCGTCGTCCCCAACGGCTCGCCGTACGAGACGAACAAGGACGACGTGCGGCTGGAGCTGTGCGCGCGGCGGGCCCGCGAGGCGGGCTGCGCGCTCGCGTACGTGAACATGGTCGGCGGGCAGGACGAGCTGGTCTTCGACGGCGACTCGCTCGTCGTGGACGCCTCCGGGGAGCTGGTCGCCCGCGCGCCGCAGTTCGAGGAGGACCTGTTCGTCACCGACCTGGAGCTTCCGGAGGGCACGGGCGAGCCCGGCGAGTCGCGCCACGACGCGCACGACGGCACGGTCATCACGGTCGAGCGGGTGCTGCTGTCGGCCGCCCCGGTCGAGCCGTACGAGCCGGAGACGCCGGTCGTCGCCGAGCGGCTGGACGACCTGGCCGAGATCTACCAGGCGCTGGTGCTCGGCGTGCGCGACTACGTGCGCAAGAACGGCTTCCGCTCGGTCATCCTCGGCCTGTCCGGCGGCATCGACTCCGCCCTCGTCGCCACGATCGCCGCCGACGCGATCGGGCCCGAGCGGGTGCACGTGGTGCTGATGCCCTCGCGCTACTCCTCGGACCACTCGATCACCGACGCGGAGGAGCTGGTGCGCCGCCAGGGGGTCCACTCCCAGATGGTGCCGATCGCCGACATCGTCGCGGCGTTCGAGAAGGAGATCGAGCTGCACGGCCTGGCGGCCGAGAACCTCCAGGCCCGCGTGCGCGGCATGCTGCTGATGAGCCTGTCGAACGAGCACGGTCACCTGGTGCTGACCACCGGCAACAAGAGCGAGCTGGCCACCGGCTACTCCACCCTGTACGGCGACTCGGCGGGCGGGTTCGCCCCGATCAAGGACGTGCTCAAGAGCGTCGTCTGGAAGCTCGCGGAGTGGCGCAACGCCCAGCCGGGGCGGCCTCCGATCCCGGAGAACTCGATCACCAAGGAGCCGAGCGCCGAGCTGCGGCCCGACCAGCGCGACACCGACTCGCTCCCGCCGTACGACGTGCTCGACCGGCTGCTGCGCGACTACGTGGAAGGGGACATGGGCCGCGACGAGCTGGTCGCGGCCGGTCACGATCCCGAGCTGGTCACGAAGATCATCCGCCTGGTCGACCAGGCCGAATACAAGCGCCGTCAGTACCCGCCGGGCCCGAAGATCACGCCCAAGAACTTCGGCCGCGACCGCCGCCTGCCCATCACCACCCGCTGGCGCGAGCGCCTCTAAGTCCGCACGTCACGCGTGCGGACCAGCAGCCAGGCGCCGAGCAGCGCGGCGGCGGCCCAGGCGGCCGTCACGCCGAGGCCCTCCCATGGGCCGAGCGGAAGGTCGTCCAGGCGCGTGGTCGTCTGGACCGCGAGCCCGGCGTTCGCCGGCGTGGCCTGCCAGAGCAGCCGCCGCCGGCCCGGGTCGGCGACCATGTGCGCGATGAGCGGCAGCACGTACAGCAGGCCGCACACCACGCCTGCCGCGGTCGCGGAGTCCCGAACGGCGGTGGCGACGCCGAGGCTGAGCAGGGCGATCAGCGCGAGGTAGAGCGCCGTGCCCGCCGCCGCCCGCAGCGTCGGGCCGTCGGCCAGGGACGGCGGCGGGTGACCGCTGGCGGCCGTGAACCCGTTGCCCGGCAGGATGAGCCGTGCCGCCAGCACGGACGCGAGCACCGCGACCGTCCCGGCGGCCAGTGTCAGGCCGGTGAGGACGGCGGCCTTCGCGGCCAGGACCCGGCCCCGGCGTGGCATCGCCGCGAACGTCGTCGCGATCATGCCGGTGCCGTACTCGCCGGTGACCGCGAACACGGCCAGGACGGCCACGGCCGCCTGGCCCGCCTGGATTCCGGCGAGGCCGAGCCGGGGGACGTCCTGGTCGCAGCCCGCCGCCGGGCAGGACACGGTCGCGGCCACGGCGGCGCTCGCGGCGGCGGTGAGCCCGACGACGGCGGCCGTCAGCCACGCCGCGCCCGATGTGGTGCGCGTCTTGGTCCACTCCGCGCGAAGCTCGCGTCTCACGCGTCCTCCTTGCTCACGTGTCGCTTTTGCTCACGTGTCGCCTTTTGCTCACGTCTCGGCCCTGCTCACGTGCCGGCCCCTGCTCATGCGTCGGCCCGGCTCATGCGTACGGCGGCCAGGACGACGGCGAGCGCGGCGTAGCCGCAGAGCACGGCGAGCGCGGCGTAGCCGCAGAGCACGGCGAGCCCGGCGAGGGGCGGCAGCGGATAGTAGCCGCCCTGGGGGCTGTAGTAGCCGAGCACCTGCGCGTACTCCGGCACGCTCTGCTGCACCGCGAACCCGGCCGCCGGAGTGAGCCGCAGCAGCCACCGCGCCACGCCCAGGGGCAGGACGGAGGCGGTCGCGAGAATGTGGGGCACCACGACGAGCCCGACCACCGCGGCGACCGCCGCCGCACCGCGCCGCGCCAGGGCGCCGCAGGCGAGGGCGAGGATCGCGACGGCGGCCGTCAGCGCCCCGACACCGGCCACGACCCGCAGCTCGGTTAACGTGCTCGCCGGGAGGACGGCGTTGCCGTTCGCCTGGAGGATGCGCGCGCCGAGGGGAACGGTGAGGGCGGCGGTGGTCAGGCCGGCGGCGAAGGCCACCGCGCCGATGACCACGGTCTTGGCGGCGAACGCCCGGCCCCGCCGTGGCGCGGCCAGCAGGGTGGTGCGGAACAGGCCCCGCCGGTGTTCCGCGGTGACGAACAGCACCGCCACCACGATCACCGCGACCAGCCCGGCGACCAGGCCGGAGAGCGTGCTCTCGATCCGCATGCCGTCCGTGCTCGGTGCGACGTCGCCGACCCCGGTGATCGCGAACGTGCCGCCCGACTCGGTGAAGCGGCCCGGGTGATGGGGCGTGCTGCCGTCGGGCTCGTACGTCACGCCGACGTCCTCGTGGCTCCACGTGCCGCCCGCCCGGCCCTCCACCCGGACCTGGTCGAAGACGGCGGTCGCCTCGGTGAACCGGACCTGGACGGAGGCGCCGCCCAGATTCCCTCTGCTCACCGTCAGGTCTCCCGTGGAGGCGACGAACATCCCGGCCTCCACCGTGGCCGGCAGCCGGGCCGGGCGGGCCGTGCCGACCACCGTCCACCGCCTGCCGTCCACGGACTCGTAGCCGGTCAGGGTGCCGCCGGACCGGGTCAGCCGCAGCCAGCGCGGCGACCCCGGCGAGACGCCGCCGGGCCCGCCCGCGACGTCCTCGGTGAAGTCGTGCTGCATCCGCACGCCGTGCCGGGCGGTGACCATGACCGCGGCGTACGACGCGCCCTCCCGGACGCCGTCCTTGACCATGATCCCGGCCTTCGCCCACGGCACGACTCCGGCCACGACGTTGCGCACCCCGGGGGTGGCGTCGGGGAGCCGGATCCGCCCGGTCATGGAGTCGACCCGCACGATGATCGAGCCGTCCCCGTCCAGCCGGCGGTGCACGAAGAAGAATCGGTCGCTCACCGCCTCGCCACCCGGCCCGGTCGTGAGCGTGCAGGCGGTCTCGACATCGCCCATGCCGCAGGAGGCGTGGTGCCCGCCGCGGACATCAGCCCCAGGGCCACAACGAGCGCCACGCCGACGGCCATGCCGGCCACCCAACCGCGTACGGTCCTGAACTTGGTCCACTCGGCGCGCACCAGGTGCCGGAAGCCGTCGCGCCCGTTCGTCTCCATGACTGTCGTGGGGTCCGTCATCATGTCGCCGTCCCGTCCCGGGGGGTCGTGGCTCGGGGGGTCGTGGCGCGGAACTCGACCGCGTCCCGGGTCAGCTCCATGTACGCCTCCTCCAGCGACGCGCGATGCGCGGCGACCTCGGAGAACGGCACGCCGTTCGCGCCGAGCAGGGCGACGATCCGCTCCGCCTCCAGCCCGGAGACGGTGAGCGTGTCGCGGTCCTGGACGGCCACCCTGGCGCCAGCGCGGGCCAGCACTTCCATCGCCTCCGGACGCGCGGTCGTCCGCAGCGTGACCCGCCCGTCGGAGGCGGCGGCGACCATGTCGGCGACGCTCATGTCCGCCACCACCCGCCCCCGGCCCGCGACCACGAGGTGGTCGGCCAAGTCCTGCATCTCGCTCATCAGATGGCTGGACGCCAGCACCGCGCGTCCCTCGGCGGCCAGGGACCGCAGCAGGGTGCGGATCCACACGATGCCCTCCGGGTCGAGGCCGTTGACCGGCTCGTCCAGCATGAGGACGGGCGGATCCCCGAGCAGCGCGGCGGCGATGCCGAGACGCTGCCGCATGCCGAGCGAGAACCCGCCCGCCCTGCGCCGCGCCACCGCCCCCAGCCCGACCTGCTCGACCACCTCGTCGACCCGCCGCGCGCCCAGCCCCTGGGAGTGGGCCAGCCACAGCAGGTGGTTGCGTGCCGTACGGGAAGGCTGCAGGGCGGCGGCGTCCAGCAGGGCGCCGACCTGGCACAGGGGGGCCCGCAGGCTCCGATAGGGCCGGCCGCCGACCAGCGCGGATCCCTCGTCGACCGTGTCGAGCCCGAGGATCACCCGCATCGTGGTGGACTTGCCCGCGCCGTTGGGCCCGACGAAACCGGTGACCCGGCCCGGCAGCACCGTGAAGGACATCCCGTCCAGCGCCACGGTGCGGCCGTAGCGCTTACGCAGTCCGATTACTTCGATGGCCGCTCGCATGCCCGGCAGGCTAGGCGGTGGCGGGAACGCGCGGCGTCACGGCGGGGAGCGATCTCCGCCCTCCGAGCGCAAGGCGGGGTGTCTCCCTTCCGCGTCTCCTTCTTCCGCGCCTATGTCGTCGGCACTACGTACGCGCCCGCCGCGCTGGGTGTGTTCGCTGCCCTGCTCGCGCTGGCCGAGGCGGTCGCGCACGCCCGCGGCGCGACGCCGCTCTCGTTCGGACCCGCCGCGACTACACCACCCCTGTTCGGGCACGGCTCGACCGCACCGGTGGGCATGGGCGCGAGCACTCCGGGCACCCCGGCGGGCCCGAGCACGGTGGTCGTGGCGCTCACCGGCCCGGGGGCCGATCCCGGCGGGGCCGCGCTGCGTCTGGTCGCGTTCGGCCTGCTCGCCCTGGCCACCACGGTGCCGGTCGTGTTCCTGCGGACCCGGCCGACGGCCGCCGCCCTGGTCGTCGGCGCGGCGGGCGTGCTGTCGTTCACGGCCTTCCGGACGCTCACTGTCGCCGCGCGGCCGTCGTGGTGGTCTGCCTCCACCGGCTCGGTGTCACCGGAGCGCGGCGGCTTGGCCTCTTGCTCGCCGCGCCGTACGTCGTGGCGGCGTTGCTCGGCCTGCCCGCCTGGACCCTGCCCCGAGGCGTGGCGATGCTCGTTCCCGTGGAGGGCGAAACGCGCGTCCTCGTCCTGCTCCTTGCGTGCATCGCCCCGGCTGCGACCTTGGCCGGAGTCGCCCGGCGGGCCACCGATGAGGCCGCGGACAACCGGGCCGCCCGGCAGGTCATCGCCGGCACCCTCCTGGAGCACACCGCACGGGGCGAGCGGGCGCGCATCGCCCGGGAGCTGCACGACGTGGTCGCCCACCACATCTCCATGGTCGCCGTACAGGCGGAGACGGCCCGGGTAGCCGTGCCGGGCATGCCGTCCGCCGGGGCGGAGCGGCTGCGGGCGATCGGCGACACCGCCCGCTCGGCGCTGACCGAGATGCGGCGCCTGCTGGGCGTGCTGCGTGAGGACGACCGGGAACGGGCGGCGGATCTGCGCCCGCAGCCCGGCCTGCGGCTGACCGAGCTGAACGCGCTGCTCGACGAGGCGCGCGACGCCTCGGGAACCGCCGTGCGCCTCGTTCTCAGCGGCTCCCCCGCCGTGCTCGATCCCGGCGTCGAACTCGCCGCTTACCGCATCATCCAGGAGGCGCTCACCAACGCCCGGCGGCATGCGCCGGGCGCCGCCGTGGACGTGGAACTGCACTACACCCGCGACGCTCTGCGGCTGCGCGTACGGGACAACGGCCCAGGCATTCCGTTCTCCTCGGGCACGGCGACCGGCACCGGCGGGTCCGACGGCCTGGGCGTGCCGGGCGGCGCCGTGATGCCCGGTGCAGCCGTCCCGTCCGGAGACGCGCGCGTGCCCGATGGCATGGCCGGTCACGGATTCGCCGAACACGAATCGGCTACTCGCGGACCGGCTGGTCGCGTACTCGCCGGGCAAGAATCGGCCGGTCATGAATCAGCTGGTCACACCTTCGCCGGTCATGGATTGGCCGATCACGAATCCGCCCGATATGAGGCGGCCCGGCACGGATTGACCGAACACGAATCGGCTGCTCGCGGATCGGCCGGCCACGGATTGACCGGGATGCGGGAACGGGCCGCCGCCGTTGGTGGCGAACTGTGCATCGGCTCCGCGGCCGGCGGCGGTTTCGTCGTGGAGGCGTGTCTCCCTCGGCTTCCGGATGCCGATGATTTCCAGGCCTCCGGTGCTGCCGACGGTCCTGACCGCTGGTGGGGCCCTGCCGCACCCGCCGGCTCTGCGGGAGGATGTCCGTGACCGGCGGGACGCCGATCCGTGTCGTGGTGGCCGACGACCATCTGGTCGTCCGCACCGGCTTCGCCGAACTGCTGGGCAGCCAGCCGGACTTCGCCGTGGTCGCGACCGCGCCCGACGGGGCGCAGGCCGTCCGGATGTGCCGGGAACTGCGCCCCGACGGCGTCGTCGGCAGACAGCCGCCCGCCCTCGCGTCCATTTCCCGCCAGTGGTACCCGGCATCCCATGAGGATGCCCAGCGCGACGCACCCGTTCGATGCGCCGCTCCGCGCTCGCTTCGTCGCGCCGCTTAGCGCTCGCGTCGGTCACGCCGCTCCGTGCGCCGCTCAGCGCTCGGCTCCGCACACCGGTCGAGGCACCGTTCCGCGCTCGGTTCCGTCGCGCCGCTCGATACGCGGCTCTGTGCGCCGTTCGATGCGCCGTTCGATGCGCCGTTTCGTGCGTGGCGTATCACGAGGACGGCGGTGCACGACGGTGACCGGGGCGGTCCGTACGGCCGTCTGCCGTACGGACCGGGGTCATGGCTCGGAGGCGAGGGGCCGCATCACGGCCCGGGGCTCGGGAGCCGGGTCACAGCTCGGGGGTCGAGGGACGAGGTTACAGCTCGGGGGTGGAAAGACGGGTCACTGCTCGGAGTTGCGAGGGCGGAAGCCCTTGAGCGCCTCGTCGACGATCCGCTCGGGGAGGCTGGCATCGGGCTGGTCCGAGTGAGACCACTTCGTGGACCAGATCATGGCCCCGCTGAGCAGTGCCAGCGCCATGTCGATGTCGAGGTCCGCACGCAGCTCCCCGGTCTCCATCCCACGCCGCAGAACCGCCGTCACGACCGCCCTGCGCGGCTCCACGGCAAGCTCGCGGAACCGCTCCGCCAGCCGGGGATGCCGCTCTGAGTCGCTCATGGCGATGTTCATGATGCAGCGCGTGCGATGGTGCAGGGACTCCTCCTGGATCACCCGGAGGTAGGTCACCAGGTCGTCTCGCACGGTTCCGCCCTGCGGCAGCGGGATCGGCCGCTTGAGCGTCGCCAGCGCGTCCACCACCAGGTCTTCCTTGTTGGACCACCTGCGGTAGATCGTGGTCTTCCCGACACCGGCGCGGCCGGCGATCGACTCGATGGACAGCTCCGACACACCGATGCCCTCGCCGAGCAGTTCGAGGGTGGCCTCGATGATCGACCGTTCCGCCTTCTCGCTGCGCGGGCGGCCCGCCGGGCGGGCCACCCCCTCAGCCGTCTGCTGCGTCTTCATGACCAGTTCACACTACCGCCGCTTCCTTTTCGATCTCAGCCTTGTCGACCGCGGCGTTGACCGAAGCCTTGCCCGGCATCCAGCGGGCCACCACAAGAGTGCCGATGAGGGCGACGAGAGCCGAGCCGAGGGCCGCCCAGTGAACGCCCGTGACGAACGCGGCGTTCGCGGCGTCGAGCAGCTTCGCGCCCTGCGGGCCCAGGTTCTCCGCGACACCGGCCGCGCCGGAGATGGACTCGGTGACGACGTGGCGGAGCTGCTCCGGCAGGGCCGTGACCTTGTCTTCCATGTCGCTGCGGTAGCTCGCGGACAGGACCGCGCCCAGGATGGCGATGCCCAGCGTGCCGCCGACCTGCCGGACGACGTTGCTCATCGAGGAGCCCACGCCGGCCTTCTCACGCGGCAGCGCGTTCATGATGGCCGTGGTCGCCGGGGGCATGATGTTGGCCATCGCGGCACCCTGGATGAAGCCGAGGGCCAGCAGGACCCAGATCGGGGTGTCCACCTGCACGAAGGAGTAGCACGCCAGGGCCAGCGTGATGACGAGCATGGCCACCGTGCCGACGGCGCGGGCGCCGTACTTCTGCACCATGCGCGCGCTCTGCGGCGCGAAGATCAGCTGAGCGGCCGCGAACGGCAGCACGAGCGCCCCCGACTGCAGCGGCGAGTAGTTCCGGACGATCTGCCAGTAGAAGGCCAGGAAGAACATCACGCCCATGGCCGCGAAGAACACGAGGCCGACGGTGGCGATGGCGGTGGAGAAGCCGGCGTTGCGGAAGTTGCGCACGTCGAAGGCGGGGTGGTCGATCCGGCTCTCGTACCAGACGAACGCGGCGAGGATCGCGATGCCCAGCAGCGACGGCAGGATGACCGAGACGTCGGCGACGGTGCCGAGGTCGCTGATCCGGACGATGCCGTAGACGAGGGCGATCAGGCCGATGATGGACAGCAGCACACCGATCGGGTCGAGACCGGTCTTGTTCGGGTCCTTGGAGTCGGGCACGATCCCGGCGATCAGCGCGAGACCGATGATCACGATGGGCACGTTGACCAGGAAGACCGAGCCCCACCAGAAGTGCTCAAGCAGCAGGCCCCCCGTGATCGGGCCGATCGCCACGGCGATGCCGACGCCGCCGGCCCAGATGCCGATCGCCTTGCCCCGCTCGTGGATCGGGAAGACGTTCGAGATGATCGCCAGCGTGGCCGGCATGATCGCGGCCCCGCCGAGGCCCATCAGGGCCCTCGCCGCGATGAGCTGCATCGGGTCCTGCGCGTACGCGCTGGCCAGGGAGGCCAGGCCGAACAGGACCATGCCCGCCATGAGCATCCGCTTACGCCCGTAGCGGTCGCCCAGCACGCCGAAGGTGAACAGCAGGCCGGCGAACACCAGCGTGTAGGAGTTCATCGCCCATTCGAGCTCGCTCTGGGTCGCGCCCAGCCCGTGGACGGGATCGGCGATCGTCTTGATCGCCACGTTGAGGATGGTGTTGTCGAGGACGACGGCCAGCAGGCTGAACACCATCACACCGAGGACCTGCCACCGGCGTGGGTGCCCTGTATGAGCTTCTGCCGAAGCTTCCACTGATTCCCCCATGATTTCGATACGACCGAGTTTCGCAACGCAAGCGTAGCGCTGGTCATTCCGATACGCAACGGGACCGTTTCATAATCCGGATCGGTGCCGCCATATCCGCTGGTCAGTTGGGTTCAAGATGCTCGGCCGAGGCGCCGACCCTCGTGTCGCGCGTCCCCGGCGGCCGCGCCATCCGGCGCACCCGGAGGCGCGATGGCGTCTCTCACGGCCCCGCCGAGCAGGCGTACGCCACCCCGGAGCGGACCGCCCGCAGCCACCCGGAGCAGGCGGCGGACGCCTTCGCCGGCCGCCCCGAGGGACGACCGCGCCCCTTTTACATCAACGCGAGGGCCGGTTCTATTCCCACTCCGGGGCGTATTTCAATCCCCCGATCCGGCACGGTCCACACGCCGGCGGGAGGGCGCCCGATCCTGCTCCGGCGCCGGGGCACGCATCACGCCCGCTCCCCCGCCGGAGCACACACCACGCCTACCCCGCGCGCGGGAGTAGCCACCGCTCCTACTCGCGCGCGGCGGTGGGCAGGGGCGTCGCGGCGTCCGGCCCGGCCGCGATGTCCGCCCCCGGCACTGCACCAGGACCGCTCACACGCTCCGGCCCCGTCGCGATGTCCGCCCCGGCCGCCACGCCGAGACCGTTCGCGTGATCCGGCCCGGCCGCGTCACGCGATCCGGCCGGGACGAGGACGGCGACCGGGGCGTCGCGCCTGACCAGGGTGGTGAGCAGGGCCAGCGCCACACCGACCGCTCCGGACACGGCGAAGGCCCAGACCGGGCCATGGGCGTCCAGGAGCCCGCCCGCGAGGGGCCCGGCCAGGGCTCCTCCTATCGTCAGCGAGGTGCCGTGCAGGCCCATCGCCTCACCCCGCGCCGCCGCCGGGACGCGCCGGTTGACGGCGTCCACGGTGGACGACAGCGCCGGGGCGCACAGCAGCCCGGCCGGTGCCAGTGCCAGGCACAGCCAGCCCCAGCCCCCGCCGACCAGCCCCACGGGCACGGTCAGCAGCGCCAGGCCGCCCGCGAGCAGCCCGGGCGACAGCCCCCTGGAGAGCCCGCCGTACACGAACCCGCCGACGAGCGAGTACGCGCACCACAGCGCGAGCACCAGCCCGGTCCAGGCGGTCGCGCCGTCCGCCTTGAGCATCGCCACCACGCTCAGCTCGGTGGTGGTGAGCACGAAGGTGAGCCCGGAAACCAGGCAGAGCAGGGCGAGCAGGCCGGGACGCAGCCACTGCCGCCGGGGGACGTGGACCTCCTGCCCCGCCACCTCCTCCGCCGACCGCGTGGGCGGGTTGAGCAGATACAGCGCCACTCCCGAGCCCACCAGCCCGGCGGCCACGCCGTACATCGTCGCGGCGCTGCCGAACGCCGTCACGCTCGCGACGGCGAGGGCGGGCCCGACCATGAACGACAGCTCCACGCCCATCGAGTCGAGGGCGAAGCCGGTCTGGTGGTTCTCCTTCGGCACCATCGCGGCCACGCACTGCCGGATGGTCCCGAATACCGGCTGGCTGAACAGCCCGCCGATCAGCGCCCCCGGCAGCAGCACGGCGTACGGCATGGACGGCGCGACGCACCACAGGCACAGTTGCACGAGGGTCGTCACGACCATGACCGGCCGCAGCCCGCGCCGGTCGACGAACCGGCCGACGAGCGGCGAGCCGACAGCGGCGCCCGCCATGGAGGCGGTGCCGACCAGGCCCGCCTGGAAGAACCCGAGCTTCTGGTCGTTCACCACATGCAGGGTCAGCGTCATGCCGGTGCCGGTGAGGGGAATTCGCGCGATCATGCCGACCAGCAGCAACGCCCGCACACCCGGCAGGGCGAGCACCTGCCTGTAACGATCAAAAGCCATCGTGGTTCCTTACCTCCGCATGGCATTGTGCCGGGTGGCTCGGACATTTCTGCCGCCGGGTCGCCTCTTTCGTCCCTTTAGTCCCACTCGTCGGCGCCCGGATTACGGCGCCCGTATGGGGGTGTTCCAGCCCATGGCGGCATGCAATGATCTGACTGTCCGGGGACGCCACAGGGGCGCCACGAGGCCTGGAGGTAGCCATGTCCTCTGTTTCCGTTGTGTCCAAGCCCGCCCTCTACGGCGGGGCCGCAGGGCGCAGAGTCACCGTCCGCGACATCGCGGCGGCCAAGGAACGCCACGAGAAGTGGCCGATGGTGACCGCGTACGACGCCATGACCGCGCGAGTGTTCGACGAGGCGGGCATCCCGGTGATGCTCGTGGGCGACTCGGCCGCCATGGTCGTCTACGGCTACGACTCGACCCTGCCCGTCACGGTCGACGACCTCATCCCGCTCGCCGCCGCGGTCGTACGCGGCTCGTCGCGGGCGATGGTCGTGGCCGACCTGCCGTTCGGCTCCTACCAGGCCTCACCCCAGCAGGCCCTGGAGACCGCGGCCCGCTTCATCAAGGAGGCCGGCGCGCACGCCGTCAAGCTTGAGGGCGGCCACCGGGTCCTCCCTCAGGTGGAGATGCTCGTGTCGGCCGGAATCCCGGTCATGGCCCACATCGGCCTGACCCCCCAGTCGGTCAACGCCTTCGGCGGCTACCGGGTGCAGGGCCGCGGGCAGGCGGGTGACGAGATCATGGCCGACGCCAAGGCGCTGGAGCACGCGGGCGCCTTCGCCGTCGTGCTGGAATGCGTCCCCGCCGACCTCGCCCAGCGGGTCACCACGTCGCTGAGCATCCCCACGGTCGGCATCGGGGCCGGGCCCGACACCGACGCGCAGGTCCTCGTCTGGCAGGACCTCATGGGGCTCACCCCGCAGCCCGCGAAGTTCGTGAAGAAGTACTTCGACCTGGCCGGAGAGATGGACCGGGCGATCCGCGCGTACGCCGACGAGGTCGTCTCCGGCGCCTTCCCCCGGCCCGAGCACACCTACCGCTGACACCACGAAGGGCGGCCGCGCACGCCGCGGCCGCCCTTCCCGTGAAACCCCTCAGATCGCGTCGAGCGCCTGGGCGAAGTCGGCCCACAGGTCTTCGGCGTGCTCGATGCCCACGGCCACCCGGACCGTCCCCTCGCCGATGCCCGCCGCGGCCAGGCCCTCGGCGCTCACCGTACGGTGCGACGTCGTGGCCGGGTGGAGGATCAGGGTCTCCACGCCGCCGAGCGAGGGCGCGAGCAGTGCGAGCCGCACGTTGCGCATGAACGCCTCTCCGGCGGCACGCCCTCCGGCGAGGTCGAAGGAGAACACGCCGCCGAAGTCCGGCAGAAGCTTGGTGGCGAGCTCGTGCGACGGGTGGGACGGCAGGCCCGGCCAGTGGACCGCGGCCACGGCCGGGTGCTCGGCGAGCCGCGTCGCGAGCACGCGGGCGTTGGCGCAGTGGCGCTCCATCCGCAGCGGCAGCGTCTGCATCCCCCGCAGGGTCAGCCACGCGGCGAACGGGTCGGTCGTCGCGCCGAGCTCCACCGCGTACGACCACACCCGGCGATACACGTCCTCGGAGGCGAACACGGCGATCCCGCCGACGACGTCGGTGTGCCCGGACAGATACTTGGTCACGGAGTGCACGACGATGTCCGCGCCGTGCTCGATGGGGCGGCACAGGACCGGCGACGCGAAGGTGTTGTCGACCACGGTGAGGATCCCGGCCTCGCGCGCCGCCGCGCACATCCCCGGCAGGTCGGCCACCTGCGTCATCGGGTTGGCGATGGTCTCCAGATACAGCAGCTTCGTCGTGGGCCGCACGGCGGCGCGTACGGCCTCGGGGTCGTCCTCCGGCACGCGGGTGACCTCGACGCCGAAGCGCTCCGCGAGGTCGGCGAGCGTCTGGGCGGTGGCGCCGTACAGCGCCGACTGGGCGATCACGTGGTCGCCCGACTTCAGCAGGCCGAGCAGCACGGCGTTGATCGCCCCCATGCCCGAGCCGGTGGCCACGGCGGCCACGCCGCCCTCAAGGCCGGCGACCGCCTCCTCCAGCGCCCGCACGGTGGGGTTGGAGAGCCGGCCGTAGACGTACGCCCCGTCGGGCCGCCCCATGCCGTCGGCGAAGACGGCCGGGTCGTCGAAGACGAATCCCGAGGTCTGGTAGATCGGCATGGAGATCGGCGTGCTGGCCTCCGGCGTGGGCCGGGGCAGATGGACGACGCGCGTTTCCGGATGCAAGGAGCTCATGGCGTCCACAATTACCTAGAAAGGCCGTTCTTGTCAGGTTAGACACCCGACGACCGGTTACGCGGCGAGCGGAGAAGGCGTCCGCCGCGGTCGCCCATGGCGAGGATGAGGGAATGGACGTCGGCTTCCTCCTCGTGCACAGCCCCTCCGTCGGCCCCTCGACCTGGACCCCCGTCGCCGAGACCCTGCGGGCGCGCGGGCACACCGCCGTGGTGCCGCGGCTGACCGGCGTGACGGCCGGTCCGCCGCCCTACTGGCCGCGGGTGGTGAGCGAGGTGACGGCGAGCACGCCACGCGGGCCGCTCGCCGTCGTGGCGCACAGCAACGCCGGGCTGTGCCACCGCCACGTGACACGCTTCTCCCCGTCCACGGCCGGCCGGCCGTCGATCAATCGAAGCGCGGATGGCTACACGTCGGTGACCCGGATTCCGGCGTGGGCCTTGTAACGGCGGTTGATCGAGATCAGGTTCGCGGTGAACGCCTCGACCTGGTGGGCGTTGCGCAGCCGGCCCGCGTAGATCCCGCGCGCGCCGGGGATGCGGCCGGCGAGCGCGCGTACGACGTCGGTGGCCTCGCGGTCGTCGCCGAGCACGAGCACGTCGAGGTCGATCTCGGCCACCGCGGGGTCGAGCAGCAGCACCGCCGACACGTGGTGGAAGGCCGCGACCACCCGGCTGCCGGTCAGCACCGCCGCCGCCTGCTGGGCCGCGCTGCCCTCCTCCACCGGCAGCGCGTACGCCCCCTGCTTGTCGAAGCCGAGCGGGTTGACGCAGTCCACGACGATCTTCCCGGCGAGCGGTTCGCGCAGGGACTCCAGCAGCGCCTTGTGCCCTTCCCAGGGCACCGCGACGATCACGACGTCCGCCTCGGCCGCCACCTCGGCGTTCGCGGCACCGCGTACGCCGATCTCGCGGGCCGCCTCCTGCGCGCGCTCGGCGCTGCGCGAGCCGATCAACACGGTATGCCCGGCCAGCGAGAACCGGCGGGCCAGTCCCTTGCCCTGGTCGCCGGTGCCGCCCAGGATGCCGATGGTCAGCGCGGAGACGTCGGGCAGGTCTGCGGTGGTGTGCTCAACCATGAATCAGATCATGCCAGCAGGTCGTCGCGGCGTCCCCACCGGCTCTCGCGAGGGCGGTCTTCGAAGTACGGACCCGATTGGCGGGACTCACGCGTTCATGTCAGGCACCATAACGGTCATGGACGCCGCATCGGTGAACCTGCTGCGCGAGGTGCTCGCCTCCACCGGATGGCTCGAACGCACCCGGGAGCTCGGTCTGGCCCTGCGGGCCACCCGATCGCCCGGAGGGCTTCTCGTGGTCGGCACCCCCGAGGACGAGCCGTGGCACGTCACCGCCCACCTGTCCGACGAGGCCCGGCTGTCGGGGCTCGCACAGCTCTCCCCCACGCTGGTCCGCTGGGCGCCGCCACCCGGCGCGCCCGCCCATCTGCGGGTCGGGATGGAGCGGCTGCGGAGCGCCGGCCGGGGCGAGACGCTGTTCGTGGTCGCCGAGCAGCGGGCGCCCGTGCCCCTGCTCGAACGCGTGGACGACGCCCGCCGCACCGGCGCCACGATCCTCGCCATCGACGGCGGCGACCCCGAGCTGGAGTCCCTGGCCCACGACTCAATCGCCATACCGGCCGAGGGGGCCGTCCTGAGCTTCGACGCGGCGCAGCACCTGGTGAGCAGCGCGGCCGGGGAGGTGCGGCGGCCCGGCCTGCGGGAGCGTCTCGCCCGCCTGGCCGAACGGATCACCGGCCCCCACGTGAGCGACTGAGGCGTCCGGCGACCGGCCGGCCCGCGACAGGCCAGGACGCAGGCGGTGCGGTCAGGACGCGGGCGAGCCGAGCGGCGCGGCGGGCGGCAAATCACGAAGCGAGCGGCGGCTCAGGCCGTGGGCGGCAGGTCAGGACACGGGCGAGCCGAGCGGGGCGGCGGGCGGGCGTCGGTCAGGACGCGGGCGACGAGTCGATCGGGGCGCGGCTGAGCTCGCGCACGCGCCGGTCCACCGCGTCGGCCACCTCGCGCAGCACCTCGATCACCACGGCCTGCATGGCGTCGGGCTCCCCCGACGTCGTACGGCTCACCCTGGTCAGCGCCTCGATCCTGCGGGTGCCCACGCCGCGGATGCCGGTGACCACCACCTCGCCCGGCGGCACGTCGAGCAGCGCCAGCGACGGCACGATCGCCACCCCGTGCCCCGCCGACACCAGCCCGAGCACGGGCGGGAACTCCGCGATCAGGTGCACGCGGCGCGGGACGAACCCGTGGAGCTGGGCGAGCCGTTCGAGCGCCTGCCCGCACGCCTGGTCGGGCACTCCCGCCACCCACGGCAGGTCCACCAGGTCGGCGACGGTGGCCGGCACCTCGTCCCACGACGGCGGGGCGACGATGCGGTATTCGTCGTCATAGAGGCGGTGCCGCGACATCGACGGCAGCGACGCGGCCGGCTGGCTCATGTCCCGTTCGGTCACGACCAGGTCCACGCCGCCGAGGCGCAGCTCCTGCACCGCGCCCGGCCCGAACAGCTCCTGGATCACCGGTGTGATCCGCGGGTGCCGTACGGCCAGCTCGCGCAGCGCGGGGACGAGCAGATGCCGGATCACGGTGGGGAACGCCGCGATGGTGACCGGCCCGGACAGCCGCTCGGCGAAGCGGTTGAGCTCGTGCCTCGCCTCGGCGAGCTGCTCCTCGATGCGCTCGGCGTACGCGGCGAGCACCCGCCCGGCGGGGGTCAGCGTGACCCTGCGCTGCGACCGGTCGAACAGCGCGAGGCCGACCTCCCGTTCGAGCTGGGCGAGCTGCTGGGAGACGGCCGAGGACGTGAGGTGCAGCGACTCAGCGGCCTTCATGACGCCGCCTCTGCGGGACACCTCGTGCAGGATCCGCAGCCGCCGCGGGTCGATTTCCATGCAGCAGATCTTATGTTCGGTTTAAGAATCCTTCACTTGCCCTACACTCTCCGCGGGCAGGATCATCGGGTCATGACCATGTGCGTGGATGGCGAACCGTCCTGATGTCCACCTTCATCACGATCATCGGCACCATGGGCGCCGTCGTCCTCCTGCTCGCGTACGCGCTGGTGTCGTCCGGCAGGATGTCCGCGGACGGGCTGCCCTACCAGCTGCTCAACTTCGGCGGGGCGGCCACCTTGATGATCAACAGCGCGTACTACTCGGCCTGGCCCTCGGCGGGCCTCAACCTGGTGTGGAGCGGCATCGGCGTCTGGACGCTCGGCCGGCTCGTCGCCCGCCGCGCGACGGCCCGGCGGCAGGCGGCCGAGGCCGCACCGGCGCCCGGACGGTGAAAGGGCGAACGAACAGGGCCCGGGTGAAGTATCGGAGGCAGGGCTCACGCAGACGTGCCGTGGCCTTGCCCATAACAGGTGCCGGAGGCCCGGGCATGGGTGAAGGTGCCGGAGGCGGGGCTCACGCAGAGGTGCCGAAGCCTTGCCCGACAGGTTCCTGAGGACCGGGCCCGGGCCCGTGTCAGGGGGTCAGTCGTCCCAGTCCTTGTCCTGCTCGGTCCAGCGCTTGTTGCGCTCGGCCGCCGTCTGAAGGGCGTTGGCGGCGGCGTCGCGGGAGTCATAGGGACCGAGCCGGTCCTTGTTCGGGCAGCCCCTCTCGGGCTCGACGCTCATGTGCTTCAGGCAGAACCACCATTGATCGCTCACGTCCTTAATCGTGCCCCCTTGACGCGCAACTAGACTTGGCCGCATGACCACGCTGCTCCGCCCCGGGCGAATCTCGCCCATTCGCAAGGTTCCCGCCCACATCCCCCGGCCCGAGTACGTGGGGAAGGCCGAGCCCAAGAAGGGCGGCAGCGACGTCCAGACCCCCGAGACCATCGAGAAGATGCGGATCGCGGGCCGGATCGCCGCGCAGGCGCTCGAAGAGGTCGGCAGGCACGTCGCCCCCGGCGTGACGACGGACGAACTCGACCGCATCGGGCACGAGTTCCTCTGCGACCACGGCGCCTACCCCTCGACGCTCGGCTACCGCGGCTACCCCAAGTCGCTGTGCACCTCGATCAACGAGGTGATCTGCCACGGCATCCCGGACGACACCGTGCTGCGCGACGGCGACATCGTCAACGTGGACATCACCGCCTACATCGGCGGCGTGCACGGCGACACCGACGCCACCTTCCTCGTCGGCGAGGTCGACGAGGAGTCGCGCCTGCTGGTCGAGCGGACCCGCGAGGCGATGATGCGGGCGATCAAGGCCGTGGCGCCGGGCCGCCAGCTCAACATCGTCGGCCGGGTGATCGAGGCGTACGCCAAGCGCTTCGGCTACGGCGTCGTCCGCGACTTCACCGGGCACGGCATCTCGACCTCGTTCCACTCCGGGCTCATCGTCCCCCACTACGACGACCCCTCGCTGTCGGTGACCCTGGTGCCGGGGATGACGTTCACGATCGAGCCGATGCTCACGCTCGGCACGATCGACTACGAGATCTGGCCCGACAAGTGGACCGCGGTGACCAAGGACCGCAAGCGAACCGCGCAGTTCGAGCACACCCTCGTGGTGACCGAGTCGGGCTACGAGATCCTCACCCTCCCGTAAGGACGTCGGAGCGGTTTCGTGGCGCTTCGCCGGTGTTTCCGGCGAAGCGCCACGGCGTCTTCCCGAGGCGTCGCGCAGGCGCCTGAGGCATCCCCAGGTGCTCCCACCGGCTGCGCTCCTGTGCTCCGCGAGGTGCCGCGTGGGTGCTTGAGGTCGCGGGCCTCGGCGGGGACACAGGCCCACGGCGGGGACACAGGCCCACGGCGGGGACGCAGACCGACGGCACGGACCTCCGGCTGCCGGTGGCCTATTCGGCGACCGACCACCGGCGGCCCTACTCGGCGGCCCTGTCCCGCCTGTTCAGCTTCGCCAGGTAGTCGTTGTAGGCGTCCAGCTCCGCGTCCCCCGTGCCGCCGGACTTGGCGGCCGCGGCGTCGGCCCTGCGGTCGGCACGGCGCGCGACGCGCTCGTCGTCGCGCCACCACTGGAAGCCGAGCGCGAGCAGCACGATCAGCGTGGGGATCTCGCCGAAGGCCCAGGCGATGCCGCCGCCCATCTGCTGGTCGACCAGCGAGGAGGAGCCCCAGGTGCGCCCGAGCTGGTCGTAGTAACTGGATGCCAGCACCGACCCCATGCTCATCAGGGCGATCCCGAAGAACGCGTGGAACGGCATGGTCACCATGAGCAGCAGCAGCCGCCCATAGTAGGGCAGCTTGTACGGCGCCGGGTCGACACCGATGATCACCCAGAAGAACAGCGAGCCGCTCAGCAGGAAGTGCACGGTCATCGCGATGTGACCGAGGTGCTCCTCCATCGCCGCGGCGAACAGCGGGGTGAAGTACAGCACGAAGGTCGACGCCACGAAGATCGCGGTCGCGATGGCGGGGTGGCTGAAGAACTTCATGATCCTGCTGTGCAAGATCACCATGAGCCACTCGCGCGGGCCTCGATCGCCCCGGCGGACGGCGGGCTTGAGCGCGCGCAGCGCCAGCGTGACCGGCGCGCCGAGCACCAGGAAGATCGGGACCAGCATCGACAGGACCATGTGCTCGGTCATGTGCACGCTGAACAGCACGGGCGAATAGCGCGCCACGCCGCTCTGCGTGCTGAAAACGAGGATGACGACGCCGATGTACCAGCTGATCGTGCGGCCCATGGGCCACCGGTCGCCCCGGCGGGCCAGCCGTACGACGCCCGCGCCGTACAGGCCGGCCATGATGACCG
This sequence comes from Microbispora hainanensis, assembly GCF_036186745.1. NCBI lineage: Bacteria > Bacillati > Actinomycetota > Actinomycetes > Streptosporangiales > Streptosporangiaceae > Microbispora > Microbispora hainanensis. Next base: position 4,929,576 of record NZ_CP108086.1, on the reverse strand, counting down.
CGAGCACGGCGAAGAACAGGTCGAACCACCAGAGCGTCAGCAGGTTCGCGACCGTCAGCGGCGGCGGGATCAGGTAGCCGAGCAGCTCGAAGGCCCGGTCGACCGGCGTGTCGACGGGCGGCGGGGCGGTCCGGGACAGCGCCACGGCCAGGCCGATCGTCGCTCCCATCAGCAGAACCTCGCCGAGGGCGAGGCGGAGGAAGGCGTGCGGCTCCCCCTCCGACACCTTCGGCAGCGTACGGCCGCGGTGGCGCCAGCCGAAGAACCCGAGCACGCAGAACGCGATGATTTTGGCCAGCAGGAGCAGGCCGTAGCTTGAGGTGAACAGCTCGCCGACCGAGGTGAGGCGCGAGGCGGCGGCGGCGAGCCCGGAGACGCCGACGCCGACGAAGCACCACAGCGCCATCCGGGAGAAACGCGCGGCGGCGACGTCCAGGAGGGGGCGCCCGCGTAGCGCGTGCAGGCAGACCACCCCGAGGCCACCCACCCACAGGGCCAGGAAGAGCAGGTGCATGGCCACCGAGGTCGTGGCGAGACCGTGGTTGGGCGAGGAGGAGGAGTGCCCGGTGAGCGCGGGCGGCAGCAGCGTCACGAGCGCGAAGACCAGCAGGCCCCCGGCGGCGCCCGCCGTGATCGCGCCCCGGGCGAACAGCGCGATGGCGACGGCGAACAGCACGACCAGGGTCAGCGCGATGCCCTGCGGCACCTGGCTCGCATAGCTGGTCAGCTCGTTGCCGGCGAGGATCTGGCCCACCGGCGCGCCGAGGGTCTCCGACAGGCTGAAGACCAGGGCCACCGCCGCGGCGACCGCCCAGGCCAGCGCGGACCACGACGCGCCCTTCACGTAACTCTGCGCCTGTTTGCCGAGCAGGCCCTTGTCGTTGGGCAGGAACGCCGCGGCAGCCGTCAGAAGGCCCACGGTCAGGACGCCGGAGACGTCCATCCCGAGCTTCGACAGCGGCAGCATCCAGCGCGTCAGGGTGCCCTCGTCGGGCAGGCCGGGGATGATGCGCGGGGTCGCGGCACCGCCGAGCACCATCGCGACGACGAGTGCGCCGACGGCCGCGCAGAGCGCCGCGGCGGTCAGTCGTACCGTCCGGTTCACGGCTTCTTCCGCAGGCTCAGGAACATCCCGATGCCGATGCCGGCGATCCCGAAGATCACCGCCCAGGTCCATCCGGGGATGCCCTGCTGCCCGCCGTCATCGGCCTGGGCCGCGGGTGCCGTCGCGGGCGCGGCGGCCGCCGGCGCGGACGACGACGCCGGGTCGTCGGGGGCGGCCGCCGAGGTCGCCGCCCCGACGGACTGGTCGCCGACCACGGTGAACGGGATCTCCCCCTCAAGGGGGTGCCCGTCGGGTGACACCACCCGCCAGGCGATCGTGTAGCGACCCGGGGGAACCGGCTCGGTCACCGCCTCGGTGACCTTGGGCCCGTCGACGACCGGCTCGCCTTTCTCGTAGCGTTTGCCGTCCTCGCCGCGGACGACCACGACCGGGAACTGAACGGAGTCCGCGAACTCGAGCGTGACCTTTTGCAAGGTCTTGACCTGCGCGTTCTTCTGCGGGTCGCTACTCTTGAGCGAGGTGTGCGCCTGAGCGGGCAGGGCCGGCGCGACACACAGCAGGAGAGCCGCCAGGAGCGCGGTGAAGGCGGCGAGGAAGGGTCTCTTCATGGCACTTCCCAGGCTACCGACCTGGGGGTCCGGTCCATACCTCGCACCGGAAGACTGGGGATGACCCGGAAAAGAGCCTGATCACGCCATCGTCGGCCTTGCATGCCTACCGGCTCCGCGATCCGGCGAGCGGGGCCGGCCGATCCGCTCGCGGGCCGCGTTCGTCCTTGTGATCCGCGCGTTCGCGAGCCCTTGTGGTCCACGCGCTCGTCACCCGAGACGCGAGCCGGGCCGGGGGCGAGCAGCCCCCGGCCCGGCAGAACCCGTCCTTGTGAGCCCGATACCCGCGTGCGCGGTCAGAGCTCGACGCAGGCGAGAGCGCGCTGGTAGGCGGCCACGCTCTGCTCGTCCTCGCCGATCCGCCGGCGCATCTCGGCGATCGTCATCCAGTCCTCGGCCGCCTTCCGCGTGGCCAGTGCGTTTTCCAGCCACTGGCTCACCGTGTCCAGCTCCGCGGCCGCCTCCTCATCCTGGTGGAGCATGAAACGTGCCTGGCTGAGGATCAGTGCGGCCCGTGTCTCAAGCCACCCCGAGGTGCCGCGCACCAAGTCGACGGCGGCCTGCGCATACTCGACGGCCCGCTGGGGGTGGTGGAGGGCGATTTCGGCCCATGCGAGGTCGAGAGCACCCTGCGCTCTGTCGAAGGCGCTGGTAGCGGCACCTTCCATGTCCCGCTGCGCCCTGAGCAGGAGGTCACGTGCCTTCTCCGACTCCTCGGGATGCAGCCGCAGCACCATGTTCGCATGCGTCTGCCGGAGGCGTGCCAGGTTGCGTGGCTCACCGGTCTCGGACTGGATCGCCAGCGCACGCTCGATCAAGGCGAGGGCCTCCTCCCCGCGTCCCGCCCGCTCGGCCACAAGAGCGGCGTTCCAGGACGACGCGACCGTGGCACGGGGGGTTCCCAGGGCTTCCGCCGCCGCGATCAGTTCGGCGGCGAAGTGCCCCGCCCGCAGCAGGTCGCCCCGCGCCAGGTAGACGCTCAGCAGTGTCGCGCCGAGCTCCACCAGAGCGTCGCTCCAACCGGATCGGGACAGGCTCTCCAGGGCACGCTCGCCCACCTGGACGGCGGCCGAGTAGTCGCCCCGCTCCCGATGGCACCGGCACAGCGCCAGGGCCACGGCGATCTTGCGGTCCTGCGTCATCGTCTCCGCCTCGGCCTCGCCGAGCTCCTGGAGAACGGAGATGGCCTCGGCAAGCTCACCACAAGCCTCCGAAGCCAGCGCGTAGCCGTAGCGTGCCTCCACCCGCAGCGAGGCGAGTCCCTGGAGGTTGCCGTCGGCGAGCAGCTCGGCATACCGGCGGCGGGCCTCGGCGACATCGCCGTTCTCCAGTGCCATGCGGGCGAAGCTGAGGCCGACTTCCAGGTCTTCCATCTGCTCGGCGGTGACGCCGTTGACGAGGTAGGTCAGCGAGCAGTCCAGCTTCTGCGCAAGCAGTTCGAGAACCGCAGGAGTGGGCGTGCGCTTACCACTTTCGATCAGTGATACATAACTGTCGGAGAGTTCGGGATGCGCCAACTGCGCTTGCGAGAGCCCGCGCTGACGACGAATCGCCTTGATGCGCTGTCCGACCAGATCTTGCGCCGCCATTGGCAACTCCTGCAATATTGTAGGCCCGGCAGTCTGAGCTGATGGGAGATCCACCGTGCGCCGCCTTGCCCTACCCGTTCTTACCGTCATCATTTCTGCCATACTGGCCGTTGGTGGCGATGTTACGCCAGCGAGCGCTTCCCCGTCTCCTACGGAGGCGAAAAATCTGCTTCTTCGGCTGGAGTGCTGCTGATCGAAGCCGCCTGGTAGCCGCGCCGGGGCGCCACAGAGGAACACCAGGAAGCACTCCGCAACATCCATGCGCCCCCTCTGGCTCCCCGGCCGACAGTGGCGCCCTCACCCAATATTAATCAAAATTTCTGAAGCCGCTTCGATTCAGGCATCACTATTTTATCTTGCATTCGAATCGGCCGCCCCCGACACACCCTCAATGTTCGCCAAACGAAAAGCCTCCATTCCGGCGAGCCGGATTCATTTCCGGATACAATTTCCACAGACTCGGAATATGACGCTCGACCAATGGATCCGGAATTGCGAGTCGGCCGGTTCGAGCCCAACATTCTGATTGATCGACATGGCGACAGACGCCGGACCGCGCCTCGGGCCGCCCCCCAGTCCACCGCCCTCCCCAGGCCCGCCCGTGGCGGGCTCGGCGCGATGCCCGCCCGGCTCTACCCCGAGTTCGCAGGGCGCAGATCCCCTCTGTTTCATAGGTCCATCAGACTCGGACAGGACGGAACGCCATGCCGTCCATGCCCGGGCGGCGCGGCCGTCGCCGGGGGCTTCCCTCCCCAAGTCAGCCCGTGACAAGCGTGAGCTCGGGCCCTACACATATCTAGACAAAATCTAGATACATGATGGCATATTGAAGCTTCTGCCGATTCAGGCCCAACGATGTGCCCGTAGCCGGCGTCACGGGGATGACTTCTTATTGCAGTAGCTGTACAAGAACGTCGAGGGACGCACCGATGGCCTGGTCACCAGGCTACGCGCACCGGCCTCCCAAAAGGGCTGGGCGATGCACTCAACGCGTCGGCGCCGTCACCGCATGGAGTCCAAAAACGTATGGATAATGCGAATGAGTGTGGAACTTCTCAGGACTTACCGTCCCGTCTGCGGTTACTGGGCCCGCTTGCAGGCTGGTGCGGCGGACATCCCATCGAGCTGGGACCGCCGCTGCAGCGGGCGGCCCTGTGCGTGCTCGTCGGGCATGAAGGACGCGTGGTCCCGAAGGACGTGCTGATCAGCGGCCTTTGGGGGGATGGCCCCCCGAACACGGCCGAGCAGAGCCTCTACACCTACATCGCCGGCCTCCGGCGGGTGCTGGAGCCCCACCCTGGCAGGCGTGGTCCATACATCATCCTGGCGAACCGGTCGCGGGGCTACGCGTTGGAACGCGGCAAGGTGCGGGTGGACGTGGAGGACTTCGAACGCCACCTGGCCGAGGCACGCCGGCTGCGCGGTGCGAGCGACCTGCGAGGCGGCCTGCGCGCGCTGGACGCCGCCCTGGCGTGCTGGTCGGGACCCGCCCTGTGCGGCGTGCCGGGTCCCTTCGCGGCGGCGGAACGGGCTCGTCTCGAGGAGTTGCGCCTGTCCGCGCGGGAGGACCACGCCGACATGCTGCTCGGCCTGGGGCTGCACCAGGAGGCCGCGAGAACGCTGACCGAGCTGGCCGCGGAGGCACCGCTACGAGAGCGCACCCGCGAGTTGCTCATGCTCGCGCTGTATCGCTGCGGCAGGCAGGCCGACGCTCTCCAGACGTACTTGGACGTCAAACGGCTGCTCGCGGAGCGGCTCGGCGTGGATCCCGGCGCGACCCTGCGCGAGCGGTACGAACTGATCCTGCGGGCCGATCCGTCGCTCGCGCGGGTGCAGGACCGCGCGAGCGGTGCCGAGGTCCCGGCGAGGCCTCCCCGCCAGTTGCCGCGGGCGGCGAGCGTCCTGGTGGGGCGGGCCGAGGAACTGGTCCGTCTACGGTCTCTGCTCTCCCCCTGGGACGGCGGACCGCCGCAGGCGGTGATCGCGATCACCGGAGTCCCCGGGGCGGGCAAGTCCGCGCTGGCCGTACAGGCCGCCCACGCCTCCTCGCACGCGTTCCCGGACGGACAGCTGTACGTCAATCTCCAGGGCGCGACGCCGGGGGTCGAGCGCCTGAAGCCGATCGACGTGCTCGGCAGGCTCCTGCGCGCCCTGGGTGTGCCGGGCGAGGCCCTGCCGTCCGATGAGGACGAGGCCGCCGCGGTGCTGCGCGACCGGCTGGAGGGACGCAGGACCCTCATCCTGCTCGACGACGCGGCCGGGCCCGAGCAGGTGCGCGCCCTGCTGGGGCTGCCGTCCGGCAACACCGTGCTGATCACGAGCCGCGAGTCGCACGCGGCGACCGACGACTGCGTCCAGCTCGTGCTCGGGAGGCTGCTGCGGTCGGAGGCGGTCACCATGCTGGCGAAGCTCGTCGGAGCGGAACGGATCGCGGCGGACCCGGCCGCCGCCGACCGCCTGGCGCACCTGTGCGACCTGCTGCCGCTGGCTCTGCGCCTGGCCGCCGCCCGGCTCGCCGAACGCCCCGACTGGACGGTGCGGGATCTGGGGACGAGGCTGGAGGATCGGCGGCGTACGCTGCATGAGCTGGAGTCGGGCCGAAGCGCCGTCCGCTCCAGTCTGGAGCTGAGCTATGAGAGTCTGGCCAACGGCAACGGACTCGATCGGCTGGCCGCACGGACGATGTGCCACCTCGGGGTCCTGCACGTGGCGAGTCTGACCGCCGAGCTGGTGTCCGCTCTCCTCGGGGAACCGGTCGACGCCGCCGAGCGCGCCCTCGACCGCCTCGCACGTGCGCACCTCGTGGAGATCTCGGAACCGGGCCGCTATCGCCTCCACGACCTCGTACGGCTGTTCACGATCGAGCTCGCGGATGCGCGCCTCACGCCGGAGACGCGCAAAGACGCGCTCTTGCGCACGCTCGGCTTCTACGGGGCGACCGCGCGCCATGCCAGCACAGTGCTCGATCCACACCGTGTGCAGCTTCCCTGGCCCGCCGTGCCACAGCGCCCGCTCGCGTTCGAGACTGTCGACGAGGCCAGGAACTGGCTGGCGGAGGAGCTGCCGGACGTGGTCGCCGCCGCCACCCAGGCGATGCACAGCGAGGACGACGACGTCGCACGGCTCGGAGCCTACGTCGGGTTCGCCCTCACCTGGCAGCTCGCCATGGGCGCGCACCACCGCGAGCAGCGTGACCTCAACAGGCAGGCACTGGGTGTAGGCGAGCGGACCGATGACCAGGAGATCCTGTCCCTGGCCCACGGCCAGTTGGCACACGCACTGCTGAACCTCGGCAAGGAAACCGAGGCCCTGCCGCACCAGCAGGCCGAGCTCGAGCTGAGACGCGCGCTGCGCGACCGGTTCGGCGAGATGCGCGCCCTGGGCAACCTGGGCGTAGTCCTTCTCAAGCTCGAACGGTACGCGGAGGCGCGTGAGCGGACGAAGGCCCAGCGGGCGATCGCCAGGGAGATCGGCTCTGATGTCGGCGAGCGTCATTCGCTGGTGACCGAGGCGACCGCCTGCCTGAGAATGGGCGATCTGACGGCGGCCATGAGCCTGATCCATGAGCAACTCGCACTCGCGCAGGCCGCGGGAGACCGTTACCACGAGGCGTGCGGCCTCACGTTGGTCTCCGAGCTGCACCTGAAGCGCGGCGATCCGCAGACGGCGAAGTCCTACCTCGAGCGCGGCCTGCGTGTGGCCCGGGAGATCGGCTACCGGATCAGCGAGTGCGAGTCGCTCGTCATGCTCGCCAGAGTTCATCGTCTCCTGAACGAGCCGGCACAGGCCCTGGCCTACGCCCGGGAGGCGCTGGCGGCGCGGCAGCGGTCCGGGTACAAGAACCTATCCCCGTTGGTGGAAGACGAACTGAGCGCCATCGAAACCGCCTTCCCCGAGCTGAGAGCGGCCAGAGAGGCATCGCCCCGCGTGGCGCTCGCCGGCTGATCCTCGCGCGAGGGAGGGACAGGACGTCCATGGGGACGGCACATGGGGAATTAGGCGGGGGCGGCCTCCGGCTCCGGGTGCTCGGACCGGTGACCGCATGGCTGGAGGACCGGCAGGTGAACCTGGGGCCGCCGCTGCAACGGGCCACTCTCTGGGTGCTCGCCGCACAGGCGGGCCGCCTCGTCACGAAGGACAGGCTCGTCGGCGCCCTGTGGGGCGACGCCGCGCCGAAGACGGCCGAGCAGAGCGTCTACACCTATGTGGCCGGGCTGAGGCGGCTGCTCGAACCGGAACGCGGCAGGCGCGGGCCGTTCACGTTGCTCACCCAGTCCGCGAACGGCTACAGCCTGGCGCGGGACGTGTGCCGGACCGACGCCGAGGACTTCGAGCAGCGCCTCGCCGAGGCCCGTCGTTTCCAGGCCAAACAGGACCTCCCCGCCTGGCTGCGCGAGCTGGAGGCCGGGCTGGGGCTGTGGGCGGGCACCGCCCTGGGCGGCCTTCCCGGCCCGTTCTGCGAGGCGGAACGCACCCGGTTGGAAAGCTTGCGCCAGACGGCGCGGGAGGACTGGGCCGACGCGCTGCTGAGGCTGGGCCGGCACCAGGAAGCGCTCGACGCGGTCGCCGGGCTGACCGCGGAGGCCCCGCTGCGGGAGCGTGCCCGGGAGCTGCAGATGCTCGCGCTCTACCGCTGCGGGCGGCAGGCCGAGGCGCTGGACGTCTTCCACGACATCAAGCGTCTGCTCACCGAACACCTCGGCGTCGATCCCGGCGAATCTCTGCGACGGGCGTACGAGCGCATCCTGCGCGCGGATCCCTCCCTCGCGGCGGCGCCGTCCGCCACGGCGGTCACCGCTCACGGGGAGTTCGTCCGGCCGCGTCAGCTTCCGCGCGATCGGCGGATCTTCGTGGGACGGGCGGAGACGCTGGTGCGGCTGCGCGCTCTGCTCGCGCCCTGGGACGGAGACGACCCGCAGGCGGTGGTGGCCGTCACCGGCACGGCGGGAGCGGGCAAGTCGACCCTCGCCGTGCACGCGGCGCACGCGGTGAGCGATCACTATCCGGACGGCCAGCTGTACCTGAACCTGCTCGGTGCGACGCCGGGAGTCGGACGGCTGAACCCGCTCGACCTGCTCGGGAGACTGCTGCGGGGCCTCGGGGTGCGCTCGGAGTCGGTTCCGTCCGATCAGGACGAGGCCGCCGCGATGCTCAGGGACCGTCTGGCGGGCCGCCGCACGCTGATCGTGCTCGACGACGCGTCCGGCCCGGAGCAGGTCCGCCCGCTGCTGGGCCTGCCGGCCGGAAACGCGCTGCTCGTCACGAGCCGGGAGTCGTTCGCGGCGGCCGACGACTGCGTCCAGCTCGTTCTCGGCAGGATGTCGCGGTCGGAGGCGGTCACCATGCTCGCGAAACTCGCCGGCGCCGAGCGGGTCGCCGCCGATCCGTCCGCCGCCGCCGAGCTGGCGGACCTGTGCGGCGGGCTGCCCCTCGCCCTGCGGCTCGCGGCGGCGCGTCTGATGGAAAACCGCCACACTCCCTTAACGGAGCTGAACGCCCGGCTGCGCGACGAACGGCGGGCGCTGCACGAGCTGGAGTCGGGTGATCTCGCGGTGCGCGCCAGCCTCCAGCTCAGCCATGACGTGCTGGCGGGAAGCGGCCACGAGCCCGACAGGACTGCGGCCGCTGCCCTGTGCCATCTGGGCGTCCTGCGCACGCCGGACGCCACACCCGAGGTCGTGGCGGCCCTTCTCGACGCGCCGCAGGATGCCGCGGAGCGCGCCGTGGCCCGCCTGGTGCGGGCGAATCTGGCCGAACCCGGCGAGCAGGGCCGGTTCCGCCTGCACGACCTGGTCCGGCTCTTCGCGATGGAACTGGCCGAGCGGCGCCTGAGCGAGCGCGACCGCGACGACGCGCTCGACCGCGTGATCGGCCTGTACGGCACGACCGTGCGCCTGGCGATGAAACTGATAGACCCGCATCGGGTGCATCCCCTGCACGAGTTCGCGGCATGCGAACCCTTCGCCCTGACCGGCGGCGCCGACGCGTTCGCGTGGCTGGAGCGGGAACGCCCCAACATCCTCGCCGTCGCAGCCCAGGCGATGGGGTCCCCGAACTCATCTCTGGCACGTTCCGGCGCCTACCTGGCCTTCTCCTGTCATTGGCCCCTCGTGTACACCGGCCACCACCCTGAGACCGTGACCCTCAACCGCCAGGCGCTCGAGGTGGGCGAGCGGCTCGGAGATCCGGATATCTCCGCCCTCGCGAACAGTTACATCGCCCTCGGCCTGGGCTATATGGGGCGCTACGCGGAAGCGCTCGCCTATCATCGCGCCGAGGTGGATCTTCTCCGCACGTGCGGCGACGCCTTCGCGCGGATGAGGGCTCTGGGAAACCTGGGCGTCACGCTCAACGCGCTCATGATGCACAAGGAAGCCCTGTCGTCGGCGCGGGAGCAACTGCGCATCGCGCGGGAGATCGGGTCGGCGGTGGGTGAACGCCACGCTCTCGGTTGCGCCGGCGAAGCACATCTCGGCCTGGGGGACACGGCGTCCGCCATGGCCGCGTATGTCGAGATGGTGTCGCTCGCGAAGGAGGCCGGTGACGCCATGCAGCACTCGGACGCGCTGATGTGCATGGCCGAGGTCTACATGGCGCAGGACGATCCCCGGTCGGGGGTGATGCTCTTCGAGGAGGCCCTCGTCCTCATGAGGGAGAGCCGCTTCCGCGGCCTGGAAGCCAGATGCCTCGGTAATCTCGGCAGGGCCGAACGCCTCACGGGCAGGCTCGACAGAGCGCGCGCGTACCTGCAGGAGACCATAGTGGTCGCTCAGGAGTGCGGGGCGGACTACTGGGTGGACTTCGCCCGCGAGGAGCTCGCCCTGCTCGGCGAGAGTCCGGAGGATGGCCCGTCGCGAACCGTGGACGGCTCAGGCGGCGCGGAAGGCTCAGCCCGCGTGCAAAACGCGGCCCGCGCGGAAGGCTCAGCCCGCGCGCAAAATGCGGCCCGCGCGGAGGGCTCAGCCGGCGCGGAGGGCGAGGAAGAGATCCACGCGGTCGGCCATGGATGACAGGTCCTTGCCGGTCAGCTCCTCTACCCGCCTGATCCGGTAGCGCACCGTGTTGACGTGCACGTGCAACCGCTCGGCGCAGGCGTTCCACGATCCGGTGCAGTCGAGGAACGCGCCGAGCGTGCGCACCAGTTCGGCCCCGTGCCGCCGGTCGTAGTCGAACAACGGCCCCAGCAGCCGCTCGGCGAACGACGTCCGCACGTCGCCGGGCACGGTCGCCAGCAGCAGCGCGTGGGTGTAGATCTCGTCGCTGGTGACCACTCCCCCGCCGCGCGCCTCGGCCATCCGCCGGGCGTGGCCCGCCTCCTCCACCCCGCCCCGGATGGCCTGCGGCCCGGTCAGCGCGCCGCTCAGCCCGGCCGACACCGTGATCGACGGCAGCCCGGCGGCGAGCACCGCCGTACGGGCGCGCAGCAGGGCCGCGAGCGCGTCGCGGTCTCCCCAGGGGGTGTCGCGGCGCAGGGGGACCAGCGCCACCGACGCGTCGGCGCCCGCGGCGGCCACCACTTCGCGGTCGAGCAGCTCCTCCACCACCTGACCACCCAGCAGGGCGGGGTCGGGGCCGTCCTGCGCCCCGCGTCTGCTCGCCGTCGCGGTGACCATGGCGTACGGCTCGGCCGGGTCGATGCCGCACGTCCGCAGCCGGGCCGACAGCTCCGCAAGGTCGCCGCCCGCGCAGGCCAGGGCGATGAGCTGCTCGGCCAGCCGGCGTTCCACCCGGCGGCCCTCCTCCGCCCGCGTCCGCTCCATCGCGACGCACGCCGCCAGCTCGTAGCCGAGCTCCACGTCGACCTCGCCCCGGCAGACCAGGGCCCAGCCGGCGGCCCGGTGCCGTCGGCCCACGGCGAAGATCGTGGACGGCCCGCCGCGGTCGACGACCACCGGCAGGCGGACTGCGGCGAGGTAGTCACGGGCCAGCCGTACGGCCCGCTCCTTCGACAGGTCGCCCGCGACGACCGCGCCGCAGGCGGACACGACGGCGGCGGTGACGCCGAGCTCGGCCTCGACCAGGGCGAACAGCTCGGCGAGCCCGGCCCCCTCGGCCACCGCGGCGACGATCCTGCGATGCCGCCCGAGCGCGCCGCGCAGGTCGCCCACCTGGGCGGCGGCGACGCGTCTGCCGACGAGCTCGGTGACGGCCCCGAACGACACCTCGACGGGCACTTCGAGCAGTGGCAGGCCACGCGCCCGGCACGCGTCCACCAGGTCGGCGGGTACCGTGCCGAGCCGCGCGTCACCGGCGCCGAGCGCGGCCACGCCCGCATCGGCCAGGGCGTCCACGAACCGGGCGGAGTCGTCGGGCGACTGGCGCCACATCAGGCCGGTCAGCACCAGTTCGCCGCCCGACAGGTAGCGCCGGGGATCGGGCAGGTCGGTGATGAGCACGCCCTTGATCTCACGGTCCAGCCGCTCGTCGCCCGTGAGCAGGGTGAGCCGCAGTTCCGGTGCGGCGAGCAGATCATGCAACAGCACGGAAGACAGCGTATTTGGAGATATCTACAAGCATCGACTACGCGCGTCCCCGGGTTTCATGGCCGCGCCGATAGGCCCCGGCCCCGCCCGGTTGTTGTACTACGACCGTGGAGCGGCGTATGGCGACGGAGACGGCGGCGGGCACGGCGATCGGAACGGGGCGGCGTCCGGGCGTCGGCGAGAGCGCGCCGCGCCCGGACGGCACGCTGAAGGTGACCGGGGAGTTCGCGTACTCCTCCGACCTGTGGCTTGAGGGCATGCTCTGGGGCGCCACGCTGCGCAGCCCGCATCCGTCCGCGTGGATCCGCTCGATCGACGTCGGCCCCGCGCTCGCGATGCCCGGCGTGTTCGCCGTGCTGACCCACGAGGACGTGCCCGGGGAGAAGTTCTACGGGCTGGAGCGCCGCGACCAGCCGGTGCTCGCCGTCGACCAGGTCCGCTACCAGGGCGAGCCCGTGGCGATCGTGGCCGCCGACCACCCGGAGACCGCGCGCCGCGCCGCCGCCGCGATCGTCGTGCGCTACGAGGAGCGCGAGGCGGTGACCGATCCCCACCGGGCCGCCTTCGACCCCGCCTGTCCCGCCGTGCACCCCGGGGGCAACGTCGTACGGCACCAGCCGGTCAGGGTGGGGAGCACCTTCGAGGCCGAGGTGGTCGTCACCGGCGAGTACGAGGTCGGCATGCAGGACCAGGCGTTCCTCGGGCCGGAGTCGGGCCTGGCCGTGCCGGCCGAGGACGGCGGGGTGGACCTGTACGTCGCCACCCAGTGGCTGCACGTCGACCAGGACCAGGTGGCGCCGTGCCTGGGCCTGCCGAAGGAGAAGGTGCGGCTGACCCTCGCCGGGGTCGGCGGCGCGTTCGGCGCGCGGGAGGACCTGTCGATGCAGGTCCACGCCTCGATGCTGGCACTGCGGACGGGCCGCCCGGTCAAGATGGTCTATGGCCGCGAGGAGTCGTTCTTCGGCCACGTCCACCGGCATCCGGCGCGGATGCGCTACGAGCACGGCGCCACGGCCGACGGGCGGCTCGTCTACGTCAAGGCGGAGATCCTGCTCGACGGCGGGGCCTACTGCTCGTCCACCCCGGCCGTGGTGGGCAACGCCGCCTCCCTCGGCGTCGGTCCGTACGAGGTGGGCAACGTCTGGATCGACGCGTACGGCGTCTACACGAACAATCCGCCCTGCGGTGCCATGCGCGGGTTCGGGGCGGTGCAGGCGTGTTACGCGTACGAGTCGCAGATGGACCGGCTCGCGGCAGCCTGCGGGCTGTCGCCGGTCGAGATCCGGGTCCGCAACGCGGTGTCGCAGGGGTCGCGCCTGGCCACCGGGCAGGTGATCGACAGCCCCGCGCCGCTCGCGGACATGCTGAAGGAGCTGGCCGCGATGCCGCTGCCGCCGGAGCCGGTGGACGAGCGGCCCGACCTGCGCCTCCTGCCGGGCGGCGTCGCGCAGACCACCCACGGCGAGGGCGTACGGCGCGGCGTGGGCTACGGCGTCGGCATCAAGAACATCTGCTTCTCCGAGGGCTTCGACGACTACTCGACGGCACGGGTGCGCGTCGAGCTGGCCGGGGACGAGCCCCACGTGCTCGTGCACACCGCCGCCGCCGAGGTGGGCCAGGGGCTCGTCACCATCCAGGAACAGATCGCGCGTACGGAGCTCGGGATCGCCAGGGTCACCATCGCCCCGGCGGACACCGCGGTCGGCTCCGCCGGGTCGTCCTCGGCCTCCCGCCAGTCGTACGTCACCGGCGGGGCGGTCAAGACGGCGTGCGAGGCGGTGCGGGCGCGCATCGACGTGCTGCGGGCGGCGCATCCGGACCTGTCGCTGGAAGAGGTGCTGAAGCGGTTCGGGCCGGTCGAGGAGACGCGCGAGTTCCGCCACCGGCCGACGTTCCCCATGGACCCGTTCACCGGCCAGGGCGACTCCCACACGCAGCTCGCGTTGTGCGTGCACCGGGCCGTGGTCGACGTGGACGTCGAGCTCGGCCTGGTCAAGGTCGTCGAGCTGGCCGCCGTGCAGGACGTCGGGAAGATCCTCAATCCGGTGGCCCTGGAAGGGCAGATCCACGGCGGCTCCGCGCAGGGTCTCGGCCTGGCGCTGATGGAGGAGATCCAGGTCAGGGACGGCCGGGTGCTCAACCCCTCGTTCACCGACTATCTGATCCCCACCATCCTCGACATGCCGCCGATGCGGCTGTCGGTGCTGGAGAACCCCGACCCCCACGCGCCGTACGGCCTGCGGGGCGCGGGCGAGCCGCCCACGCTGTCGTCCACCCCGGCGGTGGTCGCGGCGGTCAGGGCCGCGACCGGGCTGGATCTCTCCCGGGTCCCGATCCGGCCCGAGGACATCGCGCTCACGCCCGTCGCCCGCTGAGCCCCCGTCGCCCGCTGAGTCCCCCGTCGTCGTGCTCGGCCCGCGGCGGGAGCAGCCGGTTCGTCCAGCCGGCTGAGGTTGCGGGGCCTGGGTTCAGGGGCCCGGGTTCAGGTCGCTCGGACTCGGCCGGCTCGGGCTCAGTCGGCGATGTAGGTGATGGAGGTCACCTCGTAGCCGCGGCTCTTCGAGCCCCGCACGTGCATGAACATCGCGCCGCCCTCGTAGGAGTAGGCGCAGCCGTAGCCCTTGGGCTCGGAGCTGCAGCCCTGGAAGAAGTGCTTCACACCCTTCGGGTCGTACTTGGTCCGGAACAGCGTCTTGACCGCCGTGGTCGTGGCGGCCTCCAGGCCCCGGTTGCGGTCGCCCTTGCGCCAGGCCTCGAACAGGTGCTTGGCCGCGTCGGACGGCTTGACGAGGTGGCGGGACTCGTAGACCTTCGTGACCTTGCCGCCCGACACGACCATCAGGATGCCGTCGAGCCCGCCCGGCACGCGCACGCTGGTGTGGACGAACCGGCAGGCATTGCCCGAGCAGCCCGCGAACTTGTCCGGAGCCCGGAAAGGATAGGCGAAGAGCGTGGAGGCCGCGCTCGAGGTGGCGACGCGTGCGGCCGCGTGGCGGTCCCGGCGCAGCCACGCGCCGAACAACTTCTTGGCGACGGTCGCCGGTGCGGCCGTGCCGTGAGCGGACGCCGTGACCGGGGCCTGTGCGGGGGTGTGCGCGGTGGCGTGGGTGTGCGCGGTGGCGTGGGTGTGCGCGGTGTGCGCGGTGTGCGCGAGAGCCGGAGCGGCGGCGAGCAGGGAGGCGGGGACCAGGAACGCGGCAATCGCGGCCGTGGCGGCTGCGCCTCGAAACGATCGTGCTGACATGCGCCGTACGCTACGGGGCTCTGCTTGCACCGGGATTGACCCCGGCTTGCACCCGGCCGCCGCCGCCCCGCACCACCTCGTACGGCCGGTGGGCGAGCCCGCGACCCCCACGACGTGGGAGCCCCTGGGACGTGCAGCGCGCCGGGACGAGACCGCGCCGCCGCGAGAGAGGCCAGGAGACGATCCCGTGCACGCAATGACCGGGCTCGATCGGACGGCCGGGGCGAGCATGCCCCGGCCGCCGGTCGGCCGGTTCAGGTCCGCAGGCGGGGGCCCGGGCCGTGATCCGTGCTCATTGGAACCCCTCGGGGGTGGACTGCGTGCCTCCCTGCTGCCCTGTGCCTCCCTGCCCTGCGCCTCCCTGCTGAGTGCCGCCCTGGGTGCCGCCCTGCTGCGATCCTTGCGGCTGGCCCTCGTACACCGTTCCGCCAGGCTGCGTGCCACCAGGCTGGGTGCCACCAGGCTGGGTCCCGCCCGGCTGCGTGCCACCAGGCTGGGTCCCGCCGGGCTGCGTTCCGTCCGGTTGTGTGCCGCCGGGCTGGCCGGCGTCGGTGGCGGCGGGCGAGGCGGCCGGAGCGGACTGGCCGGCGGGAGCGGACCCGGTCAGCAGCGCCATGATCGCGTCGGCCTGGGCCTTGTCGAAGCCCGCGATGCCGAGGCTGTCCTGGGTGATCTCCTGAGCCACCCGCGGAGCGGCCACGACCTTCTCCCCCACCACGATCGCGAGCTGCTGCTTGACCGTCTCGCGGGTGAGGGCCTCGATCTGCTCCTGGCTGGAGGGGGACAGAACCAGCCTGATCGAGTAGGTGCCGTCGTTCTCCGTCACCTCTTCGATCTTCTGCACGGTCGTGACCGTGACTCCCGGATCGAGCTGGTAGCAGGAGGTGCCCTTGTCGTCCGGGATCGCGTCCGTTCCGGCACAGGGCGCCGCCCCCACCCCGGTCACCGGCGCGAAGTGCACGGGCGTCAGCAGGGTGCGTACGGGCGTCTGCTTGAGCGGCGGGGCGTCCGGGTTCTGGGTCATCACCACGGCGACGGCGCCGAGGACGCCCGACATGATGACCACGAGCACGAGGGCCGAGACGAGGGCGATCGTCGTCCCTCTCGCCGCCCGCGGCTCCGTGGGGCCGTCGGGGGCGGGCGGCTTGTCACCCGGCCCTGTGGCTCCGCCCGAGGACGCGTCGTCGGGCGCGCCGGGCGTGGCGGGCTCCACCGGCTCGCCGGGACGGACGGGAGCACCGGCGGCAGCGGGCACCCCACCGAGGTCGACGGGGATCGCACGTGTGTCGTCCGCTGCCCCCGGAGCGTAGAGAGGGTCGCCCGCTCCGCCCGGAGGCCCCAGTGGGTCACCCGGCACGGCGGGTCCGCCTGCCATGCCGAGCGGGTCGTCCGGGCCGCCAGGCTCACCTGGCACGCCGAGCGGGTCGCCCGCTCCGCCGGGGCCGCCGGACACGCCGAGCGGGTCGTCCGGGCCGCCAGACCCACCCGGCACGCCGGGGAGATCACCCGCCCCGCCCGGAACCCCGAGCGGGGCGCCGGGCACGTCTACCGGGCCGCTGAGCGTGTCCGCGAGCGGATCATCGGGCCTGTCCGGCGGCTCGCCGCGCGCACCGAGCGGATCGTCCGGCCCGCCGTACTCACCCCGCACGCCACCCGGGCCGCCGAGCGGGTCGGCTGGAGGCGCCGGGCGGCCTCCGCCGGGGTCGCCGGGCCCGCCGTACGGGTCGTCTGATTCGCCGCCGGCGGCCGGCAGAACGGTCGTCGTCTCCGCGGCGGCACCGGCGCCGCCGGACGTGTCGCCGAACCAGCCGCCCCATTCGCCGGACGTCTGGGCGGGCACGCCGCCGCGGTTCTCGGGGCCGACCGGCTTGGGCATGGGCGCCGTCTCGGCTCCCGATGTCAGGCCGCCGGGCCGCGGGCCGGGCTCTTCGTCTCCCGGCACGGGCGCGTTGTGCATTCCCACCTCGATCCTTACACCGCTCGCAGAGCCTACCGAGGTCTGCCAACTGCGGGTAACCGGCCGACCATGGAACGTTCAACGCGTTCTTTTATTGACAATTTGTCATGAATATCCGCCAAATGGTTGCCCGTTGACCGATGCCCATACGGACGTCGGGAGCAGACAGTGAAGACATGAAGGTGGGAGTTCCCCGAGAGATCAAGACACACGAGTACCGGGTCGCGCTCACACCCGCGGGGGTCAACGAGTTCGTACGCAAGGGTCATCAGGTCCTCATCGAGAAGGGCGCGGGGCTCGGGTCGGCGATCCCGGACGAGGACTTCACCGCGGCCGGGGCCGTGATCCTCGACACGGCGGACGAGGTGTGGGCCGAGGGTGATCTGATCCTGAAAGTCAAGGAGCCGGTGCCGGACGAGTATCACCGGATGCGCAAGGGCCAGGTGCTGTTCACCTATCTCCATCTGGCGGCCTCGGAGTCCTGCACCCGGGCCATGCTGGAGTCGGGCGTGACCGGCATCGCGTACGAGACCGTGCAGAAACCCGACCGTACGCTGCCGCTGCTCGCGCCCATGTCCGAGGTGGCCGGACGGCTGGCGCCGCAGGTGGGCGCCTACCACCTCATGCGCCAGGGCGGCGGACGCGGCGTGCTGATGAGCGGCGTCCCCGGCACCTACCCGGCCAAGGTGGTGGTGATCGGCGCGGGGGTGTCGGGCATGAGCGCAGCCGCGGTGGCCACGGGCATGCGGGCCCAGGTGCTGCTGCTCGACCGCGACGTCGACCGGCTGCGCCACGCCGACCTCGTCTTCCAGGGGAGCTGCCAGACGGTGGCGTCCAACGCGTACGAGGTCGAGCGGGCGGTGGTGGACGCCGACCTGGTGATCGGCGCGGTGCTCGTGCCGGGCGCCAAGGCGCCGACCCTGGTGAGCAACGACCTCGTCGCACGGATGAAGCCGGGCTCGGTGCTGGTGGACATCTCCATCGACCAGGGCGGCTGTTTCGAGGACTCGCGGCCGACCACCCACGCCGACCCGGTCTACCGGGTGCACCGCTCGGTGTTCTACTGCGTGGCCAACATGCCCGGGGCGGTGCCGCACACCTCGACGTACGCGCTGACCAACGTCACGCTGCCGTACGCGCTGGCGATCGCCGACCTGGGCTGGCGCGAGGCGCTGACCGCCGACCCCGCGCTCGCCCTCGGCCTGAGCACGCACGAAGGCCATCTGACGAGCCGCCCGGTGGCCGAGGCCCACGGGCTGGAGGCCGTGCCCGTGGACCGCGTGCTGGTTCCCTGACCGCGATACCGGTCCCGGCCGCGACACGGCGGCCGGGACGTTCCAGTCGGGCTGGTGCCGGTCAGGACGACGGGGCCGTGCTCGGCATCGGCTCCTGCGTGGTCTCCGCCTGCGGCGACGGGAGCGGCTGCTCGTCGGTGGTGCCGATGCCGCCGGAGCAGGACGCACCGTACTCGGGAGTGGTGGTCGGGTTCTGCTTGTACTTCTTCACGAACTCGGGCAGCCGGGGGTCGTCCGCCGAGTCCAGCGCGAGCTGGTGGTTCCAGGAGCTGACGACGATCTTGGACGGCAGGTTCGGGTAGGGGCTCAGCAGCATGTAGTCGGAGGAGGCGATGGTCTTGAGCTTGTCCACCTCGGCCTTGGGCAGGTCGGGCTGATAGGTGATCCACACCGCACCGTGCTCCAGCGAGTGGACGCCGTGCTCGTTGTGGATGGGCTTGTCGTAGATGCCGCAGTTCTGCCAGTAGAAGTTGTGCTGGCCGCCGACGGGCGGGGTCTCCTTGTAGGAGACCTTCGTCCAGGAGTGGTCGGAGCCCTTGTAGTTGAAGGTCTTGACGGCGCTGAGCGACTTGGCCGAACGGTCGTTGATCACATAGACGGTGACGAGGGCGATCAGGACGACGATCACAAGGCCGCCTATACCCCACATGAGAAGTGCGGCGCGCCGCTCCTTGCGCTTCTGCTCGGCGCGCATGCGGGCGAGGTGGTCACGCCTCGCCTGCGCCTTCTCCTTGGTCATCGCTCCTCCATCCGCTGATCACTGACACCCCCGCTGCGTATGGAGAATAGTGGCTAAAGGTATTGCTTCGGGCAGGGCGAGGGCTCCGGAGAGTAGCGTGTGGGCGGTGAGCACTGACATCGACGTCCCAGAGGACAGCGCCGTGGAGACCGCTCCCCCGGCCCGGCGCCGCCTCCCCATCCTCGGGCTGGTCGTCGTCCTCCTCGCGGCGGCGGCGCTCGTGCTGTTCTTCACCAGGCAGGGGACGCCCGGCGACACCTCCCCCGAAGCGGGCTTCGCCAGAGACATGGGGGTCCACCACGCGCAGGCGGTGGAGATGTCCTTCATCCTCAGGGACAAGACCTCCGACGAGGCGCTGCGCAGCCTGGCGTACGACATCATCACGACGCAGAGCACCCAGCGTGGAATTTTCATGGGCTGGCTGCAGCAGTGGGGGCTCGACCAGAGCTCCGACCGGCCCGCGATGGCCTGGATGGCCGGGCACGGGCACGGCGGGGCCGCCACGACCATTCCGACGTCCGGCACGATGCCCGGCATGGCCACCGAAGAGGAGATGAACCGGCTCCGCCAGGCCACCGGCAAGGACGCCGAGATCCTCTTCCTCCAGCTCATGATCCGCCACCACCAGGGCGGTGTGGACATGGCCGAGGGCCTGCTCAGGCTGTCGGATCGTGACGAGGTGCGGTCTTTGGCCCAGCACATCGTCGACGGCCAGAACGCCGAGATCCGCACGATGAAGGAACTGCTGGCCAAGCGGGGAGCCCAGCCGCTCCCCGCACCGTGACGTACGGCACCGTCAGGCCGTCTGGTTCAGTCCGCCCGCGTGGCGTGGAGCGCGGTGAAGGCCAGCAGGGAGCGGGCGGTCCGTTCCGGGTCCTCGAGTATGGGTGAGTGCCCGAGACCCGGCAGCAGCTCGACCTCCGCGCCCGGTACGACACGGTAGTCGGCGGCGGACGAGGATCGCCACCTCCGGTCGTCCGCGCCGAAGATCACCAGGAGCGGTTTGGCGAGGACCGCCAGCCGGTCCGGCAGGGCACGCTGCTCCAGGTAGTCGAGGATGCCCTGCATGGTCGCGGCGAGCGTGTGGTGGGTCATCATGCGCACCTCGCCGAGGAGCTCCTGCGGGATCCGGTAGCCGGGGCGGCTGACCGCTGTGGCGGCGAAGCGGCGGAGCTGCTCGTCGGTCGGCGGCCACTGCGACGCCGCGATCCCTGCGGACTCCGACGGGATGAAGGCGTGCATGCCGGGTCCGGTGTTGACGAGCGCGAGCGCGGTCACCAGGCCGGGCCGCTGCTCGGCGAGCGCGGTGGCGACCGCGCCGCCGCTGGAGTGACCGGCCACGATCGCGTGCTCGACGCCGAGCAGGTCCAGTGCCGCGCCGGCCCGGCGCGCCTGGTCGGGCACCGCGTAGCTCGGGCCCGCGGGTTTGCCCGACAGGCCGTGCCCGAGCAGGTCGATCCGGATGACGCGGTGCGCTCCGGTCAGCAGCGGGACCAGCGGGTCCCACGAGCGGACCGAGGAGGCGGATCCGTGGATTAGCAGGAGCGCCGGGGCGTCGCTGGGACCGTCCTCGCACACGTGGATGTCGCCGTCGTCCAGGGACAGCGTCGAACTGGTGGTGGTCTCGTCGTCCACCCGCGGCTTGCCGTCGGAAACAGTCATGCGGCCACTGTCGCCGCGGGTGCACGCCGGCGTCTTGGACGAATGTTCCCCTCGGCCGCGACCACCGGCTTCCGTGGCATGGCCGCGCGGGACATGGCCTGTCCGATCGGCCGAGTACCGCCGAGGCCGGCCCCTCCGGCTCGCCGGTTCCGGCGGGCCGAAGAGTTCCGGCGGGCCAAAGGGGTCCGGCGGGCCGGAGGAGCGAAAGGCCGACGACGCCTACGAGGCGCGCAGTTCCTCGGCCAGCGCCGCGACGAACGCGTCCACGTCGGCCTCGGTGGTGTCGAAGGCGCACATCCACCGCACCTCGACCATGCCCCCGCCGATCTGGTCGTCCCAGTTGTAGAAGCGGAACCGCTTGCGCAGCCGGTCGGCCACGTCACTCGGCAGCACCGCGAAGACCGCGTTGGCCTCGACCGGACGCGGCACGCTCACCCCGGGCAGGTCGCGTACGGCCTCGGCGAGCCGCCGGGCCATCGCGTTGGCCTGCCTGGCGTTGCGCAGCCACAGGTCGCCCCCGAGCAGGGCCTCGAACTGCACCGAGACGAACCGCATCTTCGAGGCGAGCTGCATGCTCGTCTTGCGCAGGTAGGGCAGGCCCCGCGACGCCTCCGGGTTCAGCACGACGACGACCTCGCCCAGCAGCAGGCCGATCTTGGTGCCGCCGAACGACAGCACGTCGACCCCGGCGTCCGTGGTCAGCGCGCGCAGCGGCACGTCCAGCGCGGCGGCGGCGTTGGTGATCCGCGACCCGTCGAGGTGGACGAACATCCCCAGCTCGTGGGCGTGGTCGCAGATCGCCTTGATCTCGGCCGGGGTGTAGAGCGTGCCCAGCTCGGTCGCGTTGGAGATCGACACGACCCGGGGCTGCGCGTGGTGCACGTCGCCGAAGCCCCGCGCCTGCCGGTCGATCAGCTCCGGCGTGAGCTTGCCGTCGGGGGTCGGCACGGTCAGCAGCTTCAGCCCGCCGGTGACCTCGGGCGCGCCGCCCTCGTCGGTGTTGATGTGCGCGGTCTCGGGGCAGACCACGGCCTCCCAGTGGGCGCACATCGAGCGCAGCGACACGACGTTGGCGGCCGTGCCGTTGAACACGGGGAACACCTCGGCCTGCTCGCCGAAGTGCCTGCGGAAGACCTCCCGGGCCGCCTCGGTGTAGACGTCGTCGCCGTAGGAGGTCTGGTGCCCGCCGTTGGCGAGGGCGATCGCCTCCAGGACCTCGGGGTGCACCCCCGCGTAGTTGTCACTGGCGAACGTCCGGCTCGCCGGGTCGTGCCGGCGTACGGCATCGGTTGTCACGAGATGTCTCCCCATCGCGGTTTCAGACCCGCGACCGGCCGGTCAGGCCGGACGCGGGTCCGGATCGAGCAGCGTAGATCAGGGCACGAGGTCGATCCTGCGGCCGTTGACCGCAGCCGGCTCCTCGTCCCACAGGCCCGCGATCGTCGTCGCCAGGTCCTTCACGTCAGTGAAGGTCCGGTATGGCTTGTCCGGATTCGCGGCCCTCATCTCATCGTGCACCAATGCGTTGACCACCAGGACCACCGCGGCGGAGGAGGTGTCCTTCAGCGCGTCGGCCAGGGCCAGCGTCCACGCCTCGGCGGCGGCCTTGGCCGCCGCGTACGCCGCGCCTCCCTGGGTGGGCTTGCTCGCCGCCCGGGCCGACACGATCGCGAACCGGCCGTTCCCGCTCGCCCGCAGCAGCGGCTCGAACTCCAGCGACACGTGCTGCAGGGTCCTGATCAGCAGGTCGTGCAGCAGGTCCCAGTCGTCGAGCGAGGTGTCGGCGAAGGTCTTCGACCCCCGCCAGCCGCCCACCAGGTGGACGACGCCGTCGACCCGGCCGTGCTCGGCCCGCACCCCCTCGGCCAGGGCCCGTACGGCGTCCCGGTCGAGCAGGTCGACGGCCAGGCATCCCTCGGCGCCGGACTTGTCCACGCCGATGACCGTGTCGCCCAGCTCGGCGAACTTCCCGACGACCGCGCGGCCGGCCGGGCCGCCCGCCCCCGTGACCACGATCACCCTGCTCATCGCACGCCCCTCACAATCTCACCCACGCGGTCCGCGCTCACGCCCGGATGCCCCGGGTCGACTCCACCACGTCGGTGAGCTTACGGCGCAGGGCCTCGTAGAACATGCTCAGCGGGAACTCGTCGGGCAGCACGGCGTCGACCATGGCCTTCTGCTCGGTGGGCAGTGCGTGCACGCCCTGCTTCCAGACCGAGGCCGGGTCGGGCTCGACGTACGTTGCGACCAGCTCGTGCGCGGCGAGCCAATGGGCCCGCTTGGACCGGTCGATGCCGTCGCGGTAGAGCTTCTCCACCTCGCCGCGCAGGTCGGCGACGCCGTCGGCGACCCGCGACCAGTCGATGGTGAGCCGGTTGTCGGTCCACCGCACGATGCCCTGCCGGTGCAGGTAGGCGAACAAGAGCTGGCCGCCGAGCCCGTCGTAGTTGCGCACCCGCTCGCCGGTGATCGGGAAGCGGAACAGCCGGTCGAACAGGATGGCGTACTGCACGTACCGCGCGTGCGGCACGCCCGCGGCCTCCAGCTTCACGGCCTCGCCGTACGCCGTGAGGTCGCAGCGCAGCTCCTCCAGGCTGTAGAGCCAGTACGGCATGCGCTGCTTGATCATGAACGGGTCGAACGGCAGGTCGCCGTGGCTGTGCGTGCGGTCGTGGACGAGGTCCCACAGCACGAACGTGTCCTGGGCGAGGTCCTGCGACGCCAGCAGCCGGGCGGCGTCCGGCGGCAGCTCCAGCTTCAGCGTGGCCGCGGCGGCCTCGCTGACCCGGCGGAACCGGGCGGCCTCGCGGTCGCAGAAGATGCCGCCCCAGGTGAAGCGCGGCGGGGTCTGGCGCACGACCACGGTCTCGGGGAACAGCACGGCCGAGTTGGTGTCGTAGCCGGAGGTGAAGTCGACGAACGTGATCGGCACGAACATCGGGTTGTCGTAGCCGCCCGCCTCCAGCTCGGCCAGCCAGTCGGGCCACACGACCCGGATCCAGACCGCCTCGACGTTGCGGTTGGGGTTGCCGTTCTGGGTGTACATCGGGAAGACGACCAGGTGCTCCAGGCCGTCGATCCGCTGGGCGTCGGGGTGGAACAGGTTCAGCGAGTCGAGGAAGTCGGGCTTGCCGAGCCCGGCCGCCACCCACGCGCGGAAGTCCTTCATCACCGCGTCGAGATAGTCGGCGTCGTGCGGGAAGTGCGGCGCGAGCCGGGCGACGCCGTCGACGATCTCGCTGATGCACGCCACGGCCTCGTCGTGGTCTCCGGTGACCGAGCCGTCCTTGGCCTGGAGGGGGCGCAACCGCTCCACGGCGTCCTTGAGCCGGGCGAACTCCTCCGCCACCTCGGGGCGGGAGGCGCGGGCGGCGCCGGACGCCTCGGGCACGCGGGCGGCCCAGGTGACGAGGTTGCCCCACAGCTTCTCGTGGTCGTAGTCGCGGATCGAGTCGTCGCCGAACAGGTCGGAGTCGGCCAGGACGACCACGCGGCCCCTGCCGTGCCGTACGGCGGCGACGAGCGGGGCGTCCGCGGGGTCGGCGGACCCGGAGGTCGTGAACAGGACGCTCGCCCCGGCCGGCGCGCCGAGCGTGCCGGCGCGGTAGAAGCAGGCCCTGCGGACCTCCGCGAGCAGGTCCTGGGCCACGCCGCTCTGCTCGGCCACGGCCTGCCCGGCGGGCACGCCGAGGACCCAGGTGGCCACGCCGTTGTGGCAGTTGCCGGGGTCCTGGACGGTCGCGTGCTCGACCGTCACCCCGAACCGGGCGAGCAGCTCGCCCAGGTTGCTGCCGTACTTCTCCTGCTCGTGCTCTGCCAGCACGATCAGCCCGCCGCCGCCCGCGACGTACGCCTCGAGAGCGTCGATCTCCTCGGCGGCGAAGACGGGGCTGCCGACCCCGGTGGTGCGTTCCCAGCGCTCGGCCGAGGGGTGTGCGACCACGAAGACGTCGCACCCGTCCAGCACGGCCGGAGTGATCGGGCCCTCGGTGTGCGCGCGCACCGTGTGGCCGAGCCGCCGCAGCGCCGTGGCGGCCTCCGCGTAGCTGTTGTCGTCGGGGTGGGCGGGATTCATGGCCTCGGCGACCTCGCGCCGGATCGTCCATGCCTCGCTGTGCGCCTCGTCGAACAGGACCGCCGGGAACGCCTTCATGAAAAATCTCCCGTACTGTGAGCCTTCTTCCGGAAAATATACACATAGGTCGCCTTGCAGCGATAAGTCGCTCTAGCGGGTGAGGAGGGATCACCCGCGCGGCGGACGAATCCCCCGGGGTCGCTCACCTACTGTCACCGGCCGTAGGAGAAAGACCCGGAGGGAAAGATCGATGTCCGAACCGTCGGCCTCGGTGGCCTTCCGGCGCACCGTCACCGGAGTCCTGCTGTTCGTCGCACCGCTGCTGCAGTTCGTCGCGCTCCTCGTCGACCCCGGCACCTGGGGCGAGGACCACGAGATGGTCAGCTATGGCGACAACCCCGCCCTGGCCCAGCTGGAGTCGCTGCTCTACCACTGGAGCTGGGTGCTCGTCCCGATCGCGGCCTTCGGCCTGCTGCACCTGGTGCGGAAGAAGGCCGTCGTCCTCGGCCACGTCGCCGGAGGCATGACGATCATCGGCTACATCAGCGTCTCGGCGCTGCTCCTCATGGACCCCCGTCATCGCCCTGGGCTACCTCGGCCTCAAGGTCCTGCGCATGACGAACGCCGAGTGGGCGTCGTACTACCCGAGCTACCCGAGCTACCCGAGCTACCCGAGCTACCCGAGCGCCGACCCCGGCGTCACCACGCCCGACTCGTACGCGAACACGACCGCCTGAGCGCGGTCGCGCAGGTTCAGCTTCATGAGCACGCGGGCGACGTGGGTCTTGACCGTGGCCTCGCCGACGAAGAGCTCCTTGGCGATCTCGGCGTTGGTGAGGCCCCGGGCGAGCATCCGCAGCACCTCCAGCTCGCGCGGGGTGAGCTCGGCGAGCTGCGGCGGCCGCACCGGCTCGTGCCGGCCCGCGAAGGAGGCGATCACCCGCGTGGTCACGGCGGGGTCGAGCAGTCCGTCACCCGCGGCGACGACCCTGATGGCCTCCACGAGCTGCTCCGGCGGCGACACCTTCAGCAGGAAGCCGCTGGTGCCGGCGCGCAGCGCGGCGTACAGGTTCTCGTCGGTGTCGAACGTCGTCAGCATGATGACCTTGGGCGGATGCGGCGCGTCGAGCAGCTGCCTGGCCGCGGTCAGCCCGTCCACGCGCGGCATCGAGATGTCCATGAGCACGATGTCGGGCCGCACCCGGCGGGCCAGGGCGACCGCCTCGGCGCCGTCGGCGGCCTCGCCCACGACCTCCATCCCAGGCTCGCTCTCGACGACCATGCGCAGGCCGGTCCGGATCATCGCCTGGTCGTCGGCGAGGACGATGCGCACGGTCACTTCGCGGCCTCGCTCACCGGCACCCCCTGGGCGATCGGCAGCGTCGCGCGGACGCGATAACCGCCCTCCGGCAGCGGCCCGGCGTCCAGGGAGCCGCCGAACAGCTCGGCCCGCTCACGCATGCCGATGAGCCCGTTGCCGGTGGACAACGCCGGTCCGGCGCCCCCGCCGTTGTCGGTGATCTCCAGCTCCAGCCGTTCGGGGTGGTAGGCGATCCGGTTGCGCTCGGCGGCGACGGCCTCGGCGGCCCGGCGTTCCCGCTCCAGCTCCAGCCGCATCGCCCGCTCGCTCATCCGGTGCGCCCGCAGGAGGTAGCCGCGCAGCGCCAGCCCCGTGAGGTAGGCCGAGCCGAACATGACGGTGAGGTAGACGACCTCCTGGAACGGCAGGAAGCGGTGGTCGACGGCACCCGAGTCGAAGATCAGGACGCCCGCGAGCGCCCAGGCGCCGCCGTGCCTGACCGACAGGTGGGCGCCGATCGTGTGGAAGACGATGAGCAGCGCGGCGAGCTGCCAGACCGGGCACGACTCGTTGCCCTGCCGGTGCCAGGCGTACTGCGCGAGGATCATGAGGATGAAGACCGCCACGGGAGCCCTGCGGCGATACCAGACCAGGACGCCGGTGACCAGCGCCTGGCCGACCCACCACAGCTCGGGACTGCGGGCGGCGCCGTAGTCCATGGCGTCCGTGAACGCCTCAAGAGTGCCCAGCGCTATGATCGCGAGTCCGATCAGAAGATCGACGCGGGGAACCGAGCGGAGGAGGGACGAGCGCATGCGCGCAGAGTAATCCCTGCCGACATACCGCGCATCAGAGAACAGACGCCTCGCAATCGGCCTGCAAGTAATCGTCAAGCGACGGCGCGATCATCGCGCTGTATCAAGTGGGTGTCGGTCACGATACTCACCTTGTCGAGCACTGTCCGCGCTGAGACGCTTGAGGCGTTCCGATCAGGCATAGGAGAAGCAGATGCCCCGCCTGCACTCCCTTATCGCGGGGCTGGGCGCGCTTTCGGCGCTCGCGGCGCCCATGCTCCACCCGCACCCCAGCGGTTCCACCGACCGGGTCACCCCCGGCGCGGTACGCGTTGAGTCCTCCTCGCATGTCCGCATCACGTTGCTGGACGACCGCGGCGTGATCAAGCAACTGGTCCGCGACTACGACGTCGACCTGGCGGAGGGCAGCGGCTTCACCGTGACGCCCGACGGCGTGGTCGTGACCGCGACACAGGTCGTGCAGGCCGCCGACGACCCCCGCGTGTACGCGGCCAACCGGATCTTCGCCGAATACTTCAAGGTGAAGATCCCCGCCGACTTCAAGCAGCACCCGCTGGACGACCCCGACCTCGACCGCCGGCTCAAGGCGTGCTACCCGCCGCAGAAGACCGACTCGACCTGCATCGCCGACGTCACGACCAACGTCACCGTCTACCCCTACCTCGACCCGCCGCCGCCCGGGGGCCTGCCCGCGCAGATCCTGACCACCGGGACCTCCCCCGCGTCCCCGGCCGTGCTGAAGGTCACCAAGGGCGGTGAGAAGCAGTCACTGCCCACCGTCCCGCTGGGCACGACGATCGGCGGCGCGGTCGAGTCGCTCGACGTCATGTCGCTCCCGAGCAGGCCCTCGGCGAAGACCCCGCCCAAGCTCGACACCGCGCACCTGAATCCGCCGGGCAGCCGGACCGTCAAGGAGCGCGACAAGGTCCTCAAGCTGCTGGACGACGGCGCGCCCGGCGCGGCCCTCATCGACGACGGCAAGAGCGAGGTGGTCGGGTTCGTCTCCGGGGGCGGCGGCGAACCGGTGACCATCACCCCCGCCGACGACATTCGCAGCGCGCTGGTCACCGCCGGGGTCACGCCGCGCCGCGGCCCGGTCGACGTCGTGTACGAGAACGCGCTCGCCTCCTACCACAACAAGCTCTACACCGGCGCGATACCGGCGCTGCAGCAGGTGCTCAACCTGCGGCCCGACCACGCGGTGGCGGCCGACCATCTGCGGGTCGCCCAGTCCAAGGCGGGCACGGCGGAGGACGCCGGGTCGAAACCGGTGGCGAGCCCGGCCGCCGCCGCGCAGGCGAAGTCGTCGGTGCCGTCGTACGTGTGGGCGGCCGGCGGCGTCGTGGTCCTCGCGCTGCTGGCCGTGGGCGTCGTGCTGCTGCGCCGCAGGAGCGCCGCACGCGCCGGCGCCGGCGGCCAGACCGACCACCCCGGTGTCGCCGCACCCGGCAACGCCGTGCACGGGGACTTCGCGGGTGAGGCCGCGTCCTACCCGCCGCCGGAGAACTCCTGGCCGCCGTACGCCGTGACGAGGGTGTTCGGGGCGGAGGCCGCCCGGTCTCCCGACGTCGTCGGGCCGCCGCCGCCCGCTCCCGTGCCGGCGGATCCGTCCCCGGCCGGTGGGCAGGCGTACCCCGTGGACCTGTCGCCGCCGCACGGGCACGCGCATCCGGAGGACGTCTCGCCGCCGCGCGGGCACTCCTACCCGCCGAACCCGTCGCCGCCACGCGGACAGGCGCAGCTCAAGTTCTGCACGCAGTGCGGCATGCGACTGGGTCAGGGACACCGTTTCTGCGGCTTCTGCGGGAACCCAGTCGATTCGTGATCGGAAGAACGTTCAAGGGGGAGACCGTATGACCGAGGGGCCCGTGATGCCGCCGCTCGTCGGGCGGCAGCTCGGCGACTACACGGTCGAGGCGGTCGTCGGACGTGGTGGCATGGCGACGGTCTACCGGGCCCGCGACCAGCGGCTCGGGCGGGCCGTGGCGCTGAAGGTGCTCGCACCGCAGCTCGCGCACGACGACCGGTTCCGCGACCGGTTCGTACGCGAGTCGCGGATGGTGGCGAGCATCGACCACCCCAACATCATCCCGGTGTACGAGGCCGGCGAGCGCGACGATCTGCTGTTCATCGCCATGCGCTACGTCGAGGGCAGCGACCTGCGCAAGCTCGTGCAGTCGGAGGGCCCGCTGCCGGTCGGCCGGGCCAACCCGCTGTTCGTGCAGATCGCCTCCGCGCTGGACGCCGCGCACGCCCACGGCCTCGTGCACCGCGACGTGAAACCGGCCAACATCCTGGTCACGCAGGCCGACCACGTCTATCTGACCGACTTCGGGCTCACCAAGAGCTCCTCGGCCGAGGCCGGGCTGACCAGCCATGGTCACTTCATGGGCACTCCGCGCTACGTCGCCCCGGAGCAGATCCGGGGCCTGCCGGTCGACGGCCGGAGCGATTTGTACGCGTTCGCCTGCGTCGTGTACGAGGCGCTGGCCGGGCAACCGCCGTTCCAGCGGGACACCGAGCTGGCGCTGCTCTACGCCCACGTGTCCCACGACCCGCCGCCGCTCACGCCGTACCGGCCGGACCTGCCGCACGCCGTGAACGCCGTGCTCACGCGGGCGCTGGCCAAGTCGCCGGCCGAGCGGTTCGAGACCTGCCAGGCGTTCGTGTCCGCGCTGCGCGACGCGATCAGCGGCGGCGCGGGCGACCCGGCGGCCTCCCCGTCGTATCCCCCGGTCACCCCGTCCCATCCCCCGGTGCCCTCGTACCCGCCGGTCTCCCACGCCTCTCCGGGGTCTCCGGTCTCCCACGGCTCTCCGGCCGCGCAGGGACCGGCCGGGGCGCGGTCGCAGGGGTCCTATCCGCCGGGCACGCCCACCTCGTTCCCTCCCGGCACCAGGCCGCCCGTCACCCATCCCTCCTACTCGGCGCCCACGGCGTCGTCCCACCCGCCGGTGAGCCATCCGACCGGTGCCATGGGCCATGTGCAGGGTCACGGGTCGTACCCTCCCGGGTCGCCGAACGCGCAGGCGACGGTCGCGTCGGCGGGCGCGCAGGGCCAGCGGCGCGGGCTGCCGCTCGGGCCGCTGATCGGCGGCCTGGCGATCCTGGTGTCCATCGCCGTCGCCGCGGCGCTGCTGCTGACCAAGGGCGGGGACACCGCCGCTACGTGGAACACCTACCCGGGCAGCACGGCGGCGCCGTTCACCATGTCCTACCCCTCGTCGTGGGGCGAGGCCAAGACGAACGCCGACCAGTGGATGATCGCCTCCCCCGCGGTGGACGAGTTCAACGCGCTGTTCGCGGTGCCGGGCAACACCGACTGGTCGAAGGTGAACGCCATCATCAAGGACCAGCCTGATCGGGCCGCCGGGGTGTTCGCCCAGGTCAGCAACACCCTGAGTACATCCGACTCGCCGATGGAGCTCCAGGAGAGCCTGGGCCCGGCGCTGCCCGGCGTGACCACCTACTTCGGTGTGCCGACGCCCACGACGGTCGGGGCCAAACCCGCGTTCCGCATCGAGGGCGTGCTCAGCGACCCCCA
Organism: Microbispora hainanensis; assembly: GCF_036186745.1. NCBI lineage: Bacteria > Bacillati > Actinomycetota > Actinomycetes > Streptosporangiales > Streptosporangiaceae > Microbispora > Microbispora hainanensis. The sequence continues at coordinate 4,899,196 of NZ_CP108086.1, read as the reverse complement.
GCAGGCCGGACGGCTCGAGTTCATCGCCTACGTCGTACGGCAGGGCGACACGGGCACGACCGTCCTGATCACGTTCTTCTGCCCGCCGGGCAAGTTCAACCAGTCGAACATCGACCACATGGTGAACAGCATCGCGTTCACGTCCTAGCCCCGCCGGGTGCGCCAGTCGCGTGCGCCGTCGAGGACGGCCCGGTGGACCGCACGGGCGATCCGCGCGCCCCAGACGGAGCGCGGGCCGCCGAACTCCTCCGCCGGGCCGTCCTCCCGCGCGGCGACGCACACGGCGTCCGACGCGGTCCCGGTGCAGGGGAAGCCCGCCTCAAGCAGCGCCTGCGTCTTCGCCTCGGTGACCGTCATGACGGCGTTGACCAGCGCGGGGTCGGAGAACGCGACCGGCACGGCCACCAGGATGTTGATCGTCCCCGGCCGCGGCGCCCGCCCACCGGTTGCCGGCATCCCGGCATCGCCCGTGCCGACCGGCTCGCGCGCGGGACCGGATGCGGCCGGACCGACGGGCTCCTGCGCGGACGCCGAAGCGGGCTCGGGGGCGGCAGGGGCGGCGGGCAGGCCGGGGTCGGGCACGCCCTCGGGCGCGGCCGCCCAGGTCGGCACGCCCAGGCCGACCGTGGCGACGGCCTCCGCTCCCCCGTCGGCCGCCGTGACGTACCGCTCCACCAGCGCCGCCGTCATCATGCCGACCCCGGGGCCGCCGGGCCCGAGCGCGTCCATGTGCTCGACCGGGTCCATGCGTGAGTAACCCGCGGCCACCTGCGCGTTCAGCACCCACTCCCGGGGACCGATGCCGCCGCCCAGCATCGCCGAGGAGATCATCCGCCAGCCGGGCCCGAACCGCCACAGCAGCGTGCCCAGCCGCTGGCCGTCCTCCGTACGGTGCGTCAGGGACGGCCGGAGGAGGCCCGTCATGCCTCCTCCGCCATCGAGGAGACCGACGGGCGCACCAGGTGGACGACGGGGCGGCCCTCGGGGCCGGGCTCCACCCGCACGCGGGCGCCGAAGTGCTCGGTCAGCAGCGGCTCGGCCAGCACCTGTCCGGGCGGCCCGGCCGCGACCGCCCGCCCTGCGGCGAGCAGCACGAGCACGTCGGCGTACTGCCCGGCGAGGCTGAGGTCGTGCAGCGTCGTCACGACGGTGAGGTCGTCGGCCAGGCGCAGCCGGTCGACGAGTTCGAGCACCTGCTGCTGGTGGCCCAGGTCGAGCGCCGTGGTCGGCTCGTCGAGCAGCAGCACCGGCGCCTGCTGCACCAGCGCCCTGGCGAGCACGACGCGCTGACGCTCGCCGCCGGACAGGTGCCCGAGCGGCCGCGACGCGAAGCCGTCCAGGTCGAGCCGTTCCAGCACCGACCGCGTCACCTCGCGGTCCCGCGCGCTCTCGCTGCCGAGATAGGCGATGTACGGCGTGCGGCCGAGCAGCGCGTAGTCGTAGACCGTCATGTCGGGCGGCAGCGCCGGGCTCTGCGGCGCGTAGGCGATCAGCCGTGCCCGGCGGCGCGGGCGCAGGTCGTCGACGGCCGTCCCCTCGACGAGCACCTCGCCCTCCCTCGGCACCAGCCCGGCGACGGCCCGCAGGAGCGTGGACTTGCCCGCGCCGTTCGGCCCGATGATCGCCAGCCACTGGCCGGGCGCGGCCGACAGCGTGACGTCCGTGAGCACCCGCCGCCCGCCCAGCGTGACGCCCACGCCGCGCGCCTCGACGGCCGGTGCGGCCCGCCCGCTCACGTCCCCACCCGCCGGGTCACGCGCAGGATGGTGACGAAGAACGGCGCCCCCACGAACGCCGTGACGACCCCGATCGGCAGCTCGGCCGGCGCGAGCACCGTACGCGCGATCGTGTCGGCCAGCACGAGGAACGCCGCGCCGCCGAGGAACGACACCGGCAGCACGATCCGGTAGGACCAGCCGGCGAGCCGCCGGACCACGTGGGGCACCACGATCCCGACGAACGCGATCAGCCCGCTGACCGCCACGGCCGACGCGGTGGCGAGCGAGGCGGCCAGCAGCACGACGAAGCGCACCCGCGCCGCGCGCAGGCCGAGACTCACCGCTTCCTCGTCGCCCACCGACAGCACGTCGAGCAGCCGCCCGTGCAGCAGCATGCCGATGGTGGACACCGCGGCGTACGGCGCGATCATGCGGAGCTGGTCCCAGCCGCCGCCGACGTCGCCGAGGATCCAGGAGTAGATCCGCTGCAGTTCCTCCACCTTGAGCTGCTGCACGAAGGTCTGGATGGCGGTGAGGAACGAGGTGACCGCGACACCGGCGAGCACCAGCGTCGCGGTGCCGCCGCCCCGGCCCGCCGTGTGGCCCAGCGCGTACGCGAGGAACACCCCGCCGACGGCCCCGGCGAAGGCGGCGATCGGCACCGCGGTCACGCCGGTGTCGCCGCCCAGGAAGACCACGACGAGCGTCACCGTGAGGCCGGCACCGGCCGCCGCCCCGAGCAGGTAGGGATCGGCCAGCGGGTTGCGGAACACGCCCTGGTAGCCGGCCCCGGCCGTGGCGAGCAGCCCGCCCACGACGGCCGCGAGCAGCACCCGCGGCACCCGGAGCTGGAACAGCAGCCCCTCCTCGACCGGCGACAGGCCCGAGTGCACGGACACCAGCGGCAGCCGGTCGAGCAGTGCGAGCGCGATGGCGCGGGGCGAGATGCCCGCCGCGCCCGCCATCAGGCCGAGGGCGAGACTGGCCGCCAGCACGACGGACGCGACGAGCAGCGCCCGGCCGCGCGGCCGGGCCGGGGTCATGACGCCACCACCGGCCTCACCACGTCACCTGGCACCAGGCCACCGAGCGCCCCGCCACCGAGCACCGTGTCATCGGGCACCATGCCACCGTGCCGTGTCACCAGAGGCCGTGTCACCAGAGGCCGTGTCAGCGGGCGTCGTACCACCAGGCGCCGCGCCGCCAGGGGCGTCCGCGTCGTCACCGGCTCAGCTCGCCGCCTTCTGCACGGCGTCGCTGACGGCCTGGGCGAGGTCGGCGACCCGGGGCCCCCAGCGGGAGGCGAGGTCGTCGTCCAGCCCCACCACGCGGCCCTTCTTCACGGCGGTCAGGCCGGACCAGCCCGGCCGCTTGGCCAGCGCGGCGGCGTCCTGCCCGCAGCACTTCGTGTCACCGAGGAAGATCAGGTCGGGGTCGGCCTTGGCGATGAACTCCGCCGACAGCTTGGGATAGCCGCCCGCCGCGTCCGGCGCCTCGTCGGCGATGTTCTTCAGCCCGAACAGGCTGTAGACCTGCCCGATGAACGTGCTCGACGTCGCCGCGTAGGGCGTGGTGTCCAGCTCGTGGTAGTACGTCAGCTCCTTGTCCTTCGGCGCCGCCGCCGCGAGGGCGTCGATCTTCTGCTTGACGCCGGTCGCCACCTCGTCGGCCTTGGCCGCGTTGCCGGTGGCCGCGCCGAGGTCCCGGATCTGGTCGTAGGTGTCGTCGAGCTTGGTCGCGGCGGGTTCGAGCAGCACCGGCACGCCGACCTTGCCGAGCCCGGTGACCACGCCCTCCAGGTCGTTGGCGAGCACCACGAGGTCGGGCTTGGTGGCGACGATCGCCTCGACATTGGGCTTGAACCCCGACAGCGAGGTCTTGGGCGCCTCGGGCGGGTAGTTCGACTGGTCGTCCACCGCCGTCACCTGCGCGCCCGCGCCGATCGCGAACAGGATCTCGGTGGCCGTCGGGGACAGCGACACGATGTGCTCGGGCTTCTTGGCGATGGTCACCGCGCCGTTGCCCGCCTGAACGGTGACGGGGAATGCGGCCTGACCGGTGCCGTCCGAGACGGCGGGGGTGGGGGTAGCGGACGTGGCGGCGCCGTCGCTCTGGCCGCAGCCGGCCAGAGCGAGCACGCCCAGCACCACACCCGCGACGGCCGTGCGTACGGGCCTCACGAGGTCCTCCATAAGGGGGAATGCCGGGAATCGAGGGACCCGCTGGAAGCGACGGATCACCCTTTTCCACGAGGGTCGATAGCGTCGGCGCGCAGCGCAGGCGACCTGGCTCGTCCCCGGGGGCGGGGAACCACAGTTGCGGGACAGCGCCGGATTCTCACCGGACTTCGCTACGCGGCGCGCGTCGGACGCAACGGTACCAATCCCTCACGCGGCGTCCACCCCCGGCCCGGGACCCCACCGCCCCGGGCGGACGGCGATCCACGCGCGCGGCCGTCGGCCTGGGCGTACGCGGGGTTGGTAGGGCCGGCCCTACCCCGGTGGTAGGGGGCCTCCCATGATCGGAAGTAGGGACCGCGTCGCTGCGCCGGGCGGGGGCGCGGCGGGACGCTTGAACCGCTCGCGAAGACCGGGCCCCAGGCCCCGGGCCACCGCAGCCCCCGAACCACCGCGACCTCGAACCACCCCGACCTCGAACCACCGCAACCCCGAACCACCGAGGCTTCGAGCCCCCACCGCCCGCGGAACGCCCCCGCGGCGGCCCCGAAACAGCGAAGGCGGCTTCTCGTGTCCCTGACCATGCTTCCCCCCGCAGCCGAGCGGGCCCCGGCCGCACCCGCGCCGCGCGACCGCTTCATCGACGTCCTGCGCGTCTTCGGGATGGTCCTGGTGGTCGTCCAGCACTGGACGATGCCGGTCCTGTCGTACGCCCAGGGGCGGCTCACGACCGGCAACGCCCTGGCGGCGATCCCGTACGTCACCTGGATCTCGCAGGTCATGCCACTGGTGTTCTTCACCGGGGGCGCGGCCAACGCGATCAGCTTCCGGTCCGCGGCTCGCCGGGGCGGGACGGCCCGGGAGTGGACCGCGCGGCGGGTACGCCGCCTGGCCTGGCCGGTGGTGCCGCTGGCGGTCGTGTGGCTGCCGCTCCCCCACCTTCTGACGGCCCTGGGCGTGCCCGCGCAGCCGGTGGAGGTGGCCGCGCGGACGGTCGGGCAGCTCCTGTGGTTCCTGGCGGTCTACCTGCTGGCCGTGGTGACCACGCCGCGCCTGCTGCGGATGCGGGCCGGGGTGGTCCTGCCAGTGCTGGCGGGCGGCGCGGTGCTGACGGACGTGGTCCGGTTCTCCGGCCTGGAGGCCGCCGGTTATCTCAACGTCGCCTTCGTCTGGCTGGCCGTCCACCAGGTCGGGTTCCGGTACGCCGAAGGCGGCCTGGAGCGGCTGAGGGGACGGCGGGCCGCGGGGCTCGCGGTGGCCGGGTTCGCGATGGTGGCGGCCCTGGTGGCGACCGGGCCCTACCCCTCCAGCATGATCGGGATGCCGGGGATGATCTCGAACATGGCCCCGCCGAGCGCCTGCCTGCTCGCACTGTTCGCCGGTCAGCTCGGCCTGGCGATGCTGCTGCGCCCCGCCGTGAACGCGCTGGCCGCCCGGCCGGTGGCCGAGAGGGTGCTCACCGCGCTCGCGCCGCACATGATGACGATCTACCTGTGGCACATGACCGCGCTCGTCGCCGTCGCCGGTGTGGCGGTCATCGGGCTCGGGCTGACGCCCACCGCCGGCTCGGCGGCCTGGTGGAGCGCCGCCCCGCCGTGCCTGGCCGCCCTGGCGCTGGTGCTGGTCGGGCTCACCGCGCTGCTCGGCCGCTTCGAGAACCCCGCGGGCGCCGCCGCCCACCGGCACGTGCCCGTGGCCGTACCCCTCATGGGCGGCGCGCTGCTCACGCTCACCATCACCGGGTTCGCGCCCGGCCCCGCGCCGGTGATCGCCTCCGTCGCCCTAGGCGCGGGCCTCGCCCTGGTCAGCCGGCCCGCAGCTGCCGCTCCACGTCGTCGATGATCTCCTGCATGCGCAGTCCGTGGCGGGCGTCGAGCGGATGCCCGCCGCCGTCGCGCACGGTGCTCGCGAACTGCCGCACCACCTCGGGGAAGACGTCGCCGAGCTCGGAGCCGAGCAGCGAGGCGGTGCCGAGCCTGCCGTACACGTCGACACGGCTGGGCGGGGTCTCCCCCTCGACGGCCATGCTGAGCGACGCCTCGCTGACCGCGCCGCCCTCGTGCTCCAGCAGCAGGCCGACCCAGCCGAGCGGGTCGCCGTGGGCCTTGACCCCGACCACGCGGCCCAGCGCGGCGTCGAGCAGGTCGATCGTGTGCGGGCCCACGTCGAGCACCGCCCCGCGCTCCAGCCGCCAGGGGGTGGCGAAGGGGCCGCCGCGCAGGCTTCCCGAGATGTTCGCGGCGTGCCCGCCGAAGGGCTCGATCCGCCGGGCCCGCTCCAGGAAGCCGGCCGTCGCCGCCGAATAGCGGAACGTGAAGAGCATCTGGGAGGCGACGCCCGCCTCCTCGATCGCCCCGGCGAGGCGCCGGGCGCCGTCGAGGTCGGCCGCGAGCGGCTTCTCCAGCAGCAGGGCCTTTCCCGCCCGGGCCGCGAGCACGCCGAGTTCGGCCTGCACGGTGGGCGGCACGCAGAAGGCGACCGCCTCCGACGCCGCGAACAGGTCCTCCAGCCGCTCGAAGGCGGGCGCGCCGTGGGCGTCCGCCAGCGCTCGCGCCGCCTCGGGCCTGCGCGCCCACACTCCGGACAGCGTCGTGTGCGGCCCGGCCGCGAGAGCGGGCGCGTGCACCATCTCCGCCCACGGTCCCGCACCGACGAGTCCCACCCGCACCGGCTCCATGTGGCGCCCCCTTTCCCGCGGGGACCCTACTGCAGGCCGCGGGCGGGTGGTCAAGGGGGCCCGTCGCGGGTGAAATCGGACGTACGGGCAAGATGGACGCTCTATGAACGTCATCCTGTTGAGGCACGGCGAGACCGAGTGGAGCAGGGCCGGGCGGCACACGGGCCGCACCGACCTGCCGCTGACACCCCACGGCGAGGAGCAGGCACGGGCGCTGTCCCGCCTGGTGGCGGGCCGGTCGTTCGCGCTGGTCCTCGTCAGTCCCGCACAGCGGGCCCGCCGTACGGCCGAGCTGGCCGGCGCCGGGCGGTACGAGGTGGACCCGAACCTGTGGGAGTGGGACTACGGCGGCTACGAGGGCATCACCACCGCCGAGATCCGCCGGTCACGCCCCGGCTGGTACGTCTGGCGCGACGGCGTGATCCCGGGAGACGAGGCGCACCCGGGCGAGACCGTGGAGCACGTCGGGGAACGGGCGGACAAGGTGCTCGCCCGGATCCGCCCGGCGGACGGGGACGTGCTGGTCGTCGCGCACGCCCACATGCTGCGTGTGCTGGCGGCCCGCTGGCTGTCGCTGCCCGCCGACCACGGCAGGCTCTTCCGGCTCGACACCGGGACGTACTCCGTCCTCGGCCACGAGCACGACGAGCCCGTCCTGCTCCACTGGAATGTGCCGGCCTGACGACGCGACGGCCCGAGTCACGCGCACCCGGGACCCGGGCGTCACGCAGCGTCCACCTGGGCGACCTGCTGGGGCTGCGGACCTCGGCCGGTGAGCCATTCCAGGACCTTGCGGTGGCCGCGCCGGGCGTCTTCGAAGTGCCCCCACCGCCAGTACCTGGGCTGCTCCCGTACCCCGGTGACCCACGTCCGGTAGGCCACCGACCTCGGCTGCCCGTTCGCCGGGTCGGCCGGCGCGGCGACTCCGTAGGTGCGGATCACCACGCGGCCTCCGGGTGCGAACAGCACGTCGTCGGCCACCGGGTAGAGAGTCATCTGGTCCAGCACTGGGTCCCCCTTGTGAGCTTTCTTGAGGACCCACTCTGCCGGATCCGTGTTACGCCTCCCGCGTCGTGACGTTACACGCGTGAGACACGGGTGAACGCGGGGCCGTCCCCGGAGCCGGTCGGACCATTCCGATCACACCAGTCGATCACACGAGTCGGTCACACCAGTCGATCACACCAGGAGGCCGTCGAACTCGCCGTCCTTGACCCCGAGCACCAGGGCTCGTATCTCGTCGCGTGTGTAGATGAGGGCCGGCCCGTCGGGATAGCGGGAGTTCCGGACGGCCACGCTGCCGTCGGGAAGCTCGGCCAGCTCCACGCAGTTGCCGGTCGAGTTGCTGTGGGCGCTTTTCCGCCAGGTGACCCCGGCGATGTCGGTTGCGGGCATCCCGTTATATGCGTGCATTTATGTCTCTCTGAGAAGTTCGCCGAGGATCTCGGCAGTGCCGCCGGGCGTGGTGCTCTCCACGCACAGCTGCTCCATGGCCGTGAGGTAGGGATCGATGTCCTCACGTTTGTCCAGGTAGAGCGCACCCCAGAGCTGCTCGACGTAGACCACGTCCGAAAGGTCGGACTCCGGGAAGCGGAGGATGGTGAACGCGCCTCCCTCGGCCGCGTGCATCCCATAGCGGAGGGGCATCACCTGAAGGGTGATGTTCGGCAGCGTGGACACCTCCAGCAGATGCTGGAGCTGTTCCCGCATCGTCGCACTCCCTCCGATGGGCCGCCTGAGCGCCGCCTCGTCGATGACGGCCCACAGCCGGGGGCCGTCCTTGCGCGTGAGCCGTTCCTGCCGCTGCAGCCGCAGATGGACGCGCTGTTCGAGCTCGTCCTCCGTGGCGTCCGGATAACCGAGCATGATCACCGAGCGGGCGTACTCCGCCGTCTGCAGCAGGCCGGGCACGAACTGCACCTCGTAGGTGCGGATCACGCTGGCGGCCTCCTCCAGGCCGATGTAGGTGACGAACCAGTTCGGCAGCACCTCGCCGAACTTGTGCCACCACCCCGGCGTGTTCGCCTCGCGGACCATCTCCAGCAGGCCACGCCGCTCGGCGTCGTCGTGGACGCCGTACAGCGTGAGGAGGTCTTCGACGTCACGTGTTTTGAACCCGACCCGGCCGAGCTCCATCCGGCTGATCTTCGACTCCGAGGCACGGATGTGGAATCCGGCGACCTCACGGGTCAAGCCCCGTTGCTCACGCAGCCGGCGCAGGCTCGCGCCGAGCATGATGCGCCGGACGGTGGAACCGGATCCGGGCGGATCTATGGACACGTGCTATTCCTCCGCTTTGTGGACTGGTTCACAGTCTGTCAAAGATCGCCCCCTTCGTCCCAGTGGTGTTCGGGGGTAACCGTAGCGCGTGCACAACACGCTTGCACGTGCATTCGCTCTTGCACATGCACGGGAGTGTCCATCATCATGATCCCGTGCAGTCCACGAACCTGACTCGTGGCCAGAACCAGTGGTCGGCGCTCGACTGGTGGCCTCCCATCGGCTGGTGGCCGGAGCCGGCACGCGATCTCCTCGAACCCGGGTCGGCCACCGCCAGCGCCACCTTCGTCCTGCCACCCCGTGCGGAATCGGTTCACTCGGCGCGCAGCTTCGCCGCGGGGACCCTCGCGGGCTGGCAGCTGGCCGACCTGCTCGACGGGATGGAACTGGTCGTCTCGGAACTGGTCACCAACGCCCTGCGGCACGGCATGACGCTCGGCGACGGCCGCGTGCGAGAGGCCATGCGACTGTCGCTGATCCGGCGGGGAGGGCTCGTGACCTGCGCGATCACCGACCCCGGGTCGTCCGCGCCGGTGCTGCGGGATCCCACGCCCTTCGAGCCGGGCGGCCTCGGGCTGCACATCGTGGAATCGCTGAGCGTGTGCTGGGGATGGTGCCCGCTCGTCCCGCAGGGCAAGGCGGTGTGGGCCGTACTGGCGGCCTGACCACCGGCCCGCGGGCGGACGGCGGGGCCACGCGCTTCGCCGTAGGTCCCGGCCGTCCCGGGCCAGAAGCACCGGCCGGACCAGGAGCGCCGGCCGGAGCGGGAGTTCCGGCCCTCCCGCCGGGGGTGCCGGAAAACCTAACCAGATCGCCAGTTCTACCTATCGCCGGTCATGGTCCGCCGGCCGAAGAGCGCTCCCGTGCAGCCCGGAATGCATGGGAGCGCCCTCCGGCCGGCGGCCCGGATTCTCCGGAACCGCCCCTGAGGCCGGGCGCGGCGCGCGATGATGGGCTGAGCGCGGGCTGTGACGGCCCGGCGGCGTGCTCGTTCCCCAGCGATCGGCGGAGAAATATCGTGATCTCGGGATCCGTGACTTTGCGCTCTTTGTTCGCCCACGGACCCCGGCAAGACGGTGATCTGCACTACGGTGGCTTCCTGGGACTCCCGAGAGATCTACGATGGACGATCACCTAATCGGCTGGCTGACCAGTCTTGACGAAGACAGGCTCGCCCGCGTGCTGGCCAACCGGCCGGACGCGATCGCCGCGCCGTGGCCCCGGCGCCTGGACGCTCTCGCGCAGCGTCTGACCGACACCTTCGCCGTCATGGAGGTCATGCGCGGCCTCCCCCTCCCCCCGCTCGAACTCCTGCAGGCGTGCCTGGTCATCGGCGGCCGTCCGACGGAGGACGAGCTGGCCCGGTTCCTCGGGGTGAGCACCTCGGCGGTGATCCCCTGGCTCGACCACCTCTACGACCACGCCGTCGCCTGGCCCGGCCGCGACGGCAGGATCACCGTGGCCGACGCCGTCGCCCGCTGGTGGACCGCGCCCTGCGGCCTGGGCGAGCCGCTCGGCGCGTACCTCGACTCCTGGAAGCTCAGCACCGACGCGCTGCGCCGCATGTGCCGCGTGCTCGACCTGTCCCCGCACGGCGGCAGGCGCCAGGTGATCGCCCGGATCACCGCGCTGCTCGGCGACTGCGAGCGCCTGGGCGCGCTGCTCGACGACGCCCCCGACGGCACGCTCGGCATGCTCGACGACTTCGCCTGGGACGGCCCGGTCCGCAGCGTGAACGGCAACCGGTTCATCACCCCGGGCACGCCGGAGAAGTGGGCCCTCGACCGCGGCCTGCTCTTCCGCACCCAGTGGGACCTGGCGGAGATGCCCCGCGAGGTCGCGCTCGCGCTGCGCGGGCCCGACTACCGCGGGCCGTTCACGCCCTACCCGCCCGACCTGGCCACGGCCGAGGCGGACGCCGACGGCGTCGAGCACGCGATGTGCCTGGCCGCGCCGCACGTGCTCGACCGGGCCACGGCGCTGCTGGAGAACATCGACAAGACGCCGCTGCCGCTGCTCAAGAACGGCGGGGTCGGCGTGCGGGAGATCAAGCGCCTGGCCAGGGAGACCGGCTGCGCCGAGGACGAGACCCGGCTGCTGCTCGAGGTCTGCGCGGTCGCCCGGCTGATCGCGATCGACGAGGAGGCGGGCGGGCTGACGCCGGCCGCCCGCTACGACGCGTGGCGGCTGGAGGAGGCGCCCATGCGGCTGCGCGTCCTGCTGGCCGCGTGGTGGCGGATGGAGCGCTCGTCGCTGCGCCGGGTGGACGGCCGCCACCCCGCCGCGCTCGGCGACGACCCGGCCGGCGAGACGATCGCCAGGATCCGGTGGGCCCTGTTCGCGGCGCTCGCCGAGATCCCGGAGGGCAGGGCCTTCGCGACGCTGCCGGAGCTCGTGCAGCGGGTGCACTGGCGCGCCCCGCTGCTCGACCGCGAACTGCTGGACGGCTGCGCGGCGGCCGTGCTCGACGAGGCACGCCTGCTGGGGCTCGTGGCCTGCGACACGCTCACCGCCCTGGGCCGGGCACTGGCCCCGCTCGCGGCCGTGGCCGGGGACGAGACGCGCGAATGCGTGCCCGAGGTCGAGCACGACCCCGCGCTGGCGAAGGCCGCCACACACGCCATGGCGAGCGCCCAGCGCACCGCCCTGTTCGGCGCCGATCTCACCGCCGTGGTCACCGGCCCGCCGTCGGTCGAGCTCGCCGCGCTGCTCGACCGCGCCGCCGACCGCGAGTCGCAGGGCACGGCGTCGGTCTGGCGGTTCAGCCCCGCGAGCGTACGGCGGGCCCTGGACGGCGGGGACACGGCCGACACGCTCATCGCCGACCTGTCGGAGGCCGGCACGCTCCCCCAGCCGCTGACCTACCTGATCAGGGACGTGGCGCGACGGCACGGCGAGGTCACGGTGTCGTCGGTCGGCTGCATCGTCCAGGGCTCCGACCCCGCGCTGCTCGCCGAGATCGCCGCGCACCGCAAACTGGCCAAGCTGGGCCTGCGGCTGCTGGCGCCGACCGTGCTCGCGGGCGCGACGCCCGCCGCGGCCACGCTGGCCGCGCTCAGGGAGGCGGGCTACGCCCCGGTGCCGGTGGACGACACCGGGGAGATCACCGTCCGGCGCGAGCCGCAGGGCGGGCGGCTGATCCTCCTGCCCGGCGGGCGGGTCGCCGAGCTCGAACCGTCAGGACCGCTGCTGGAGCCCCCACCTGACCCGCGTGAGCACGCCAGACGGCTGCTGGTCAGCGGCGGCCCGGTGGCGGCGGCGGCGCAGCCCCGCCAGACGTGGGCCGTCATCGGGCGCATGGCGACCCGGCTGCCCGCGGCGCAGCAGTCGCTGCTCGGCTTCGTCGTGGACCGCGACGTCCGCGCCATGATCACGCTGGCCGACGGGGTCACCGCCACGGTCAGCCACGGCGAGCTGCGCAGCGGCGTGCTCGACGCGTGGTGCGAGGAGGCCGGCGACTACCTGGAGTTCCCGCTCAACGAGATCGCCTCGGTCACCGCCGACTGCTGACTCACCATCAGCGAACGACGGTCAGCGAACGACGGTCAGCGGACGACGGACGACGGTCAGCGGACGCCGCAGCGGCGCAGGACCAGCAGGGCGAGAGCGCGGGTGACATCATGAAGCTCCCGCAGGTCGACCTGCTCCCGCGGGGCGTGCGCGAACCTCACGTCGCCCGGCCCGTAGTGCAGGGTCGGCACGCCCGCCGCCGCGTACAGGCGCAGGTCGCTCCCGTACGGCGCGGCGGTGCGGCCCGGCCGCGCCCCGGTCACGTCGGCCACCGCCCGGGCCGCCTCCTCCGCCAGCGGGTGTCCCTCAGGCAGCCGGCCGCTGGCGAACTGCCCGCCCGGCCAGGTGACGCGCACGGGGTTGTCCCGCAGCCAGGGGTCGTCCAGGTCGGCGAGGGCGCGCTCCAGGGCGGCGCGGGCGGCGGCCGGGTCCTCGTCGAGCCGCACGCCCAGCCGTCCCTCGGCCACGAGCAGGTCGGGCACCGTGCTCGCCCAGTCGCCCGCGCGCACGGTGCCGATCTCGATCGGGTACGGCAGCGGGTTGCCCGCGAACAGAGAATCGGGATCGGCGTTGCGCTCGCGTTCGAGCCGCCGGACGGCCTGGAGCACCGGTATGAACGCCTCGACGGCGTTGACCCCCTCATAGCGGGTGGCGCCGTGCGCGGCCCGGCCGGCGACCTCCAGGCGGAAGGTCAGCGCCCCGGCGTTGGCGGTGATCAGCTTCCCGCTCGTCGGCTCGGTGATCACGGCCGCCTCCCCGGTGTGGCCCCTGGCCAGGGTGGCGAACGCGCCGAGCCCGCCGTCCTCCTCGCTGACCACGCAGTGGACGGCCAGGGGGCGCGCGAGCCGCACCCCGGTCGCACGCAGCGCGCGCACCACGGCGAGGTTGGCGGCCAGACCGGCCTTCATGTCGCAGGCGCCCCGGCCGTGCAGGGTGGTCGCGGTGAGGCGGGCGCCGAAGGGGTCCTGCCCCTCCCACTTGGCCGGGTCGCCGATCGGCACGACGTCGGCGTGCCCCTGGAGGATCAGCGCGGGCGTGCCCTCGCCCTCGGTGACGCCGACGACGCCGTATCCCTCGGCGCGCTCCGCCTCCGTGCCGGGGAACCCCTCGCGGGAGCGGAGATCGTCGAGGTCGAGCTTCCACATGTCGACGTCGAGGCCCCATTCGGTGAGCATGCGGGCACATCTGTCCTGCAGGTCCGACTCGGCGTCGGTGCCGGTGACGCTCGGCACCCGCACCAGGTCGGCCAGCAGGCGCACGGTCTCCGCCTCGTCGACGGCGTCCAGGACTCTCGCTTCGACATCCATGGCGGAGACTGTACGGCCTGCCACCGCCCGGCGTGGAGCCCCGGAATGCACGTGCAGTCCGTCGTACGGTGGATCTTTCGGGAAGGAGTCCGGGATGGGGAGACTGACAGCCGGCTGGGTGGGGCGCCCGGGGGTCTGGCGCGGCCTGATCGCGTGGCCATTGGTCGCCCCGTTCGCGCTGTGGGCCGTGCTGCGGCTCGTGCCCGGCGACGTCCATTTCCGGTGGGTGCAGCTGGTGGCGTTCACGCCGTACGTCGCCCTCGCCTCGGTCGTCGCGCCACTGGTCGCGCTGCTCGTGCGGCGTCCGGCGGCGCTGGTCGCGGGCCTCGTGGTCACCGCGACGCTCGCGGCCTGCGTGCTGCCGCGCGCGCTGTCGGACGCGTCCGCGCGCGCCTCGGCCGGCCCCGGCGTGCGGGCGGCCGGGGACGCCGGCCCGGCCCTGCGGATCCTGTCGGCCAACCTGCTCTACGGCTCGGTGCCGCCCGCCGCGCTCGTAGACCTCGTGCGGCGGCTGCGCCCCGACGTCCTGACGCTGCAGGAGCTGACCCCGCAGGCGTCGGCGGGCCTGCGTGCGGCGGGCCTGCGCACGCTCCTGCCGTACGGGGACGACCGGGCCGAGGAGGGCGCCAGCGGCTCCGGGCTCTTCACCCGGTTTCCCCTGCGGCCGGAGGAGCTCACGACGGTGAACGGCCGCCGGCAGGCGGCGGGGATCATCGACGTGCCCGGCGCCGGGCCCGTCTCCATCGTGTCCGTGCACCCGTGCGCGCCGCGCTATGCGTCCCGGTTCAGGTGCTGGTCGAGGTCGCTCGCCTCGCTGCCCGCCCCGGGCGAGACCGTACGGATCCTGTCGGGCGACTTCAACGCGACGCTCGACCACGCCCCGGTCCGGCGCCTGCTCGACGCGGGCTACCGGGACGCGGCCGACGCGACCGGCAAGGGCCTGGCCGGCACCTGGCCCTACCGGAGGTCGTCGGACTTCGGCGGCCTGCCGGTGCCGCCCGTCACCATCGACCACGTGCTCGTGGACCCGCGCGTCGCGGTGCGGGCGTTCGGCGTCCACCGGCTGCCGGCGACCGACCACCGGGCGATCTTCGCCGAGCTGGTGCTGCCCACGACCACGACTTAGGCCCCGGGCCCGTTCGGACGGGGGAAGGCGAACCGCGGCTCCGCCCCGGACCACCACACCCCGATCGCGAACGCCGCCGCGGCCTCGGGGCTACCTGAGCGACACGCGGGTGAAGCGGGTCTCGAAGCCCTTGCCCACCGGGGCGGCGCACATGACCCCGGCGAGGGCCGGCGTGCCCGGCGGGAAGTAGGCCAGGCGCAGCAGGTGGTCCGGCTCCGCGCCGTTCACGCCGTATCGGACGGTCACGGCGTCGCCCGCTCGTTCGAGGTCGAACGTCGCGGAGACGAGCCCGGCGGGCGCGGGCGTGACCGACCAGTCGGAGAAGCCGCGGGTGACGACGACGCTGAGCTGGTGGCCGCCGTCGACGAACTCGACCCCCGCCTTGATCCAGTTCTGCTCGTCGATCCGCAGCACGGCCCCGGCCTGGTCGTACTGCTCGGCGTAGCCGGCCTCGAACGTCACGGTCAGCCGCGCGTCCCCGGCGACCTGGCGGCCGAACATGTGGGCGGTGTCGTACGAGTAGCCGTAGTGCGTCTGCTGCCACAGGTCGGTCTGGGCGCGCGCTACGGCCCGCAGGCCGTCCCCGGACTGCGACCATTCGGCGGGCTCGTTGATCCACGTGAAGCCGTCGAACGCCATGCCGCCCCCTTGCCGCCGCTTTGACCGATCGTGCCATCAGAGCGCTCGGCACGGCCCTACGTCAAGGACGATCTACGCGCCTTTTAGATCGATTTGTCCACTTTACTCACTCTTTCCTTATACTCGTGCCTCACATCACCTTTGCCCCTATAAATCCCGTACATCGCAAAACCGTCGTATCCCCTTCCCCAGGGAACGCGCGGCCCCGCTACCGGAGCCTCCCCCCTCCTTCCGAGGGCTGCTCCGCCATGCGCGGGCGCGCGTACGGAGCCCGCCGGCCAGCCGGGCCTCCTCGGCGACGCGAGGCCCCGCTCCCCCGAGGGCCGCCCCGCGATCGAGACGAAAGGAACCTCATGCGCATGCGAGCCCGTCAGGTGATCATCATGGCGATGACCGGAACCACCTTCGTCGCCTGCCCGGCCGCCGCCGCGGACGCCTCGGTGATCCCTCAGGCTCCCTCCCCCGCGCCGGTCCCTCCGACGGTGCCCACCGCCTCCGCGGACGCCGCCCGCCCGGTCCTCGGCAACCTGGCCTTTCTGGGCGCGGCGTTCAACGCGGCCCTCCGCTCGGCGTACGCCAAGACGGCGCCCGCCAAGACGGCGCAAGCGAAGACGGCGCAACCGAAGACGACGCCCGCCAAGACGAAGAAGGCCGCCTCCATGCCCTCCGGCGTCGCCACCGCCACGTCCTTCTGGGACGCCCAGACCGCGTCGGGCAGGCCGATGCGCTACCGGACCATCGCCAGCCCCTACTGGCCCCTCGGCACCAGGGTGCGGATCACGTACAAGAAGAAGAGCGCGATCGGCGTCGTCGACGACTTCGGCCCGGCCGAGTGGGCCGTCGCCCAGCACGACATCCCGGCGATCGTCGACGTGTCCGAGAGGATGATGGCCGACCTGACGGGCGTCGCCTCCAACACCGTCCACGTACGGTTCCAGGTGCTGAAGTGGGGCAAGGGCGGCGTCTACCGCCACTCGGGAACGGGATACAAGCTGGCCATGGGCCACCGCTGAGCCCCCGCAGGGGGTGCACCTCCGATGACGGCGCCCGGGTCCGCTGCGCGTAAACTGCGAGCGTGGCTGACCCGAAGTTCGAGATCCAGATGCTCCACGACCGCGTGATGGTCAGGGTTCAGCGGGACTCCGAGGAGCGGCGCAGCAGCGCGGGCATCGTCATCCCGGCCACGGTCAAGATGGCCAACCGGCTCGTCTGGGGCGAGGTGTGCGGCGCGGGCGCCAACGTCAGGTCGGTCAAGGCCGGCGACAAGGTCCTGTTCAACCCTGAAGACCAGTACGAGGTCGAGGTCCAGGGCCAGCTCTACCTGGTGCTGCGCGAGCGCGACCTGCACGCCGTGGCGACACAGCAGACCGACCACGGCACCGGCCTCTACCTCTGACCTCACGGCCTCCGTCTCCGCCCTTCCGCCCGCTCCGCGCCAAGGTGAGCCATGACCCTTCAGGATGACCTCGTCGAGCTTCGCCGCGCGCTGCACCGGGAGCCGGAGATCGGCCTCGACCTGCCCCGCACGCAGGAGAAGGTGCTCGCGGCGCTCGACGGCCTGCCCCTGGAGATCACCACCGGCCAGCGTCTGTCATCGGTGACCGCGGTCCTGCGCGGCGGCCACCCCGGCCCCGCCGTACTGCTGCGCGCCGACATGGACGCGCTGCCGGTGCAGGAGAAGACCGACGTGCCCTACCGGTCGCGGTTCGACGGCCGCATGCACGCCTGCGGCCACGACCTGCACACGGCCATGCTGGTGGGGGCCGCCCGCCTGCTCACCGAGCGCCGCGCCGACCTCGCCGGAGACGTGGTGCTGATGTTCCAGCCGGGCGAGGAGGGCGACGAGGGCGCCCGGCTGATGATCGAGGAGGGCGTGCTCGACGCGGCCGGGGCCAGGGCCGTCGCGGCGTACGGCATGCACGTCTTCGCCACGACGATCCCGCGCGGGCTGTTCCTGACCAGGGGCGGGCCCGTGCTGGCCGCGGCCGACACGCTGACCGTGACCGTGCGCGGCAGAGGCGGCCACGGGTCCTCGCCGCACCGCGCCCTCGACCCGATCCCCGCCGCCTGCGAGATCGTGACGGCCCTGCAGACCCACGTGACCCGCGGCTACGACGTGTTCGACCCGGTCGTGGTGACGGTGGGCAGCTTCCACGCCGGCACCACCGACAACGTGATCCCGGACGAGGCCGTCTTCGAGGCCACCGTACGCACCTTCTCGGCCGGCGCGCGCGACCGCGTCAGGGAGGGCCTGGTCAGGCTCGCCCGCGGCATCGGCGAGGCGCACGGCCTCACCGTCGAGTGCGCGTTCGGCATCGGCTATCCGGTGACGGTGAACGACGACGCCGAGGCGGAGTTCGCCGCCCACACGGTGCGGGAGACCCTCGGTGAGGACCGCTACTTCCCGCTGCCCACCCCGGCGACCGGCTCGGAGGACTTCTCGTACGTGCTGGAGCGGGTGCCGGGGGCGTTCCTCGTGGTCGGCGCCTGCCCGCCCGGCCGCGATCTCGCCACCGCCCCGGCCAACCACTCGGCGGAGGCGGAGTTCGACGACGCCATCCTGTCCGACGGCGCGACGCTGCTCACCGAGCTCGCGATCCGCAGGCTGGCCCGCACCTGACGGTCAGGCCGGAAGATCGCGAGCCTCGTGGATCAGGCCGGCACCGATGAGGTCGGCACCGATCACAGCGACAACGGGGGCCGGACCAGGAACTCGCGGGCCTCGTGGATCAGGTCGATCCCGAAGGTCAGCCGGATCGACGCCCAGACGATGGCCGCGGCGATGAGCAGCGTGAGCGCGCCCGCGATGATGCGGACGAACCAGTTCTGCCGCTTCAGCCAGCCGGTCGCCGCCATGACCTTGTCCTTGGCGAACGCCAGCAGCCGCGACGCCCAGGTGAACTCCGTGGCCAGCACGGCGAGCCCGGCGAAGACCACCAGCCAGCCCGGCCCCGGGAACGGCACCATGATCAGACCGGTGACCACGAGCGCGGTCCCGATCACCCCGACGACGATCCGCAGCGTCAGCCGGCCCGCGGGAGTCGCGCGGATCCGGTCGAGTCTGCCCGGCCGATCGGCGGTCTCCTCGTGTCCACCCGTACGACTGTCCTCAGCCGTCGCCACACGGCTCACCCCCATTCGCTGCCAACGATAACCAGCGCGCGACCGCGGCGATCGGCGGGTTCACGCGCCCCCGAGGCAGGCGGCGGTCTGCTCGGCGATCTCCAGTTCTTCGTTGGTGGGCACCACCAGCACCGCCACCTCGGCGCCCTCCGGTGAGACCACCCTCGCCTCCGCCGACTCGGCGGTGTTGCGATCGGGATCGACCTCAATGCCGAGCCTGGTGAGCCCGGTCGTCGCGAGCGCGCGGACCCGGGGGCTGTTCTCCCCCACCCCGCCGGTGAAAACGAGGGCGTCCACGTGGCCGAGCGCCGCACAGTAGGCCCCGATGTAGGCCCGCACGCGGTAGCCGTAGACGTCGAGCGCGAGCCGGGCGTCCGCGTCGCCCGAGTCGGCCAGCCGCCACACCTCCCGCATGTCGTTGGCGCCGCACATGCCGAGCAGGCCGCTCTCCTTGTTGAGCGCCGCGTCGACACTGGCGAGATCCATGCCCGCGACCCGGCCGAGGTAAGCCCCCAGAGCCGGGTCGACATCCCCGGAACGGGTGCCCATCACCAGCCCGGCGAGCGGGGTGATTCCCATCGAGGTGTCCACGCTGCGCCCGCCGCGCACCGCCGTCGCGCTCGCGCCGTTGCCGAGGTGCAGCACGATCGAGTTCACCTCGTCGTACGGCCGGCCGAGCAGCGCCGCCGCCCTCCGGGAGACGTACGCCGTGGAGGTGCCGTGGAAGCCGTAGCGGCGCACCCCCAGCTTGCGGGTCCACTCGCGGGGGACGGCATAGGTGTACGCGTACGGCGGGATCGTGCTGTGGAAGGCGGTGTCGAAGACGGCGACGTGCGGCAGGCCGGGAAAGGCCCGCCGGGCGACCCGGATGCCCTCCAGGTTGGCCGGGTTGTGCAGCGGCGCCAGCGGCGCCATCTCCTCGATGGCCCGCTCGACCTCGTCGTCGATCAGCACCGGCGTGACGAACCGGCTGCCGCCGTGGACGACCCGATGCCCCACGGCGGTCACGCCGTCGAGCGGCGGCCCGTGCTCGGCGAAGGCCGCGAGCACCGCCTTGAGCCCCTCCTCGTGGTCGGCCACCCGGCGCTCGGTCCGCACGCCGTCGTGGGTGAGCACGCTCTCGTCCTCGGCGATGCGCTCGATCACCCCACCGGCCACGGCCCGCCGCGACCCCATGTCGATGAGGCGGTATTTGATGGACGACGACCCCGTGTTGAGGACGAGGACCTGCCCGCTCACTCCGCCTCCCATCGCGCCTGCGCGCTCACCGTGTCTCCTCCCGCGCCTGCGCGCTCACCCTGCACCTTCTCCGCGCCTGCGCGCTCACCCTGCACCTTCTCCGCGCCCGCGCGCTCATTGCTCTTCCCGTCGCGCGTGGGCGCTCATTGTGTCTCCCCGTACGCCTGCGCCTGGATGGCCGTGATCGCGACGGTGTTGACGATGTCGCCCACGGTCGCGCCGCGGGACAGGTCGTTGACCGGCTTGCGCAGGCCCTGCAGGACCGGCCCGATCGCGACCGCCCCGGCGCTGCGCTGCACGGCCTTGTAGAGGTTGTTGCCCGTGTTGAGGTCGGGCACCACGAACACCGTCGCCCGCCCGGCCACCGCGCTGCCGGGCATCTTGGTCCGCGCCACGCTCGGCTCGGCCGCGGCGTCGTACTGGATCGGACCCTCGACGGGCAGGTCCGGCCGCAGCGCGCGCACCCGCGCGGTGGCCTCGCGCACCTTGTCCACCTCGGGCCCCGCGCCGGACTCGCCGGTCGAGTACGACAGCATGGCCACGCGCGGCTCGACCCCGAACCTCGCGGCCGTGGCGGCCGACGAGATCGCGATGTCGGCGAGCTGGGCGGCCGTGGGATCGGGCACCACGGCGCAGTCGCCGTACACGAGAACGCGGTCGGCCAGGCACATGAAGAACACGCTGGACACGACGCCGACGCCCGGCGAGGTCTTGATGATCTCGAACGACGGCCTGATCGTGTGGGCGGTGGTGTGGGCGGCGCCCGAGACCATGCCGTCGGCCAGCCCGAGGTGGACCATCATCGTGCCGAAGTAGGAGACGTCGGTGACGATGTCGCGGGCCTGCCCGACGGTCACGCCCTTGTGCGCGCGCAGCCGGGCGTACTCCTCGGCGAACAGCTCGCGCAGCTCGGGGTCGAACGGGCTGACCACGCGGGCGCCGTCGACGGCCAGGCCCATCGTGGCCGCCGCCAGCCGGATCTCGCGCTCGTCGCCCAGCAGGGTCAGCTCGGCGACCCCCCGGCGCAGCAGGCTGTCGGCGGCGCGCAGGATCCGCGGCTCGGTGCCCTCCGGCAGCACGATGTGCCTGCGGTCGGCGCGGGCGCGGTCCAGCAGGTCGTACTCGAACATGAGCGGGGTGATCGCGGCGGCCTTGGTGACCTGCAGGCTGCGCAGCAGCGCCGCGCCGTCGACGTGCTCGGCGAAGACCCCGAGCGCGGTGTCGATCTTGCCCTTGGCGTCCGGGCTGAACCGGCCCTCGGCCTTCGACAGCTTGGTCGCGGTCTCGAACGTGCCGCCGCCGGTCGTGATGATCGGCAGCCGGATGTCCATGCCCTTCAGGAGGCGGACGACGGCGTCCGGCAGCTCCAGCCCGCCGTTGAGGATGATCGCCGACAGGGCGGGGAACGTGGGGGCCTTGTGCGCCGCCAGCAGCCCCGGCACCAGCGCGGCGGCGCGGTCGGCGGGGACGACGACCGCCAGGCCCTCGGTGAGGCGCTCCAGGATGTTCGGCAGCGACATCGCGCCGATCATCAGCCCGCCCGTCTCCCGGCCGAGCTGGTCGGCGTCGCCCATGAACAGCTCGCCGTCGCAGGCGGCCATCAGGTCGCTGACCGTCGGCGCGGACAGCCGCCGCACCTCCGGCAGGACGTACGCGGGGACGCGGGCGGCCACCTCGTCCACCAGGCCGGGGGCGACCCGCGTGACGACCGTGGCCAGCTCGGTGGCGTGCCGCTCGGCCAGCTCCTTGCGCGACATCTCGACCGCCGCGGCGATCTCGTCGGGGGTGCGGTCGAGCCCGGTGACCACGTTCATCACCGGCGTGCCGAGGTTGGCGGCGAGCTCGGCGTTGAACACGAACTCGGTGGGCGCGCCCACGTCGGTGTAGTCGGTGCCGATCACCACGACCGCGTCGCACCGCCCGGCGAGCGCCCGATAACGGGCCAGGATCTCCCCCGCCGCGCGCTCCTCGTCGGCGTGCACCTCCTCGTAGGTGACGCCGGTGCACATGGCGTACGGCAGGCCGATCCCGAAGCGGCTGCGCGCGGTGTTGACCAGGCTGTCCTCGCGGCCCGACCGGACGACCGGCCGGAACACGCCGACAGTGCCCACCTGGCGGGTCAGTAGTTCGATCATGCCGAGGGCGATCGTGCCCTTGTTGCTCCTCGCGTCGCCGGCCGCGACGTAAACCCCGATCGCCATTCGCGCAGTCACCCCTGTCCAGGCGCGGCCCGACGGCCCGCCCTGGAAAGGCTATGCGACGGGCCCCACGGACATACCAGTCGAAGGTCACATCCATAGGGCCTTTTCCCACCCGTCACGCGGTCTCACAGGCTCGACGGGGAAGGCGGGCGAGGACGCCCCCGAGCCCGCTGCGCACCGTGTCCGGGTCACCGGTGTCGAGGCCGTACGTGACCTCGTGCCACGGGCCGAGCCGATGCCACAGCAGTGCCCGTTCGACGAGATCCGGCGCGGCGCCGTACTCCGCCGCGACGGCCCGGGCGAACAGCGGCGGGGCGCCGTGGAGCGCCCACGCCAGGTCGAGCGCCGGATCGCCGACGTGCGCGTCGCCGAAGTCGATGACGCCGCTCACCACGCCGTTCCGCGCCAGCACATGCTCGGGCCCCAGGTCCCCGTGGACCAGGGCATCGGCAGGCGACGCGGCCACGGCATCCGGCAAGGCCCAGGCGGCCCCTCTCCGGTCGTCCGGCAGGAGCGGCATCACGCGGATGCCGAAGTCTTCCAGCGTCGCCGCCCGATCCCGCAGCGCTTCCCGTGCCGACGGCGCGCCACGCCGTACGGCCTGCGCCGGGCCGGTCGCGTGCAGAGCCCGCAGGAACGCGCCCAGCGTCCGTCCGCCCGCGGCGTCGAAGGCCGCGAGCGGCTCACCGGCGACCATCTCGTGCCGTACGACCAACGGCTCCTGTCGAAGCACGTGAGGGATCGGGACGGGCAACGGCAGCCGTTGTGCGAGCCACGGCATCAGGCGGGTCTCCATGAGCAGCCGCGCGGCGACCTCCGGCCGCCTGGGACGGCGCTCCACCCACCGCCCATCGACCGACCGCGCCTGACTGTCCCAGCCCGTCCCGCCCCACTCCTCCGACAGTCCCGTCACCACTCCACTAGATCACCTTCACGTCGCCCCAGCCCAGCCCTTTTCCGCCCCGACCCCGGCTTCGGGGGATGAGCGGTCATGCCGCGCTCAGCTCGTCTCACGCGAGCCGGTCGAGCTCGTCCGCTCGCCGGAGGTCCTTGGGGCGGCCCAGGGCCCGCCGCATCCGGATGAGGTCTTCCCGGGACACGTAGTGAACCTCCAGGCCGCCCGGGCCGTACGCGGTGACCGCCCTGCCGAGGATCTCCCGGACATTCAGGTCGCCCCAGGGGAGGTCGGGAGTGCAGCAGTCGCCGCTCGCTCCGGGCGCGGTGAACTGCACCTTGGGGCGGAGCAGAGCCTCCGGACGAGTCGCCAAGGGGACGCCCGTTTCGTCGGTGAGCCGGGCGTCGAGGGAGATGAAGGCGGCCGCCAGGGCCGGGGCGTGGACCGGCTCGCCGTCCCAGAGGAGGTCCAGATCGCCGGTCAGCTCGGCGGACCCGTGCATGATGCCGGCGACCTGCCCGATCACCACGGCTCGGACGTCGTGGCGATGCAGGGCTTCGAGCAGGGGAAACGGATCGAATCCGAGGGCGCCGTCCGTGCCGATCGTGCCGACGTCGTCGTCGGCGTTCTCGTGGCCCAGGCCGGTGCTCACCCGCTTGAGGGCGAGTTCACGCGTGCGCCGGGCGGCGGCGCGCAGTCGTTCCAGTGGTTCGCCGATCATCCCGTTCATGCAACACCCGGCCGCGCCCAGGGCGCACGCCAATTTTCTCTGAGCACAATCGGTCGCCCGCATCAGGCTATATGAACGTCACTCACAGTGACATATGGAGCGGTCTTCCCAGGTATGCTTCCAGACGCCGCCCCCTGCGAGGGGGAGAGGAAGTGAGCCCGGGCTTACCGCCGGAATTGACGGGAACCCGGGCTTCGCGTTGTCCGGGTCATTCCCGGTCATGCGCTCGCCCTGCAGCAGGCTCCACGAGTAGTCGTCCCCCGCCTCTGTTCTTGCGAGGACGGGACGAGGCACTGAGGGACCGTACGGATGCGCTGGTGAGGGGGCGCACCCGTACGGCCGTTGGGGTGCTACCTCACGAGGCGGTGCAGGTCACGGGCGACGGGACGGCGTTGGTGCCGTTCCAGCTCGCCTGGAACCCGAACGTGGTGGACGCCCCGACGCCGACCGAGCCGTTGTAGCTCACGTTGGTGACGGTGACGTTCGCCCCGGACTGGCTGACCGTGCCGTTCCAGAGCTGGCTGATCGTCTGGCCGTTCGCGAAGGCCCACTTGACGCTCCAGCCGCTGATCGAGGAGCCGCCGGTGTTGGTCACCGTGACCTCGCCCTGGAAGCCGCCCGGCCACTGGTTGACCACCGTGTACGTCGCCGAGCACGCCTTGCCGCCCGACGGGCTCGCCGAAGGCGACGGGCTCGGGGACGGGCTGCGCGACGGCGACGCAGAGGGGCTCGGCGAGGGCGAGGGCGACGGCGACGTGGACGGAGAGGCCGACGGGCTCGGGGACGGCGACCTCGTCGGAGACGCGGACGGCGACGGCGACGGTGATGGGGTGGAGCCGCCGGTGCGGTCGCCGTAGATGATGCCCCGGCCGTTCGTGCCGAGATAGACCCGGCCGTAGATCCGCGGGTCGCCGGTCAGGGCCTCGCCCATGTTGCCGTACTGGTGCTGGTCGTCGTTGATGCGCACCCAGCTCGCGCCGGTGTCGTCGGACCGGAACAGGCCCTGCACGCCGTCCACGGTGCCGGCGAGGTAGAGCGCCTGGTAGCTCTTGCCGGGCGCCGCCTTGCCGAAGCCGATGTTGATCGAGCTGCTGACGTTGGACAGCTTGGTGAACGAGGCGCCCGAGTCGGTGGAGTGCCACAGGCCGCCCTCGCCGGCGAGCCAGATGTCGCCCTCCTTGCCGGGCAGCGCCTTGAAGTGCACGCCGGTGGTGGGCAGCCCGCTCGCCGCGGTGGCGCTGAAGCTCGCGCCGCCGTTGGTGCTCACGTAGAACCTGCCGTTCGAGAAGGCGTAGAACTTCTGCGCGTTCACGCGGTCGGACTCGACGATCGCGCCTGCCGGGACGCCGCTGGAGGCGGTCCAGCTGTTGCCGAAGCCGACGGAGTAGACGACCTGGATGCCGGGGTCGCCGGGGGCCCAGACGAAGCGGCTGCCGTCGGCCGCCGCCGCGACCGTGCCGCCGTTGTTGATCCCGCCCGGCTCGGTGCCCTGGAACCAGTTGGCCCCGCCGTCGGTGGAGAACGCCACGTGGCTGTCGTTCGGGCGGTCGGAGTCGGTGAAGTTGCCGGCCCGCACCATCACGCTCGGGTTGGTCTCGGCGTAGTCGAGCGAGGTGCCGGAGGTGAAGACGGGCTGGGTGAACATCGAGGACGGCACGGCGTCGAGGTTGGTGTGCCGGAAGCCGCCGAGGTCGCCGAGCGCGCTGATCAGCGGGGCGCCGCTCGGCGGGCTGATCAGGTCGAGCACGGCGGTCTCCTCCAGGCCCTTCACCATCGGCTTGATGGTGAACTGGCCGCCCGAGTCCCACTTGGTGAGGTCGGTGGTGCCGTAGATCGTCGCGCCGGTGCCGTACATCATCCGGTCGGAGTCGAACGGGTCGATCTCCACCGACTCGTTCATCCAGCCGAGCTTGGGCGTGACCTCGGGCGGCTGGGGGTTCGTGCCGAAGGTCAGCCACGGAGCGGCGGAGATGTCCATCTTGTAGCGGAAGCTGCGGTTCGGGTAGGAGGTCCAGTCCCAGATGCGGGTCCAGTTCGCGCCGCTGTCGGTGCTCCTGAAGAAGATCGCGTCGGGCCACCAGGAGACCTGGGTGGCGACCATGATCGTGCCGGGGTGCTGGCGGTCGATGGTCAGGCCGCTGTAGCCGAAGTAGTCGTCGCCGCTGCTCGACGGGATCGGGCTGATCTGGGTCCAGGTGCCGGTGGCGGTGGCGTAGCGCCACACGTCGCCCTTGGCGCCGTCGTACGGGCCGCCGGTGTCGCTGGTGGCGATGTAGAGGTAGCCGTTGGTCGTGTCGAGCACGCCCTTGTGGGCGATGTAGCCGGTGGGCTGGCCGGCGACCCGCTCCCACGAGGTGCCGCCGTTGGTGGTGCGGTAGACGGTGTTGCTCTTGTCGGCCACGCCCACGTAGATCGTCTGGGTGGCGTTGCCCGACGTGCCGGTCCGCTTGTCGAAGGTCACCCAGACGACGCCCTGGTTGTCGCCGTTGTAGGCGTCACCGGGGCTGGCGACGTAGTTGCCGACGTTGGGGAAGTTCGTCACCTTCGACCAGGTGGCGCCGGAGTCGGTGCTCCGCCACAGGCCGTTGCCGCTGGGCGCGCCGAAGTAGAGGATGCTGTTCTTGTTCGGGTCCACCGCGAGGCGCTCGCCCATGCCACGGCCGGGCATGTTGCCGCCCAGCTTGAACGGCAGCGGGCTCACCTGCCAGGTGTCGCCCTTGTTCGACGAGCGCAGGATCGCGCCGTTGTTGGGGTCCCAGCTGTTGGTGTACATGCCGACGGCGGCGTACACCTTGTTGGCGTCCACCGGGTCGGGGGCGATGCTTACGACGCCGTTGTAGCCCCAGTTGGACCAGCCGACCCAGTCGAGCAGCGGCGTCCACGTCTGGGAGGACTGGTTCCAGCGGTACGCGCCGCCGATGTCGGTGCGGGCGTAGATGAGGTCCTTCTGGGCCTGGCTGAACACGATGCCGGGGACGAAGCCTCCACCGGCGATCTGCACGTTCTTGAACGTGTACGGGTCGGCGGCCACGGCCGACACGGGGCTCATTCTGATCACGGCCGTGACCAGGGCCACGGCGGCGACCACGAGCATGGATGCGAATCTTCGCATGGACGGTTTTCCCTCCGAGCACGGACAACCGGCCATGCACGATCAGGTGGGGACCCTGACCGTCCTTCTCCCACGTGCATGGAAATCTGAAGGGAAGAGTCACATACCAGCGGAAGCGCCGTCAATAGTTTGGCGTCCAGACTAATTGGAACCGGTTTCACCACGGGCTCGGGCACACGCATTCGTGGAACATAATTCCGGTTATGACTACTGCTCTCGTGCTCGGCGGCGGAGGAGTCGCCGGCATCGCCTGGGAAGCGGGGATCGTCACCGGCCTGCGCCGTCTCGGCGTGGACCTGGGGACGGCGGACCGGATCATCGGCACCTCGGCAGGCTCCGTCGTCGGCACGCTCGTGGCCACCGGCGCCGACCTGGAGGAGGCGATCGCCCACCAGGTCGAGGTGGACACCGGCCCGCCCCCGGCCGCCGACCTGGACGAGGTCATGCAGGCGTTCGCCGTGCTGTTCGACCCGGACATCGACCGGCGGGAGGCCCGCCGCAGGGTCGGCCAGATGGCCCTGGCGGCCAGGGTCGACCACTACGCCGACCGGCTCGCGGCGGTCGGCGAACGGCTGCCGGTGAAGGAGTGGCCCGAGCGCGAGCTGCTGATCACCAGCGTGGACGCGGCCACCGGCGAGTTCGTCGTGTGGGACCGGTCCTCCGGCGCGCCGCTGGTGCTGGCCGTCGCGTCGAGCTGCGCCGTGCCGATGGTCTTCCCGCCCGTGGAGATCAACGGCCGCAGGTACGTGGACGGCGGCGTCCGCTCCACGACCAACGCCGACCTCGCGGCGGGCGCACGCACCCTCGTGGTGCTCGAACCGCTCGGCAACCTGACCCCCAGGGCCGTCCTCGAAGCCGAGATGGCGAAGGCCGGGGCGTCCGCGTCGTACGTCGTCCACCCCGACGCGGCCTCCACTGCGGTGTTCGGCGAGAACGTCCTCGACCCGGCTCTGTGGGGACCTGCCTTCGCGGCGGGGCTCGACCAGGCCGCCGCCCTCGCCGAGCCGATCGCCGCCGTCTGGTCCTGACCCCCGGCCTGCCCGCCGTACCCGCCAGAAACGCGGGAAACGGCACGCGGCGTCACGCGGGCGGCGGGCATGCTGCGTCACACACACGGGCGGCCGGCGCGGGATCGTTCCCGCGCCGGCCGCCCGATGCCGGGACCGGTTGCTCACCAGACTTCTTCTCGACGGGCCTGTGTTCTCACCGAGCCGGTGTTCTCAGCGGGCCTGTGTTCTCAGCGGGCCCCTTCGTCACCGGGCGTCGGTGACCGCCTTGCTGACCGCGTTGGGGCCGTCGTACTGCCGGTCCGGGATGCGCTCCAGCGCGTTGATGACGGTGTCGTCCGCGCCCTGGTCCCGGGCCGTACGGATCAGGTCCGACTTCGCGGCCGGATAGTCGACGCCCTTCAGGTGTTTCTGCAGCTGGATCGGGTTCGGTGCGTCGGCCATGACGTGCCCCCTTCGTCGGTGTTGTCCTGTTCTCCCTCGCTTACCCGGCTGCTCCCCCGTCACTCGGGACACCGCCGCACGGCCTTGCAGCGCCTTCACCTGCGGTGTCGTCACGATTGGATATACCGCGTGAAACGGCACGACCTTCGGGTAGCCGCCGTCGCGTGCCTGATGCCCAATTGCTGGCCGCACAGGATCTGCGGCTCGACGTCAACGTCCTGGACTACGTGATCCTCGCCCTGTACTTCGTCGTGGTGCTGGGAATCGGCTTCGCCGCCAAACGGGCCGTACGGACGAGTCTGGACTTCTTCCTCTCGGGCCGCGCACTCCCCGCCTGGATCACCGGCCTGGCCTTCATGTCCGCCAACCTCGGCGCCACCGAGGTGCTCGGCATGGCGGCGAACGGCGCGCAGTACGGCGCGATGACGCTGCACTACTACTGGATCGGCGCGGTCCCCGCCATGGTGTTCCTCGGCGTCGTGATGATGCCGTTCTACTACCGGTCGAAGGTGCACAGCGTCCCGGAGTTCATGCGCCGCCGCTTCAACGGCGCGACCCAGTTGCTCAACGCCGGGACCTTCGCCGTCGCGCAGATCCTCATCGCCGGGATCAACCTGTACGCGCTGGCGCTCATCATGGACGCCCTGCTCGGCTGGCCGCTGTGGCTGTCCATCATCGTGTCGGCCGCGATCGTGCTGGCGTACATCACGCTCGGCGGCCTGTCCTCGGCGATCTACAACGAGGTCATGCAGTTCTTCGTGATCGTCGCCGGGCTCGTGCCGGTGGTGGTCATCGGCCTGACCCGGGTCGGCGGCTTCTCCGGCCTCGGCGAGAAGGTCAGGCAGAGCGTGCTCGGCGAGGGCGGGCTGCACACCTGGGCGCACACCGCCGGCACAGACAATCCGCTCAACGCCAACTGGATCGGCGTGGTCTTCGGCCTCGGGTTCGTGCTGTCCTTCGGCTACTGGACCACCAACTTCGCCGAGGTGCAGCGCGCGCTGTCGGCCCGCAACACCAACGCCGCCCGGTTGACCCCGATCGTCGCGGCCTACCCGAAGCTCGTGATCCCGATCGTCACCGTGATCCCCGGTCTCATCGCGGTCGTGCTGTTCGGCGACCTCGGCAAGGACGGCGGGCCGACGTACAACGAGGCGATCCCGCTGCTCATGAACGAGTTCCTGCCCAACGGCGTGCTCGGTGTCGCGGTGACCGGCCTGCTCGCGTCGTTCATGGCCGGGATGGCCGCCAACATCAGCGGCTTCAACACGGTCTTCACCCAGGACATCTGGAAGGCGCACGTCAACGGCGACCACCCCGACGAGTGGTACGTGCGGCTCGGCCGGATCGCCACCGTGGTCGGCGTCCTCGCCGGAATCGGCACGGCGTTCATCGCCGCCGGGTTCGGCAACATCATGAATTATCTCCAGAACATGCAATCACGCAACTCTTTCGCGTGACATCGCTCAAGAGCGTCAAGACGCAGCACCGGCAGCCACGAACGGGCATCTAGCAGGGCAATCACCCGGCGAGGCACACCGACAGGGACGCCGGGCATCTGATCGTCCAGTCCGCCAAGAGCCGATTCGGCGAGAATCCTCACTACAGGGTCAAGGGGCTCGCTTCGCTCGCCCGCCGCCCGCCCACTCCGGGCGGCCAGCGGGCCGGGCATGCGGCCTGGGGGGCCGGTCCCGGCCCGCGCCGCCCCGCGGGCAGCGGCCCACGAACCGCCAAACCCCCGATGCCGAGCGTTCCAAGCAGGGGGCCGATGTTCCTACGTACATGTGCCACCAGGGAATGCGAACAGGGAGCCTCATCAAGGAGGCTCCCTGTTCCATTTCTCCTAACGACGCTCAGTCTTCTCTAGAGCCGCATTGACAACCCTCGCAGCAGGAGGGTCGATGAAGAAGCGACCGCTTTCATGAGCTGAGATCAGCGGGACGAAGCCGAACGCCTCGGCGAAACTGTTGATGCGATTCACCGCACTCTGAACTTCGTCTGTCGGAGCATCCAGAGTTGATGCAAGTTCGACGGCTTCAATAGCCACTGATGGAGTTTGACTGAGCGCTGCCAACACCTTTCGAGGAAGAGGACCGAGAGGCTTTACGAGAAGAGTTGCCTCCACTCGAACCTCGTCAGTGTCCTCCCATCGCCGGGTAGGATTGGACGCCGGATTTGGATCAACATTCGTCCCAGGCATCGTCGATGAAACTTCCGCTCGGTGCGTACTGTGCAGAGACATACACGGCCGGACTCTCGGTGCTGAACCGCGCCGAGTTTCGTGGAGGCCGGGTTAGCTGGCTGGGGTGAGGATAGCCGGGGCGGTTTGGGTTCGGTAGTGGGTCTCGAATTCGGCTGGTGGAAGGTCGTTGCAGGCGCTGTGGAGGCGCCGGTTGTTGTACCAGTCGACCCATTCCATGGTGGCGATCTCGACGTCGTCCAGGCCGTTCCACGGGCCGCGCCGGTGGATCAGCTCGGTCTTGTACAGCCCGATGGTGCTTTCGGCCAAGGCGTTGTCATAGCTGTCCCCTCGAGATCCGACCGAGCAGACCGCCCCGGCACCCGACAGGCGCTCGGTGTAGCGAATCGACAGATACTGGCAGCCGCGGTCGGAGTGGTGCACCAGGCCCTCCAGCCGCCGTCCGTCTCCGCGACGCCAGATGGCCATCTCCAGCGCGTCCAGCGCCAGGTCGGTGCGCAGATGATCGGCCAGACGCCACCCGACGATCATCCGCGAGAACGCGTCGATCACCAGCGCCGCGTACACGAACCCCGACGCGGTGGGGATGTAGGTCAGGTCGGCGACCCACAACCGGTTGGGGGAGGGGGCGGTGAAGTCGCGTTTGACCAGGTCGGCGGGCCGGTCAATGAGAGCATCGGGGATCGTGGTCGGTCGCTTGTGGTCCCCGCGAACCGCCCCGGCCAGCCCCAGGCGCTTCATCAGCCGGGCCACGGTACAGCGGGCCACGCGGGTGCCGCGCCGGTTGAGCTCCTTCCACATCTTGCGCACGCCATACACCTCGAAGTTCTCGTTCCACACCGTGGTGATCTCGGCCATGAGCTGGGCGTCCCGCACCTGCCGGGCTGAGGGCGGACGGGACTTGGCCGCGTAGTACGTCGACGTCGCCACCTGCAACACCTGGCAGATCGGCTCGACGCCGAAAGCGCCGCGGTGAGCGTCGATGAAGGCGACTACCTGGGCGGCCGGGGGTCGAGTTCGGCCGCGAAAAAAGCGGCCGCGGCCTTGAGGATCTCGTTGGCGCGGCGCAGCTCGCGCACCTCGCGCTCCAACTCGGCGATCCGCTGGGCGTCGGTGGTCGAGGTGCCCGGCCGCTGCCCCTCGTCGATCTCGGCCTGGCGCACCCACCCGCGCAGCGCCTCGCGGTGAACGCCGAGCTGGTCGGCCACCCGGGCGATCGCGCCGGGGGCGCCGCCGGTCTGCCGGCGGACCTCAAAGACCATGCGGACCGCGCGCTCGCGAAGCTCTTGGGGGTATTTCCTCGGGGCTGGCATCGTGACGTGATTCTCCCTTCCGCCAGCAGATGATGCTGGCTTCAGGGCCTCCACGAAAGTCGGAGTGGTTCAGGGTGTACCTTCCCGATGATCATGTAGGTCTCATGCATGACCGACGCGCCAACGTCGGTCGGGAAGGCACACCCGTGCTCACCGTAGTCCCTGACCCCGCTGACGGCGACCGCCGTACCGCAGACGCCCCGGTCTCCTCCTCCCTGATCGACGAGATCGTCCGGGAAGGCGCCCGCAGGATGCTCGCCGAAGCGCTCAAAGCCGAAGTCGACGCCTATATCGCCCAGTTCTCCGATCAGCGTGACGACGATGGGCGCCGTCTGGTCGTGCGTAACGGCTACCACGCCCCGCGCGAGGTGCTCACCGCGGCCGGCGCCATCGAGGTCCGCGCGCCGCGCGTCAACGACAAGCGCGTCGATAAGGTCACCGGCGAGCGCAAACGCTTCTCCTCGGCGATCCTGCCGCCCTGGGCGCGCAAGACACCGAAGATCACCGAAGTGCTGCCCTTGCTCTACCTGCACGGCCTGTCCTCCGGTGACTTCGTCCCAGCGCTGGGGCAGTTCCTCGGCTCGGCGGCCGGCCTGTCGGCGCCGGTCATCACGAAGCTGACCGAGCAGTGGAAGGCCGAGCAGCGCGCCTTCGCCGACCGTGACCTGTCGGGCGTGGACTACGTCTACCTGTGGGCCGACGGGGTGCACGTCAACGTCCGCCTGGAGGAGCACCGTTTGTGCCTGCTGGTGATGATCGGCGTGCGCGCCGACGGCCGTAAGGAGCTCATCGCGCTGTCCGACGGCTACCGCGAGTCGACCGAGTCGTGGGCCGACCTGCTGCGCGATTGCAAACGGCGGGGGATGCGCGCGCCGGTGCTGGCCGTCGGGGACGGCGCACTGGGGTTCTGGGCCGCCCTCGGTGAGGTGTTCCCGCAGGCCAGGGCTCAAAGGTGCTGGTTTCACAGAAGCCGTCAAGAAATAAGGCGTTGCTTCGTGATCTTCGGCTCGTTGAGATGGTATGGCGATCTCCAGCGAGGTCCGCGGCCAACTCGCGCGGAAATTCGAGGCATTACGCCCGCATCTGAACGAACGACAGCATCGGCTGGTGCTGGCGACCGAGGCGCGGCTGCTGGGACACGGTGGGGTGCGGGCTGTCGCTCAGGCCGCTGGGGTCAGCGAGACGACCGTCCGTAACGGCATCTTCGAGCTGGAAGAAGGCCGGAAGCCGCTTCCGGCAGGTCGTGTCCGACGATCCGGGGGTGGTCGCAAGCGTGTTGAAGACGACGATCCGGCCGTCCTGACGGCGCTGCTGGGGCTGGTGGAGCCGGATGAGCGCGGCGACCCGCAGTCCCCGCTGCGGTGGACGACCAAGTCGCTACGCCACCTGGCCGCCGAGCTGACCCGGCAAGGACACGGTGTATCGGCGCCCACGGTAGGACGATTGCTGAAGACGGCCGGGTTCAGCCTGCAAGCCAACGTCAAGACCCTCGAAGGCGCCCAGCACCCCGACCGTGACGCCCAGTTCCGCTATATCAACGAGCAGGTCAAAGCCCATCAGGCTGACGGCGAGCCGGTGATCAGCGTGGACACCAAGAAGCGGGAACAGCTGGGCCGGCTCCCGATGACCGGACGCGAGTGGCGCCCCAGGGGCGAGCCGATCGAGGTCGAAGACCACCACTTCTTCTTCTCCGGTCCGGACGTCGAGCAGGCGATCCCGTACGGGATCTACGACATCACGGCCAACACCGGCTGGGTGAACGTCGGTGTCGACCATGACACCTCGGTGTTCGCGGTGGAGTCCATCCGCCGCTGGTGGAAAGCGCGCGGCCGCCACGACTACCCGTCCGCCTCACGGCTACTGATCACTGCGGACGCGGGCGGCTCCAACGGTTACCGTTATCGGGTCTGGAAGAGCGAACTGGCCGCGTTGGCCGCCGAGACCGGGCTGGTGATCACGGTCTGTCACTTCCCGCCCGGCACCTCCAAATGGAACAAGATCGAGCACCGGCTGTTCTCCCACATCACCCTCAACTGGCGCGGCAGGCCCCTGACCAGTCATGACGTAGTGGTCAACACCATCGCTTCCACCCAGACCAGTACCGGACTGCGGGTGGAGGCGGTTTTGGACACCGGCGACTACCCGACCGGTGTCGCGATCAGCAAGGAGCGCTTCGCCGCCCTGCCCCTGGAACGACACGCCACCCACGGCACCTGGAACTACACCCTGCGCCCAGTAATGGCCGACGACCCGGCCACGTCCCAGCCGGTGAGCGAGGGCGACGGACCCGCGCAGCGGCGCCAGGCCATGCTGCTGCGTCTGGCCGATCCGCGGCTGACCGGCATGAGCACCCCTCAACTACGCCAGCTGGCCACCGCGCTCGCGCCTGCACAGGCCGCCCGCACCCAGGAACGGCACAGCCGGCAACGCGGCGGCCGAGCTCGGCGCGCCACCGGCAACCTCCGCGCCAAGCCCTTGTTCGACGCCGCCGCCCGCCTCCTGCTCACGCTCCTCTACCAGCGGCAGGTCTGTTCCATGAAGGTCCTGGCCGACCTTCTGGAGGTCACCGACGTCTGCATCGCCGACCTGGTGAAGGAGACCCGCAGAGTCTTGGAAGACCACGGCCACCACGCCGGAGCCGCTCAGGTCCGCTTCGCCAAACCCGCCGCTCTCCTCGGCTTCTTGGACACCGGCCAGCGCCCCGCACGAGCCGTGATCATCGATCAACTATCCCATCCGGTTCTGACCGGGATCAGCCGCGACGAACTCCGTCTCCTCATCCAGCGCCTCGCCGCAGCACAGGTCGCTCAAGGCGAGCGCCTCGGCTACCAGCGGCGGGGCGGGCACCGCCAGCCCGGGACCCGATCCGGCGTCTTCCCCCAGAAGATCAGCAACAGCGAACGGGTCGTGCTCACGATTCTCTACCAGCGGAAACTCTGCACGATGGATGTCCTGGCCGACGTTCTAGGCGATGTCAGCAGATCGTCCATCGGCAACGTCATCCGCGAAACCCGTCCCCTGCTCCAGCAAGCAGGCCACATTCCCCCCGACGCGCCAATCCGATACCGCACTGCAGCAAATCTGCTCGCCGCAGTGCCAAACGACCGCGACACACCGACAAGTTGATCTTTTACGGCTTCACAAAATCGCCAACGTGCTGGGAGCCATGCCGAAGTCCGCACAGAGCGGCGCGAAGAAGGCGTTGGCGGAGATCTGGAACGCCGAGGACAAAGACCACGCCCTGGCGGCGGTGAAGGCGTTCCAGGCCGCTTACGGGGCCAAGTACGGCAAGGCCGTGGCCAAGGTCGTCGACGACGTGGACGAGTTGCTAGCGTTCTACGACTTCCCAGCCGAGCATTGGGTGCATCTGCGCACGACCAACCCCATCGAGTCGACGTTCGCCACCGTGCGGCACCGCACCAAGGTCACCAAAGGCCCCGGTTCACGGGCGGCCGGGCTGGCCATGGCGTTCAAGCTGATCGAGTCGGCCCAGGCCCGCTGGCGCGCGGTCAACGCCCCCCACCTCGTCGCCCTGGTCCGCGCCGGGGCCACCTTCGTCAACGGCAAGCTCGTCGAACGCCCCGACGATCAGCCCTCACCAGCAGCTGCTTAGGAACTCGTGATCCACAGGTCTTGACGATTGCTCACAGGCCCATGCTCTCGACGTCTTCGCTGTACAGGTTCTTGGTCTGCTTGGCGTCGGCGAACACGAACCCGTCGTTGTAGGTGAACGCCTCTACGAAGCGCTCGTAGTCGCCAGGGCGACGGGTCAGGCGGTCATCGGCCACGACCACCACCCCGCGAACCGACGTGCCGTCATCGAGCTTGCCCGCGCGGAGCGCCTTCAACATGGCCTCGAAATCGTCACGCACGACATCGGCTTTGGCAGCAGACTTGTCGTTGTCCGTGAACTCGTGCACGACGGTCCAGCCCCCCCGTGCCGGGCCTGTCCAGCGAACGGTGTAACTCGGCTTCGGTTTGTTCTAGCGGCGGGTTGCTGACAGTCGGCCTTCGAAGGTGATCTCGAAGGCGTTCAGGGCGGCCTTCCACCGGTTCATCCAGCGTTTGCGGCCCTTGCCCGTCGGGTCCAGGCTCATGATGGCCATGTAGACGCACTTGAGCGCGGCCTGCTCGTTGGGGAAGTGGCCGCGGGCCTTGACCGCCCGACGGATCCGGGCGTTGACCGACTCGATCGCGTTCGTCGAGCAGATCACCCGGCGGATCTCCACATCAAAGGACAGGAACGGCACGAACTCCGCCCAGGCGTCCTGCCACAACTTCACGATCGCCGGGTACTTGCCGCCCCAGACCTCGGCGAACTCGGCGAACCGCTCGAGCGCGGCGGCCTCGGTCGGGGCGGTGTAGACCGGCCGCAGCGCCTTGGCGATGGCGTCCCAGTGCTGGCGTGCGGCGTAGCGGAAGGAAGCGCGCAGCAGGTGCACCACGCAGGTCTGCACCACGGTCTGCGGCCAGACCTGCTCGATGGCCTGCGGCAGCCCTTTGAGGCCGTCGCAGACCATCATGAGCACATCGGCGACGCCCCGGTTCTTGATCTCGGTCAGCACGTGCAGCCAGAACTTGGCGCCCTCACCGCCGTCGCCGGCCCACAACCCGAGAATGTCGCGCTCACCGTCGGCGGTGACCGCCAACGCCACATAGATCGGCCGGTTGGCCACCTGCCCATCACGGATCTTGACGTGGATGGCGTCGATGAACACCACCGGGTAGACGGGATCCAGAGGGCGGTTCTGCCACTCGGCCATGCCCTCGATCACCGCGTCGGTGATCGTGGAGATGGTCTGCTTGGACACCTCCGCCCCGTAGACCTCGGCCAGGTGCGCCGAGATCTCCCCGGTGGTCAGGCCCTTGGCGGCCAGCGAGATGACCATCTCATCCACACCCGGCAGCCGCCGCTGCCGCTTGCGCACGATCTTCGGTTCGAAGCTGGCGTCCCGATCCCGAGGCACGTCGATCTCGACCGGCCCGACGTCGGTGATGACCGTCTTGGTCCGGGTGCCGTTACGGGAGTTGCCGCTGCCGCGACCGGCCGGATCATGCTTGTCGTAGCCGAGGTGGTCGGTCAGCTCGCCTTCCAGGGCCGACTCCAAAACCAGCTTGGTCAGCCGGCCCAGCAGCCCGTTCTCCCCGACCAGCTCCAGCCCCTCGGCGCGGGCCTGGCCGACCAGGCGGGCCACCAGCTCACGATCCGACGCCTCATGCTCTTTCCGCGCCACCGCGGTGTCCTCCAGGTCCAGCGCCTCAGACTGCTGGATCACCGTACTCGTCACAGGTGTCTCCTTGATCAGGAGTTACACCGTTGTTTGTACAGTCCCGCCGTGCCGGGCAGCCGTCTCCCGGTTGACCTTGTGCTGGTCCCGTACGCCGTGCTCGTCTCTCTTCGTGTCCGCCGAGATGCGCGCGTAGGACACGACGGGGATCGAGTCCGCGAGCCTGAGCATGTGATCTCCTGGGGGAAGGAAGAACGTCATCTAGGACTGTTCTACCTGCAGTCGCTGTTCTCGTTCTTCAACGCCCCGCTGTTCGCGACGTTCATCATCGGCCTGTTCTGGCGGCGGATGACCGCCTGGGCGGGCTTCTGGGGCCTGCTGAGCGGCACGGTCTGCGCCTTCGCCTCGTACATCCTCTACAAAGCGGGCGTGTTCGGCTTCGGCACCGAGCTGAACGCGAGCTTCTGGGGCGCCGGCATCGCCTTCGTGGTCGACGCGGTCGTCTCCGTCGTGGTCACGCTCGCCACCACCCCCAAGCCGGAGAGCGAGCTGCGCGGGCTCGTCTACGGCCTGAGCGACGCGTCCGTCTCGGACGACGCGCTGGCGGGAGACGCCGCCTGGTATCGCTCCCCCGTGATCCTCGGCGCCGGGGCGGTCGTCCTCGCCGCGGCGTTCTACCTGCCCTTCCTCTAGGAGGTTCGCATGGCCGCCCCGCAACGGCTCTTCGACATCCGCCGCGTGATCGGCGGTCTGTTCGTGGTCTACGGACTGATCCTCGCGGTCACCGGGCTGCTCGACAGCGCCCAGGAGATCCAGAAGGCGGAGGGCATCCGCATCAACCTGTGGACGGGCGTCGCGATGCTCGTCGTCGGCGGCGCGTTCCTGCTCTGGGAGCGCCTGCGCCCGTCCGACGGTCCCGCCTCCTCCGGCGCCCCGCCTCCTCCGGCGAAGAGGAGTAAGCCCGCACTCCCCTGACCGCGGCCGTACACCCCAGTGCGGCCGCGGCCCTGCCGTCGGATCAGTGCGATCGCGTGCCCTGCCCGGGAGCGGTCCCGGGGGCGGGAGCCCCACGGGCCGGGGCCTTCGTGACCACGGCCGGCGGAACCAGCACCGCCGGGATCGAGACCGTCGTCCCGTTGGCCACGACGGCCGTGCCGTACACGGTCCTGCCGCCCGCGACCTCGACCGCCAGCCTGGCGGCGGCCGCCGCCTCGGCCGCGACATCGGGACGGACCGTGGCGGTCTGCGTGCCGGCCCCCGCCCGCCCCGGTGCCGCGGGCCGCCCGCCGTGCCCGATCAGCGGCACCCCGGTCATCCCCGCCCGCGCCATCTCGGCCGCGACGGCCTCCGCCGCCGTGTCGCTCGCGCAGCACACGCCCGCCACCTTCGCGGCCCCGCCGAGCGCGGCGACGGCCGCCGCCACCTCGCGTGCGGCCTCGTCGGGCCGCGTCAGGTCCCGTTCCCAGCCGATCGTCACCCGGCCGTCCAGCACCGCGTGCATGGCCCGCTTCACCGTCACGGCGTACGGGTCCGTGGCCGGGCCGTTGAGGAGCACCACCGGCCCCGCGGTCTTCATGGCGCCGAGCAGGGCCAGCGCCTGCTCCCGCCCGACGCGGGCCGGATCGGTCGCCACGTAGGCGTCCACCGGCCCGTTCGCCAGCCGGTCGTACGCGACGACCTTCGCCCCGGACAGCTTGGCCCTGGCCACCCAGGGAGCGGCGGCCCCGGGGTCCACCGCGCCGAGGACCAGCACCCGCACGCCGTCGGCCAGCATCCGGCCGATCTGCCGCCCCTGCCTGGCCCAATCGCCCGCGGCGTTCGCGTACTGGACATGGCAGCGCGGGCACAGGGACGCCAGGGCCCGGGTGAACAGAGGCCGATCGGGTCCCTCGTCGGGGAGCAGCAGGCCGACGGTGAAGCCCTCCCGCACGTCGCCGACCGCTCCGAGTTCCCCTCCCGGCTGCCGCCCGCCCTGCCCGCAGGCCGGAAGGGACATCAGGAGAAGCACGCAGACGCCCGCCAGTCGTCTCCCCACGGGGCACCCCCGGATTCCGTTGCGGAGCCACGTTTCGCAGAGTCGTCTTGTGGAGCGATGTCGTCTCAACTGTCACATACCCTGACATAGGCCCCATGACTCCCGACAGGGTATCCACACCCCAGAACGGGCGATCACCGGATGGTCGTCTGGCAGCGATTACGCCCACGGCCGAAGGCCGCCGATCACCTCCGTTCGCAGATCCCCTCACCCGCTAAGTTGTGAGAGACTCCACCATTGCGGGGCGGTAGCTCAGCCGGTCAGAGCATCGGACTCATAATCCGTGGGTCGTGGGTTCAAGTCCCACCCGCCCTACCACGTTTGATCAGGGAAACCCTGCCTGAGCTGCGACTTCTGCATGGATCATGCTTGCCTGACATGCAGCCGTAGGCCACCGAGAGTCGCCGTTTGTCGCCAGTCACGGGATATACACGGGATGATATTGGTCGCGTTTTCGCAGGCCACGATAGTTACGGGTGAGCCGGCGGGCGACAGAAAGCGTATGCTTCCTGCCGCCCGTGCTCCGACTACATGATCATCCTGTGCAGCGCGACAGCGGTGCCGAGACCGGCACCGATCGCGGCGAGAACCCCGGCCGGGGCCGCCGCCACCGCGACCACCGTCACAGCGATGCCGATCACGGCCCACCTGAGAGGCAACCTCTCGGGAGACTCCGCTCCCGACCTGGCCGGAGGGCTTACCCTGGGCATGGCGAGACTCCATTCGCTCGTGTATGGAAGTGCGCCGACCTAGTGGCCCTCGGGGCGGTACCCCCGGGGGCCGCGGCGTCTGATCCCAGGATGGTGCGCTTCGCCCGGTTGCGCGAGTAGACTTCGTGAACGCGCTAACCCGCCTGCCATTTATGAGTTATAGGGAAATAAATAGTCAGGGTTTCAGGCGGGTCAGGACGTTCAGCTCAAGGCGCATCAAGATCTTTTAAAGGGATGGCTGCCGATCTTGAACAGCAAGAGCCGGGGACAGCTTCAGGCGAGAGAGGCGCGCCTCGAGAGGAGCCTGAGCAATCGTCAAGACCTGTGGATCACGAGTTCCTAAGCAGCTGCTGGTGAGGGCTGATCGTCGGGGCGTTCGACGAGCTTGCCGTTGACGAAGGTGGCCCCGGCGCGGACCAGGGCGACGAGGTGGGGGGCGTTGACCGCGCGCCAGCGGGCCTGGGCCGACTCGATCAGCTTGAACGCCATGGCCAGCCCGGCCGCCCGTGAACCGGGGCCTTTGGTGACCTTGGTGCGGTGCCGCACGGTGGCGAACGTCGACTCGATGGGGTTGGTCGTGCGCAGATGCACCCAATGCTCGGCTGGGAAGTCGTAGAACGCTAGCAACTCGTCCACGTCGTCGACGACCTTGGCCACGGCCTTGCCGTACTTGGCCCCGTAAGCGGCCTGGAACGCCTTCACCGCCGCCAGGGCGTGGTCTTTGTCCTCGGCGTTCCAGATCTCCGCCAACGCCTTCTTCGCGCCGCTCTGTGCGGACTTCGGCATGGCTCCCAGCACGTTGGCGATTTTGTGAAACCAGCACCTTTGAGCCCTGGCCTGCGGGAACACCTCACCGAGGGC
The DNA here is from genome assembly GCF_036186745.1 of Microbispora hainanensis. Classification (NCBI taxonomy): domain Bacteria; kingdom Bacillati; phylum Actinomycetota; class Actinomycetes; order Streptosporangiales; family Streptosporangiaceae; genus Microbispora; species Microbispora hainanensis. The sequence continues at coordinate 4,858,667 of NZ_CP108086.1, read as the reverse complement.
GGCCCAGAACCCCAGTGCGCCGTCCCCGACGGCCAGCACCGGCGCGCGCATCCCCCGCCGTTTGCAATCGCGCAGCAGGTCGGCCCACGACTCGGTCGACTCGCGGTAGCCGTCGGACAGCGCGATGAGCTCCTTACGGCCGTCGGCGCGCACGCCGATCATCACCAGCAGGCACAAACGGTGCTCCTCCAGGCGGACGTTGACGTGCACCCCGTCGGCCCACAGGTAGACGTAGTCCACGCCCGACAGGTCACGGTCGGCGAAGGCGCGCTGCTCGGCCTTCCACTGCTCGGTCAGCTTCGTGATGACCGGCGCCGACAGGCCGGCCGCCGAGCCGAGGAACTGCCCCAGCGCTGGGACGAAGTCACCGGAGGACAGGCCGTGCAGGTAGAGCAAGGGCAGCACTTCGGTGATCTTCGGTGTCTTGCGCGCCCAGGGCGGCAGGATCGCCGAGGAGAAGCGTTTGCGCTCGCCGGTGACCTCATCGACGCGCTTGTCGTTGACGCGCGGCGCGCGGACCTCGATGGCGCCGGCCGCGGTGAGCACCTCGCGCGGGGCGTGGTAGCCGTTACGCACGACCAGACGGCGCCCATCGTCGTCACGCTGATCGGAGAACTGGGCGATATAGGCGTCGACTTCGGCTTTGAGCGCTTCGGCGAGCATCCTGCGGGCGCCTTCCCGGACGATCTCGTCGATCAGGGAGGAGGAGACCGGGGCGTCTGCGGTACGGCGGTCGCCGTCAGCGGGGTCAGGGACTACGGTGAGCACGGGTGTGCCTTCCCGACCGACGTTGGCGCGTCGGTCATGCATGAGACCTACATGATCATCGGGAAGGTACACCCCTTCCCTGAAGATCCACAGGTTCTAAGCATTGCTCCGAGAGCCTCCGTGGCGTGATCGAAACCGCTACCGGCGCGTTGGCCGCCCTCAAGTCCACCCCTCCGCGCGAGATCCGCGTCCGAAGCGGTTTCGTTTACCGGGCCGACGTTCCGCCGAGGGAACCGTCCGACCGCCGCGCACCAAACCTGGCCGACCGGCCGCCGGCTACACGCATCATGTCGCCTACCGGCAGCGCCTTGCGCCTGTACCTGCTGGCCCTGTACGAGGCACACCTTCACGCGTCCCCCGGTCGCCGACCAGGCAATCGATACCCTCTTATTGATCACAGCGGGGAAGGTCGGGGTTGGGTGGACCTGCTGGCCCCGAGAAGCTCCTTGACTACGGGAGCCCGAACCAACGTTGCCATGTCGCGCGCCGAAAAGAAGAAGCGTCGTATCGTTTCGGCGCTGAAGAGTCTGAGCCACGACGAGATACAGCTCGTCCACCTTCCGAACCACGGAAAGGCCGTCGATACTTACGAGCAGTTCCGGCTGATGAACGAACGCGGCCCACGAGGTGATGCCGATCCGGTCCTGTACGCTGTCCCGAACGCGACGGAGGAGCACTTCACTCTCCCCACCTCCCTGTTCCTCAATGGGTGGATCCACGTGCTTGAGGACACAGAATTGGCGTTCCTCATGATGCTCATCCACCGAAAGCGGACGACCCAGGACTATCCCGTCGCCGTTCCCAGCGACATACGCTTCAACCACTACGGCATCGGCCGGGACGCCTACGAGGCGCACCGCATGCTCGCACGCTTCGGCCTCATCCAGGTGGAGGCCGATCCCGACCGGCGAAGCGACGGCACGATCGTTGACTATGAGGAACAAGAGTGGCACCTTCTGCACCGGTTCCGGATCTTTACCGCCGGCCTCGACCAGCCCGCGGTCCCTACTGCTATACGGGGGATCCAGGAAGAACTTGGCCAGAATGTGATCTTCTCGCTTAGATAGCGGTGCGGTACCTACAGGTCTCACCGATTGCATCGGATGGCGACCGACCCCCGAAACGGCCCAAGGGTCCCGGAGTGACCCGAGACCCTGAGACGAGGCTGTAGGCGTTCATGAGACGAGGGCAGCCTCTATCCGCTGATTGGCGATCTCACGCTGTCCGTCGATGCACTTGGCGTAGACCCGAAGCATGACGTCAATGCCGTGACCGGCGCGCTCCGCCGCTTCCGGGGCGTGAACCCCTGCATTAATGTGCTGCGCCCACGACTATTTGCCTGGCGCTCGCCGGAGGGATGCCGAGTCTCACCTCCTACACCTCTGCGGCGTCTGAGAATCAGGAAAAATATCAAGACCACCGCCAGTAGCAAGATCAGCAATTCAATCCATGACAGGTTGATAATGACCTCCATCTCCTCTGCCGATTTGCGCCCTGGTGAGATATCGCCAAAGTTCGCGCCGGTGCTACATACGGGATCACACGACCATGCCGATACCGGAGGTAGCGCGGTGGAACCCCGAGTATGGCGAAAGGCCGGAAACCGCGGGCGGATCCGGTCCGCTGAGCGGACCGGGCGCCGGGAGACAGGCGTGCGCCGTTGCCGATTTCGGGGCGCGCTCCCATGGGGGCGGAAGCACGCTCGTTCGCCGCCTCCACCCGACGTCGGCGACCGGATCTCGCCCGAGTTGTACAGCCCGCTGCTCGGCGCGTCCTCGGCGCTCCCTGGCATCGCCGAGACGACGGCGG